>DKEY01000111.1 GCA_002469305.1 Sulfurospirillum sp. UBA6810
GTCTTAAGTCATTACAAATTTTTGACATTTTAGTTGCTACACGTTTAAGTACACCAGAAATCTGTACATAAGCTCCTGTATCTTGCGTTGCTTCAATCAAATCACCAGCTGTTACAAAAGGACGACCTGTTACTTCTTGAAGTTTACTTTCAACTAGTTTTGAATACTCTGGATGTGCGTTAATCCCTGTACCAATTGCAGTTGCTCCCATGTTCATTTCACGAACTAATTGTCTTGCTTCACTCACACGTTGGATATCTTCAGCTATCATAACAGCATANNCGGAACTCTTGTTCTAGCGTCATTGGAACTGCATCTTGAAGTTGAGTTCTACCCATCTTGATGATGTCTTTAAACTCACATGCTTTATTTGCAAAAGATTTTTTGATGATTTTCATTGACTCTGTTAACTCACCTAGTTTTTCATAAAGAGCTACACGAAGAGCTGTCGGATAAGCATCATTTGTAGATTGTGAAAGGTTTACATCATTGTTTGGATGAAGGTATTTGTATTCACCTTTTTTGTAACCCATAAGTTCTAAACCTATGTTTGCTATAACTTCATTTGCATTCATATTTGTTGATGTACCAGCTCCACCTTGAATCATATCGACTACAAATTGGTCATGGTACTTACCTGAGATAATCTCATCACAAGCTTCACAAATTGCATTTTTTTTCTTTTCATCTAGTATCCCAAGCTCACAGTTTGCTAACGCTGCTGCTTTTTTTACTTTTGCAAGGGATTCTATAAATGTAGGAAAGCCCGAAAGCGTTACTCCTGTTATATGAAAGTTTTCAGCTGCACGAGCAGTTTGTACACCATAATAACAATCATTGGAGATCTCTTTGTCTCCTATCAAATCGTGTTCAATTCTTGTTGACATCTTTTTTTCCTTTTAGTTAATTGAAAGTTTCTAAAATAAATCTTAGAAAAGTTATTTATTTTTTTGACTGAAGAAAGTTTATTCTTCCAAAATGACTTAAACGTGAAGTATTGCAATAAATAAAAAATAATTTATTCATACAGTTTTCTTGTTATAATTAGGCAATTAAAGAAGGGTTATAAATGAATATAGCGATATTTGGTGGTTCTTTTGACCCACCTCACATAGGACATGAACAGGTTGTTCAAGAAGCTTTAAAAACTTTACATGTAGAAAAACTTTTTATCATCCCAACCTATCTCAATCCTTTTAAAAAAACTTTTCATGCAGATGAAAAAACAAGGCTTATGTGGTTACAAAAGCTTTTTGAAGATGAGAGGAAAGTGGAAGTACTTGATTTTGAAACAAATCAAAAAAGAGCAGTCCCTAGTATAGAGACCGTAGAATTTTTACTAAAAAATAATACTATTGAAAAGATTTACCTTATAATTGGTTCGGATAATTATGAGACTTTATATAAATGGCATCGCTACGAAGAGCTGAAAAAGTTGGTAGAATTTGTAATCGCTACTAGAGATGATGTAGTTTTACCTAAAAACTTGAAAAAATTGTCTATAAATGTTAATATCAGTTCCTCAAAACTTCGAGAAAAAATGGATATATCTTTCATCCCAAAAAAAATCGAAAATGAAGTAAAAAAGTATTACCAAGGAAAACAATGAAAGAAAGAATAGAAAGAATTGTAAAAGTTCTTGATGAAAAAAAAGCTGAAAATATACAAGTTTTTGACATGAGTACAAAAGACTACTTTGTAGAGCAAGTAGTCATCGCAACAACGATGGGAGATAGACATGGTCTGTCTTTGCTAGATGCACTCAAAAAAGAGCTAAGAGAACACAACGAAAGCTTTCTCAATATAGATGATGAGGGTGAATGGGTTGTTATAGACATGGGCGATATTTTAGTACATCTTATGAGTCCAGCTTACCGTTCAAAATATAACTTAGAAGAGTTTTTAGCACATCGCGATGAAGAGATGAAAAAGGCTATGCCAACTTTGGATGACGCAGAATAAATCTTACATGTAAGAGTTTAAAACTCTTACATGTAAAGTAAAGCAACCGACATACAACGCCGTTTGCTTTACTTGTTAACTTCGATTTTTACATCTTATCTTTAGCTTTGATACCAATCAAATTTAGACCAACTCTTAAACTCACACCAACCATAGCAAAAAGTTTTAAGAATTTATCTTCGTTCACTTCACCAACAACTCTGTTTTCATTATAAAACTTATGAAGCAGTGCAGCAAGGTTTTTTAAGTATTCTGGGAGCTTTTGAACTTGTCTTGAATGAAACACATCTTCTAATACTTCTGGTAAAAGAAGAGCACTGTAAAGAAGGTTAGCACCATCTTCACTTAAATCATCAAGCTTTATATCTTTTATATCTGTTATACTCTTGCCACTTTTGGCAAATACTTGATTGATTCTTGCATGTGCATAATTGATATAAAATATAGGGTTTGAACTATCTTCTTGTTTGAACATATCTACATCAAATTCTAAGTGTGTATCACTTTTTTTACTTAAGAAGACAAAACGAAGGGCGTCACTTCCTACATCATTTACAACATCACTCATAAGTATAAAATTGCCAGCACGCTTACTCATTTTGTAAGGCTCTCCACCTTTTAAAAGCGAAACCATCTGTGCCAAGATAACTTCTAACTTACTCTCATCGTAGCCTAAAAAGTTTATAGCAGCTTTTACTCTTGAGATATAGCCATGGTGGTCAGCACCCCAGATGTTGATATAACGGTCAAAATTTCTCTGATATTTATAATCGTGATAGATAATATCGCCTGCAAGGTATGTTGGTCTTCCATCATCTCTTACGACAACTCTATCTTTTTCATCACCCAAATCAGTTGAACGAATCCAAGTTTTATCACCTTCGATATACGTTTTATTTGAACTTTTAAGTTTTTCAAAACTTGCATCCCATTTGTCGTATAAAGATTTTTCACTCACAAAGTTTTCAAACTCTATCCCAACATCTGCCAAGTTTGATTTTATAAGTTCTATCATCTTATCTTTACCCCAAGATGAGAGCACTTGAATGTTTGATTCGTCTTTAAAAATCTCAACTCCCAACTCTTGTGAAGCCACATGAGCCAAATCTACAATATACTCACCTCTATAAAACTCTTGGGGCCAGATAACTTCTACATGTAAGATATGTTCTCTCCCTGCTAGGTATATAGAGAGTCCTAGTAAATCCACTTGATTACCAGCATCATTTACGTAGTATTCACTTTTGATATCGTATCCCAAGTGTTTACCGATACGATACAAAGAGTCTCCGATAACAGCACCACGAGCATGTCCTATATGCAAAGGTCCTGTTGGATTTGCACTGACATACTCCAAGAGAATACTCTCATCATGAGTGTCTTTGGCAAACTCATTTTCATTTGCAATTGCCCATGAAGCATACTCATCTAAAAAATCTTCACTGAGCTTAAAATTTACATACCCTTTTACAGAAGTAACTTCTTTAAAAATTGGATTGCTGTCAAATTTTTTGCATATCTCTTCAGCTATCATCATTGGAGATTTTTTTAACTCTTTTGCTAGGGAAAAGGCGATTGGCGTTGCGTAGTGACCAAAAGAGAGATCTTTAGGCTTCTCTAAAACAAACTCTCTTTGGATTTCATCAAATATTGTCTTTATGACACGTTTTTTCAATTCTCTAAGCCTTATTATGCTTTTTTAGTTTCTTCTACAACTTCAGCATTAGCAGTAGTTTCTTCTTTTTTCTCGATTTTTTCAGCTTCTTTTTTTGTAGCTACTTCATCTTCTTGCATTTCGCTCTTGAAACTCTTTATACCTTTACCTACACCCTTTGCAAGTTCTGGTATCTTTTTTGCACCAAAAAGTAAAACTACGATTGCTAAAACAATCATCAATTCTGTTGTACTAAAACCCATATTAAGCTCCTTATGCTTATCTACATATAATTTTAAAATCCGATATTATACCATTATTTTCTAAATGTATTGTAAGAGAGGTTTTCTTACTCTTCACTTACCCAAGAGCTTATAAAATTCTCCGTATCTATCGAGGTTATCCGATGTCTTGAAGCAAGTGCAATAGCTATCAAATCTTTCAGTGTTTTTTCAAAATCATCATTGACCAAAAGATAGTCATATTCTCTGATTCTTGTCATCTCAGAAACTGCATTTGAAATTCTTTTATCTACAACTTCTTTTGTATCTGTTCCCCTATTGACCAATCTCTCTTTGAGTATTTCTTGATTTGGAGTTGTAACAAATACAGAGGTTATGATATTGCCAAATTTTTCACGAGCAATTTTATGTCCTTGAACATCTATATCAAATACAACTAATTTACCAAGATGCAACTCTTTCAAGATAGGTTTAAGTGAAGTACCATAGTAGTTATCATGCACTTTTGCCCACTCTAAAAATGCTCCATCTTGTATATCTTGCTTAAACTCTTCTTTTGATATATAGTGATAGTTTACGCCCTCTTTTTCACCTTCTCGTATCTCTCTTGTCGTAGTTGAAATTGAAAAATAAACATCTTTTGTTTGCTTTAAAAGCTCACCCATCAAAGAACTCTTTCCAGAGCCACTAGGCCCTGAAATGATTAATATACTTCCCTTCATTTAGTTCTCATCAAAAGAGATAGAGATATTTACTTTTAAGCCCTTAAGTGAATCTTTAAACTTGCTGTTTAACAATCCCTCTTTCACACTATCCCCTATGATAGTTTCTATCTCATCTTTCACATCTTCTACACTATCTTCTTCTATCTCTTCTACTTCATCTAACTCACTTGGAAGGTCTTCTATCTCGTCTTCTTCAACTTCTTGTCCAAATGCTTTTAAAATATCTTTTTCATTTAACTCATCTAATGAACTGATTTGCGAACAAACATTACCATCTTCGCAGATGTCACCTTCTATATCTTCTGTCTCTTCTATCAAAGTGTCAAGTTTTGTTTCTAACTCTTCCATAGATGCATTTTCAAATACTTCTTCATCTTCTAGTGGTTCCAACCCCTCTTCTTTATCATGTATCGCCAAATCACTCTCTTCTACTTCAATAGAGTTCAATTCATCTTCTAAATCACCAACATCCAGGCTTACTTCTTGCTCATCTTCAGTTATTTCGCTCTTCTTTACTTCAAAATTCAACTCTTCTTCCTCTTGGTTCTCATCAAATTCTACCTCTGGATTTGTAGCAACCACTGGCTCTTCTAACGCATCTTCAGTTAAGCTATCCATATCAAACTCTTCTTCAAGCTTATCTTGAACCATAAGGTCATTTGTATCTTCTTCAGTTATATCCAACTCTTCATCTATATCAAGGGTATCAGTTTCCATCTCATCTTCTGGCAACGCAAGGGTTGATTTTTCTGTTTCGTCACTATCGCTTTGCGTATCTACTTCAAGCGCATCAAAATCTAACTCATCCTCTTCATTTTTCTCTTCGTCTTCTAAATCAAATCCTACCATAGATAAATCTAAATCTTCATCCTCTTCATTATCATCAAACGTCACTTCTTGATTTGTAGTAACCACTGGTTCTTCCAACGCATCTTCAGCTAAGCTATCTATATCAAACTCTTCTTCAAGTTTATCTTGCACCACAAGGTCATTTGTATCTTCTTCTATCGTATCCATTTCTTCATCTATATCAAAAGCTTCAAGTTCCAAAGCTTCTTCTGGTAAACTAAGATTTAATTCTTCCTCTTCACTCTCACTAGGAATCTCTAAATCAAGCATATCAAGCGATAACTCATCTTCTAGTTCTTCTTTATTTTCTTCTTCTTTCAATAATTGTTTCACTTCATCTATATCTTCTCTATCTAATATAGATGTCATCCCTTCCTCTTCTTCATTCAAAGCACTATTGTTTTCATCTTCACTCTTTGCAATGATTTCTTCATCTATACCCAAGTCATCCATCTCATCCATATCTAAGTCTGCATCTGCCTCTTCTTGTTCTTCTTCATCAAAATCTAGCGAATCCAACTCAATTTCTTCATCTTCTTCCTCTTCTACGATTTCAGGAATATCAAATGACATCTCTTCCATATTTTCATTCTCTTGCTCTTTTTCATCTAACATTGGAATAGTTGTAGTTGCTGTTTCATTACCTACTCTACTAATCAAATCTGTTAAATCTGTCGGTAGGAAAGGTTTTGTTATGATAGAATCAGAAGCACTTGGTTTTTCTTGACCTTTTGAAGCTAGGTAAACTACATGTGAAGATAAGCCACTTTGTTTTAGTAAGTCTGCTTTTGTCTCATCGTATTGTTCACTATCAATAAAGACAATATCATAATTATCTGCCAATACCTCTTCAAAACTACTCACTTCATCGATAGAAAAACCTAATTTTTCAACACTAAGTTTAACAAGTCTTGAAACTGCTGGATTGTCATTAATAAGAAGAATACGCATAAATCAACTCCTAAGTTGTAATTGCACTATTTTAGTATAATAAAAATTATGTTTGCTTTATACTAAATAAATAATATGGACAAGTGCTCCATAACAGCCAAAAACTCTCTTTTAAATATCAGCAATATAGAACCTATTATCGATACTAGAACTACAAAACCAACCATAATTTTTATAGGAAAACCTACGACGAGTAGATTAAATTGTGGCATTGTTTTCATCAACATTCCAAATACAACATCTGCTAAAAGAGACATTCCAACAAGAGGAAAAGAGAGGATAAAACCAAAGATAAACATATCAGTTGTTGCCTTTACAAGATATGTCCAGACATTGTGACTTGGATAAAACTCACCAAGTGG
>DKEY01000179.1 GCA_002469305.1 Sulfurospirillum sp. UBA6810
AAACTTTTAAAAGATTATTAGATGCTTAAGATAGTTTCAAAAAAGCGAGATAGAAGTATCGCAAAATGGGAAGCTGAAGAGAGAAAGAGGTATGAGTCGTTAACTAAAATCAATCCAGTATGCACTTTATATGGATTTGTTTACTATGTGAAAGGTTGGTCATGGATAAACTAGACTATATGTATGTTATAGGAGTAATTAGTATTCTAACTACTCCTTTTGTGTTTTTTATTGTAGGAGTATTTCAATGAGCATAGATGATTTTTTAATTAACATGATGGCAGATGATATTTCCATTGATGGAAGCGATTTTAGACGCGCTGCTCAATTAATGGACAATGCATATAGAATGTTAAAAGCGCAAGATGAATACATCAAAAAGCAAAATGAGATGATTGTATATCTGAGAGAACGAGCAGAAGAAGCTGAACGCAAATTATCGAGTAAAACACCGATAAAAGTTAATATAAAACCTTTAATAGCAAAATTTGAGGCACTTGCATGAGAACTATAAATGGTAGGACACATATCTACTTTAACTCTCGTGATGAGTCCAAAGAAGTTGATACAACAGTTACTGATAAGGCACAAGAAGCGTACAAAAAGAAGTGTGAAGAGCTTGGTTTAGAATACAAACCACTCGCTGATGCACCTGAAGTTTACAGAGGTATAAAAGATGTCAAAGATACATAAATTCTATGTTGCATTCATGATTGCATTTGCAACTATATGTTTCTATGCAGTTGGTGCTTGGGCAGATATACTATGGGCTAGATGTACAGATGGTAAAACCATCAAACAATGCAAACTCACTACAAAAGGACTCTATATCAATGGAAAGCTAATAGATGCTTATATCATAGATGTCATTGAGTTTAGAGGTGAGATAAACATACTTTATAAGGATAAAACCAATGTTAGATAAAGACCAAATAAGAGTAAAAAAAGCACTTATAAGCATACTTGGTAAGTGCATGGAAAAAAATAATCCAAAACCTTATCTAAACTATGTTCATAAAGATGGAAACACCCTTGTTGCAACAGACACAAGAAGAATGATTATTATAAGCGGTGAAGAGGTTGAAACTCTTTTTAAAGGTGAAAATAGTTTGATTGACATAAAAAATCACTATGAGATACAACAAACAGATGATGTTGCTTATAGCGACTATAAGAGAATTATACTCCCAGATGATGTTGAATGTGTAGAAGTTAAGGATTGGATGTATGCCGTATTCTTTTACCCTCAAAGTGAGTTTAAATCATTTATAGATACATGGTCTATAAATCCACTTATAAAAGAGATTGATAGATATGTTGATAGTACTGTTGTTATCAGAAATAGACAGCATGATTCACCTATACAGTTCGAGTTTAAATTAGGATTTGGTGACATAAGTTTTGATGTTAAATTTATTGTTATGCCAATTTCAAGGTAATTCAATGAAAGATGCACAAGCTATGGAAAATGGAAGAAATGCACAACTTAATGATTATCTTGAAGATGAGAGTGATTTAGTGCTTGCTCGCATTGAGTATGAACTTGAAGACTACAAAACAGAGATATGTAGTTTTTTAAAAGAAATAGAAAATCTTTATCCAAAAGTTGATTGTAGAAAGATGGTTAAAGAATATTTAGAAATATAAAGGATATATGAAATGGATTTACAAGTAGTTTATAACAACAATTCTGTTTCGACAAATTTTGAAGACTTAAAAGAAGCAGTCAAAAAAGAAGTTGAAAAATACAGCATTGATGTAAAAGAAGACAATATAAGTGAAGCAAAAACAGTTATGGCAAACCTAAACAAGGTTAAAACAGAGATAGGGAATAAGTACAAACACCACATAAGCACATTATCCCTACCTATCGACAAGCTCAAATCTGAAATGAAAGAACTCGAAAGAATTATAACACAAGGTAGGCAAGAGATTGCTGATGGTGTAGCCAAGTTTGAAAATGAGAAACTTAAATTAGTAGAAGAAGCGCTATGTGCATATAGAGATAAAGTATGTGAAGAAAAAGAGATTAACGCAGGACTTGTTTCTATTGTTGAGTTTATAAAGCTTACTGCAATCACTCAAAATGGAAATATTTCAAAAGCTTCTAAAGATAGCATTGATGCAAAAGTATCTTTAGTTGAGAATGAAATACTGAAAGCAAAAATAGAAGCAGAAGAGAAAGCCAAGCGTGATAGAGAGATTGCAGAACAAGCTAGAAGAGAAGCTGAAGAAAGAGCAAGAGAGCGTGAAGAACAAATCAGAAAGCAAGCCGAAGTAGATAAGGCTAAAGCGGTTGAAGAAGCTAAGCGTGAAGCAAAAAAAGAGGTAGCGGATATACCTGAAAACCATACAGTTGTTGAAAAAGTTGCACCAAAAGAAGATGGTGATGGAAAAATGATTTATACAGTCCTTGCAACATTTGAAGTAAAAGCCCCAAAAGGCATTTCAAACGAGAAAATCATAAATGCTCTACAAATCAAGTTAGTAGATGCAGGAATTACTACATGTAAGAATATAAAGGTGATGTGATGCTAGAGCTTGAAATAGATGAAGTAAAAGAGAGTATAAAGGGCAAAATTGCCCTTATATCTCCTGATGTATTGTCAAATGAAGATTATCATGCAATACCAGGTATAAGTGCAAGTGGATTAAAACAAGCATGGAAAGACCCAAAGCTTTATGATTTGAAGTCTTTGCTTAGAAGAGTTGAAACACCTGCTATGCCAATGGGTCAAGCGGTACATGAAGCTCTTTTAGAGCCTAGTAAATTCAACATGAACAAATACAAATTTACTCCTGCAAATCAAGAAAAGCTTGATATCATGATACATAATGGAAAATTGATGTTTGAGTATATTACCTCTAAAACCACAAATGAACATAGTTTGTTTGTAGAAGATGAGGGCTTTACTAGAAAAGTAAGAGTTGATGCGTATGATCCACGTATGGGAATTATATATGACATCAAAACTAGCAGATATAACAGTCCAACAAAATTTATTAGTGATGCATATGAACTAGGTTATCACTTACAAGCAGCGTTTTACATAGACACCATGAGAATGGCAGGTTATAAAGCAGATTACTTTGCTTTTTTGTGTATTCCTAGTGAAGTACCAAACGAGCCTTTTGCAGTACAAATTACAGATAGGTTTATTGAGGATGGAAGAGAGATTTATACAGAGGTAATTCAAAATATTCTTGATTATGAGAAGAGTGATAAAAGTGTATTTTTTAGAATGATGGATTTACCATCATGGAGATTAAAACAACTAGGAGAAGAATAAAATGGGAACAGATTTACAAAGACAAGAAACAATAAAAAAAGGGCTACTTGCACAACAAAGAATGGTCAACTCTCTTTTAGGAGACAAGGAAAAAGCAAACAAGTTTTTAGCAACAGCAGTAAAGGTTGCTAATGATTACAAATTAAGTGATTGTCATCCTCAAAGTATCATAGATGCTTGTATCAATGTGGCTCAACTAGACTTAGATTTAAGTCCAATGCTTAGTCATGCATATCTAGTGCCTTTTAAACCAAAGAAAGAAAGCAAAGTTGCAAATGTTCAACTTATCATAAGTGCAAGAGGATATACAGCACTTCTTGAGAGAATAGGGTGGAAGATTAAAAGCTACATTGTAAACGAATCAGATGAATTTGATTATCAGATAGATGGTTTTGAAGAAACTATAAAATTTAAGAAAGATTTAGATGGCATAGATGAAGTTTTTAAATATGCAGTTGCAGTTGCAAAAGCCCCTGATGGAACACTGTATGTTGAAGTTATGAATAAGGCTCAGATTGAGAAGCATAGAAAAGTATCTCAAAATCAAGGTGAAAAAGAAAGTGGTATTTGGGCTGAGTGGTATGACCGCATGGCTCTAAAAACAGTTGTAAAAAAGCTTGTTAAAAAACTTCCTTTAGGTGAAGAGGGTGTTGCAAGAGCTACTTTCATTGATGATAAGCCTATAGAAGCAGAATTTGAAGAAACCAAGTCAAGACAAAATACAGCAGACTTAAATTCTATACCACACAATGTTGATACTGGTGAAGTTATAGAAGATGATGCTATCGAGGTGTGATCATGTTTAACAAAATCATACTCGTAGGTAACTTAACAAGAGATGTAGAATTGCGTTATCTTCCAAGTGGTAGTGCAGTAGCAACAACAGGTATAGCAACAAACAGAAAGTTTAAGGCTCAGGATGGAAATCAAAAAGAGGAAGTATGTTTTATTGACATCACTTTTTTTGGACGTACTGCGGAAATTGCAAATCAATACCTTAGCCGAGGTAAAAAAGTTCTCGTTGAGGGTAGATTAAAGTTAGACCAATGGACAGACCAAACTGGTGCAAAGCGAAGTAAACATTCTGTTACTGTTGATAACTTACAAATGCTTGATGCTAAAGAGGGTGGCTCTCAGAACCAATCTCCAAATAGCAACTACCAAGGTAATCAAAATAATAACTATCAAAACACAAGTAGAAATACTCAACAAAGTGATAGTAATTATGATGACATTTCAGACATCGATATCGATGAAGATGAAATACCATTTTAAGATATGACAATGAAAGATTTACGAGTACTTGCAAAGCAAGGTAAAGATAGAGTACACAATATTAATAATGCAAATAAGCGTTTAAAATACATTGTAGATGCTCTTCTTGAAGATGAATATAGCAAAGTTCCATTGGATATAAAGATGGAACTTAAGGCTATCGAAAAAGAGATAAGGGAGAATCTATGAAAGATGGTGTGATTTCAAGCCAAGAGTTTCTAAGACTTGAAGCCCTTATAATTACTATGGGGGATAAAGTAGTAGATAAAGTCTCTAAAATGTTTATTCCAAAGAGTCCAACTATCGCATATGTAGCAAACACAACAGGCATGACAAAACAAGCCATACAGAAGCACCTTTATAATAACTTTGAATCAGGTGTTGATTTTATTTTAAAAAATGGTAAGATAATACTTGCACAAGAAACTGCATTGACTCTCATAAAACACTATGGAGAGAAAAATGCAAGAGCAAAATAACGGTTGGCGTGTAGATAAAAGCTCTCAGATAATTTACATAGACAAACGTGTAAATGGTAAAAGAGTCAAGTTTTCTACATGTAAAAAAGCTACGCCTGCAAACCTTAAATGGATAGCTAGAAATTGGCAGGAAGTTCTTTCAAATTACATTTATGAAAAAGTACAGAGCAAGAAGAGGAAACCCTCTTCAAATCTGCAAGATTTTGGAATTGAAATCTTGAAGTCTCGCAAGGGAATTAATGAGACATCAAGAAAAGAGTTAATTTCTTTATTCAATAGGCTTATTATACCATATTTTAGGGATTTTCCTATGGGTGAAATAGAAACTATTGATATAGAAACATGGCAAAACTCTTTATCTGAAAATGGGTACTCAACTCAAATCGTAAATAGAGCTAGAAATATTCTAAACGTAGTATTAAAAAAAGCCAAAGGATATAAGCTCATAAGCGATAACCCAATAGACTATGCTGATACTGTAACTGTGGTACATAAAGAGACTATTCCATATAGCGTTGAAGAGGTAATAAAAATACTTAAATCAGCTAAAGGATGGTTGCATACGTATCTTCATGTTGCTTTTACAAGTGGCATGAGAGCAGGAGAGATTATAGGTCTAAAGTGGGATGATATAGATTTTGATACCAATACAATCTTTTTAAAGCGTTCAATTTCCAAGGGAAAGATAACTGAAACAACAAGCACAAAAAACCACAAGAGGTTGGTTATTTTGCCTGATATAACAGTTATGTTACTTAAAAAACATAAAGAAGATGCAATAAATGAGTGGGTTTTTCCATCAACAAGAGGTAATAGACACTTCTATGATGCAAAAACTGTTTTAGAGTATTTTAAAGAGTTTATTAAAAAGATTGATGTTCCTTACAGGGCTTTAAAAGCAACTAGGCACTCTTATACTTCAATAATGAGGAATGAGGGCGGACTTAGAGAACTAGCTGCTGAGATTGCAGGACATAGCCCTGAGGTTGCAGATAAACACTATAGCACGCCAAAAGTTAACAGCAGAAAGATAAATGCTGTTAATAACGTATTTTCAGGTATTGGAGTTCAAAACATTAAATAAAACTTTGGTACAAGTTTGGTACAAGTTAAAAATAAATAGGTGTGATAGATGCCTAAAATAGGTACTTTGTAAAGTTTCAAGAAACCTCCTCATAAGCCGGAGGTCGGGAGTTCNNGTTCAAGTCTCCCTCTTGACACCATTCACAAACTCCCTAAAATAGGTACTTCAAGTCACTTTTGAGTCAATCAGTTTCTTGTGTTTTTTGTAAAAAATTTGTCAATTTTGATAACTTTTTGACAACTTTTGGTACAAGTTTGGTACAAGTTGTACCATAATTTTATACTTCTTTCACAATCAACATATAACACAAATTTAAAAAAACTCAATTTTTAAATAATTTAATACAAACTTTTTGACTACTCACAAAATATTTTCAATATTTTTTTCTACTGTTTAGGAATTACACACATGGCAGAACGCAGAATGATGAGTAAAAAGATTATTCACAACGATGCTTTTTTGGATATGCCAACTTCAACACAAAATCTTTATTTTCATTTGTTACTTGAAGCAGATGATGATGGATTTGTTGGAAGTCCAAAAAGAATACAAAGAAG
>DKEY01000182.1:0-20411 GCA_002469305.1 Sulfurospirillum sp. UBA6810
ATATGCCTCCAGGAACTGGTGATGCACAGCTGACTCTAGCTCAAAGTGTTCCAGTAACAACGGGTATATGTGTAACAACACCACAGCAAGTTGCCCTTGATGATACAGCTAGAAGTTTAGATATGTTTCAAAAACTGCATATACCAATCGCTGGTATCATGGAGAATATGAGCGGATTTATCTGTCCTGACAGTGGAAAAGAGTATGATATCTTTGGAAAAGGGACAACAAAACCTTTGGCTGAAAAATTTAACACACAAGTTATCGGAGAGATACCAATCGAACCAGCTGTTCGTGAGGGTGGAGATGCTGGAAAGCCTGTTGTTTTCTTTAAACCAGAGAGCGAAACAGCAAAGAGATATCAAGAGTCAGCACGTAAATTGTGGGCAGAGATAGAAAAAGTAAATGCAGAGGGCGGAGCAAATAATGAAGCAATCCAACCAACTGTAGGACTAAACGGTGGAGCAAGTGCTTGTTCAACCGGTGGTGCTAGCAGTGGTGGTTGTGGACATTAATTAGCTCTACGTGATAGAGAATACAAAAGGAAAAAAATGTCTATAAAAAGCGTTGAAGAGTTTAAAGCTCTTGTTGCAAAAACGGAGTCAATAACTGGGTATAGAAAGCCTTTAGGCTTTGGTATTGCTAGAGTTGATAGAGGTCAGCTTAATAATGATAAAATTTTACAAGCAAATTTTCCTGTTATTAACTGGGATGAAAACTTTGGAAGTGCTGCAGTTTTTATCGCAGCACTTTTAGAGAGTGGAGTTACAGTTGATTTTACTGGCAGCGAATTTGTTTGTGATGTGAAGAAAAAATTTGTAAAAAATGCATTGAATTACTTTGCTCCATATACAAATGAAGCAGTAGGCGAAGCACACAAAAATGTACAAGTAATCAAGACACTGCATTGGATAAGTCAAACCGATAAGCTAAGAGATGATTATAGATTGGTTTTTATTTTTGATGATGTTTCTCCAAAGAGTGTAGAGGCAGTTTATCTAAAACTATATGCACTCTCAAGTGGTAAAGCAGCTTTGAGAAGTTTAAATCTGAGTGGCGCATTTGGTGTGCTAGAAAATGTTGCTTGGTCACTGAATGTTCCAATCGAACTTGCGTGGCTTAGAGCAAATGAGATAGAGATGAAACTCCAAGGCACTTATCCTGTTATTGATTTTGTTGATAAGTTTCCAAGATACTTAGCACATGTAATTCCTGCTGATAACACACGCATCCTTGATGCTAGTAAAGTTCGTATGGGAGCACAGCTTCACGCTGGTACTACTATAATGCCAGGGGCGAGTTATGTAAACTTCAATGCTGGAACGACTGGTGCTGTTATGGTTGAGGGACGTATCAGTTCTTCTGCTATCGTTGGTAAAGGAAGTGATGTTGGTGGAGGTGCCAGTATCCTTGGCGTTCTAAGTGGAACCAATGGCAATCCAGTTGGCATAGGAGAAAACACTCTTTTAGGTGCAAACTCTGTTACTGGAATTCCTTTGGGTGATGGTTGTATCGTTGATGCAGGTATCGCAATCTTAGAGGGAACAAAAGTAGGTATTGCTTTTTCACAATTAGCTAAGATAAAAGAGGTCAATCCAAGCTTTTCATATGATGAGAACAAAGAAGAGATACAGTTTTTCAAAGCTTTAGATTTGGGTGGATTCAATGGAATTCATTTCCGTCAAAATAGTACAAATGGTATGATTATGGCGCTAAGAAGCCAAAGAGAAGTTGTTTTAAACAGTGATTTACACTAATTTTGAGTAGGAGAGTTTTCTCCTACTTTCTTCTCATCTGCTGATTCATAAACTCTTCTGCCCATTTATTGGAGATGGCATGATAAGTTTGGTTTGCAATATCATTGTCTTTAAGTATCCAACTCCCACAGTCACAGCACTTTACATTGTACTGTTCTAGTTCAGAATAACTCATATTTTTTACATCTGTAAGTCTTTTTTTACATTCTGATTCCGAGCAAATTAATCCACTTTCCGCCATATTGCACATCCTTGATTTTTCTAAATATTATATCTTCTTATATATCGGTTAAAAGCATAATCCTTTGAATTAGGCTTTTTGTGTACAATTTCTCCCATTTTCCTTTGCTTTATACAAAGCAGTATCAGCTTTTTTGATAACATCATGAGGATTTCTTTGTTCTTTAGTAGCATGTGCCAAACCTATGCTCACTGTCAATTTTAAATTTTTTTGCTTAGTAGATTGTTTAGCTTTTGTTTTTGGTGTTTCTTTTGGTCTGTCTTTATCTCTTAAAACAAAGCCTCTTTTAGCTATATTTTCACGCAACTCTTCAAGGTACATGTAAGCATCATCTACTGTCTTATTTGGGAAGACTATCGTAAACTCTTCTCCTCCATATCTATATGCTTTTCCTCTGCCTTTAACTTCTCTAAGTTGAGCAGCAACAAGTTTTAATACTTCATCACCTACATCATGCCCATGAGTATCATTGAATTTTTTAAAAAAATCTATATCCACCATCGCAACAGTATATTTTGAGCCCAACTTTAAAAAGTCTTCTTCCAGTGCACGACGCGATGGGATAGCCGTAAGAGTATCTAAATAAGCCATCTTATAGGTGTCTTTGAGAATTGCTATGATGATAAGAATTGAACTTAGGACACAAAAGACTAAGAAATATATCTTTTCTTGAAAAAATAGGGCAGGTATGATGAGATATACAAAAGACCAAAAAGGTACTTTTTCACTGTCTCCTTTAAAAAATACGAAAGAGATAAAAGAGATAAAAAAGAGTGAAATGAGGATTATCAATAGTGTAAAATCATTTACTTTTATAAAATCAAATAGTTCAAAACTAAGAATTTTTAAATCAAGAGCATTTCTTAGTTCTAAGGAAAAAGTATGTAAAAAATAGTAAGAGATTGTTAGTATAAAAAGAACAATAAAAAGCTTGGAAATTCCATAGTATGAGTGGATACCTCTCTCTTGTAAAATAGAGATAAATAAAAAACTAAAAGAGATGCTAAGAGGATAGATATACCAAAAAGAGTAATTCCCTCCATCTAAATAAAGATAGGAAGGATAAAACATGTATAAGATAAAAAAGAGTGGGATGATTTGCAATACCAGTAATTTACTTTTTGAAAAGTAAATACAAAAAGCACTAGAGAGTATAACCATAGTTAGAGATAAGAACTTTACATAAGTATAAAATGAATGGGATATATCCATATACCTTAAAGAAAGAAGGGCTACTATGATAATCATAATTGCTATGGTATTTAAAGAGTTTACAAATCGCATACTTATCCAAAATTTTTTGCTGATTATATCTAAAAATAATTACCCAAGCTTGAAATATTTCAAATTGGTATAACTATTTTCCTATAAGATTTTGGATGAGATTTCTTTCATTTTCTGACAAATTGAGTGCTATACCATATCTAAAAGCGCTCTCTTGCCCAATGATGCTAGCTACATATCCTGTTGCTTCAAAACTAAACTTAAATCCAGTTTTTTCATCTTCATAAGAGACAAAAGCCACTATGTTTTGTCCTTTTTCTAGACTACTTTTAGAACTGCTTATAACACCAATACCACCTTCACTTATATCTATCATATTCCCGCTAAGGTACTCATTTTCATTTGCTATGTGTACTAAGCTGGCATGGATGATGGCAGCTCTTGGATAACGCCTACTTAAAAGAGGCATTGTATTTAATTCTCGTATGTTTTCTAAAACTATTGTTGATTCTTTTGCACATAAGATTTTTGGACTTACTGCAAAGTTTTTTTCATGTTCTTGGTTTTTCATGATAAAAGCACTATGCGGTAGTTTTAGAGCACTGAGTTGTTCATCGCTGACACTGATGACAACAGAGTTATTCCCTACTTGTTCAATTCTTGCATAACTCATAGATGTTCCAACTTCTGTATGGATGAAGAATTTTATATTTCTTCCTAAGTTACAGAGATTTTTGAGATATGCGATGCTTCCTTCTTGCATATAAGTATTGCAAGAGGTATCAAAAGTTTTATTTTCAAAACTAGAGTATTCTTTATCTTTTAACATTTCTGCAAGAGTGTATTGCTGTTTTTTGAAAACTTCTAGGATGGCTTTTATCTTAGATACTATTACATATGCATCTATGTTTTGGTTAGAAAAGGCTTCTATAAGTTCATTTGTAAGTTCGCTATATAAAAATCCAGCATCTTGACCATTTTCTTTCAGTCTAAATAGACAACAAAGTTGCTTTTCATAACAGTCTTTTTCATTATCATAAAGAGCCTCATAAAAGTTATTTGCTATATAATCAACATCTAAGATACAGTTAGGGCAGTTATAGTGTTGTTTGTAAACATACTTAAAAGTTTGTATAAAAGTTTTTTTGTGCTGTAAAAAAAACTTTCTCTCTTCTTCTAAAATAGAGTGGTTTTTTATCTCATTGATTTGAATACTCATACTGCCTCATTATAAAGAAAATCTTACAAAAAAAATGTAGTGTGATTATAGCAAATTTTTCTTAGAAAAATGAGTGAAATTTATTAGAAAAAATAATATGGTATAATCGCGAAAAAATATAATAAAGAGAGTACATGTTAGAAGTAAACAGTTTAAGTATGAGATTTTCTTCACAATTACTATTTGAAGATATAAATTTGAAGTTAGATGTGGGTAAGCGTTATGGATTAATAGGCGCTAATGGCGCTGGTAAAAGTACATTTATGAAGATACTCTCAGGTGAGATAGAACCAACAAGTGGGAATATCTCTATCCAAAGTGGTTCAAAAGTAGGAACACTTAGCCAAAATCAATTTGCCTACGAGAGTTATACTCTCAAAGATGCTGTTATGGTCGGAAATAAAAGATTGTATGATGCTATCAAAGAGAAAGAAGATTTGTATGTCAATGGTGATTTTGAAGATGATAAGGTAAATGATAGGTTAGCAGAGCTAGAGATTATCTGTGCCGAAGAAGACCCTACATATGAAGTTGACGTGACTATTGAAAAAATTCTTTGTGCACTTGGATTTCCTATCGAAACACACAATGACCTTATGAGCTCACTCACAGGTGGCGATAAGTTTAAGATACTTCTTGCACAAGTGCTTTATCCAAAGCCTGATATTCTCTTCTTGGATGAGCCTACAAACAACCTTGATCTTGAAGCTATCTCATGGTTGGAAGAGCAGTTAAAAAGACATGAGGGAACGATGGTTGTTATCTCACATGATAGACACTTTTTAAACTCTGTTTGTACAAATATCTTAGATGTTGATTTTAGAAAGATAAGAGAGTTTACAGGTAACTATGATGATTGGTATATCGCTGCAAACTTGATAACAAAACAACAAGAATTAGAACAAAACAAAAAACTCAAAGAGAAAGAAGAGTTAGAAGCTTTTGTAAGAAGATTTTCAGCAAATGCATCAAAAGCAAAACAAGCTACAAGCCGTCAAAAAAGACTTGAAAAACTCAATATCGAGGATTTACAAGTTTCTTCTCGTAGAGATCCTAGTATCGTTTTTAAAGCAAAAAGAGACATAGGCAATGAAATACTTGAGATAGAAGGTATCAGTAAAGCTTATGATGGAGAGCAAGTTTTGAGTGATATGAGTTTAAAAGTAGAAAAAGGTGACAAAATCGCACTTATCGGACCAAATGGTGTTGGGAAAACAACACTTTTGAGTATCTTGATGGGGGATTTAAAACCTGATAGTGGAGTTGTTAAATGGGGTGCAACGATAGAGCCTAGCTACTTCCCACAAAATACAACAGACATCATCAACGGAGACGAACAACTTTTTGAGTGGCTTCAAGGTTATGATGAAAACAAAGACTTAGATGAGATTAGAAAATGTCTTGGTCGTATGCTCTTTTCAGGAGAAGAGCAGAAAAAAAGTATAAAAAATATAAGTGGTGGGGAAAAGCACCGTATGATGCTCTCTAAAATCATGTTGCAAAAAGGAAACTTTATAGCACTAGATGAGCCAGATAACCATCTTGACCTTGAAGCTATCATCGCTTTGGGTGAGGGACTTTATAACTTTGTGGGTAATGTTATCTGTGTCACTCACGATAGAGAGCTTATAGATGCTTTTGCAAATCGTATCATAGAGATGAAAGCAGATGGAAGTATCATAGATTTTAAAGGTGATTACGAAACATACAAAGAGCATGTAGGTGCGTAAAAATGTTTTTGAGTTAGGCTCTTCACTTGATAGTAGTGAGACTTGGAGTCTTCAAAGTGATGAGGTTAAAAAAAAGCCTAAAGAGTTAAAGGCTTTACATGAGCACTCAATAGTTTTAAAAAAAGAGAAAAGAAGAGGCAAACCTGTAACGCTTGTTGGAGAATTTTTTATCGAAGAAACGAAGATAAAAGATTTGTGTAAAAAATTTAAAAAGACACTGGGAACTGGTGGAACATATAAAGACGGATGGATGGAGTTTCAAGGTGAATGTGGTGACAAGATAAAAGAACTTGTCAAGAAAGAGGGTTTTAGAACCAAAAACTAGGGAGTTTTTATGGAACATATTATTAACACCTTGATTCCTATTTTTTCACTTATTTTGATTGGATACTTTTTTAAGCATATCAAGTTTCCATCGACTGATTTTTGGCCATTGGCAGATAAGTTTACCTACTATGTTTTGATGCCTTCATTGTTGGTATATAAACTTGCAAATGCAAATGTAAATTTAGACAACACTATCAATCTAGTAGCAACGGCACTTTTGAGTGTCGTTGCTGTTTTACTCACGCTTATTATCATCAATTTTTTTGTAAAATTTGAAAACAAAGCTTTTACCTCCATCGTGCAAGGTGGCATACGTTTTAACTCCTATGTTCTTTTGGCATTTGTTGATTCTGTTTATGGTGATAAAGGCCTTGTCATGGCTGCAATCGTCATGGCATTTGTAATTCCTTTTATAAATGTTATGTGCATCTCGACATTTGCCATCTATACGCAGAGGGGAGAGTTTTCCTTTAAATCCTTTTTCAAAACTATCATTAAAAATCCTCTCATAGTAGCTTGTATAGTGGGAGGTGCTATAAATTATAGTGATATGGCTGTACCTATTGTCATCTTTAAGACTTTAGGTATTTTGAGCAATGCAGCACTTCCTATCGGTCTTCTCTCGGTGGGAGTTGGCTTGGAGTTTAAGTATTTGCACTCTGCAAAAAGTGAATTGATTGTTTCTACTTTTGCAAAGCTTATATATTTTCCTGTCATTATCTATGGTATAGGAACATTTTTTGGACTGAGTGGGATGATGATGAGTGTTGCTGTGATATATGGGGCTATGCCAACAGCAGTTTCAGGATATATACTTGCACGTGAACTTGGAGGTGATGTTACTTTGATGGCTTCTATCATCACTTTGCAAACATTGATGTGTATGGTGAGTATATTTTTTATAATCCCTATTTTATAAAATTTGATGTAGTATATAAAACTTAAAAATATACAGGAGCTTACATGTCACAAGTAGTTTTAGTTACGGGCGCAACATCAGGATTTGGAAAAGCAACAGCGAGTATGTTTGCAAAAGATGGCTATAAAGTTATCGCAACAGGAAGAAGACAAGAGCGATTGGATGAACTAAAAAGCGAGTTAAAGGGTTGCGATGTTCATACAGTTATCTTGGATGTAAGAGATAAAGATGCTGTATTTAGTGCGATTGAAAATTTACCCCAAGAGTATAAAGAGATAGATATCTTGGTAAACAATGCAGGACTTGCTCTTGGGCTTGAAAATGCACCTGAGGCGCATCTTGAAGATTGGGAAGTGATGATAGATACAAATATCAAAGGACTTCTTTATGTTACAAAAGCAGTTTTACCAATAATGACAAAAAGAAAGAGTGGGTATATCTTCAATCTAGGCTCGATAGCTGGTAACTGGCCTTATCAAGGTGGCAATGTCTATGGAAGTACAAAATCTTTTGTACAGCAATTCTCTTTTAACCTTAGAAATGACCTTAGAGGAACAAATATAAGAGTAACAAACATAGAACCAGGCTTTGCAAAAACAGAATTTTCAAATGTGAGATTTAAGGGTGATGATGCAAAAGCTGATGCTATATATGAAGGTATGGAGCCACTTGTAGGAGATGATATAGCAAACCTTATCTTTACTCTCTCAAAGTTGCCACAACATGTCAATGTAAATTCACTAGAAGTAATGCCAACAGCACAAAGCTGGGCAGGACTTTTTATAGAAAGAGATTAAAGTAGGGGTGAAAGGCGAAAGCCTTTCACAACTTAATATCCAGCAGCCTTTAGAAGCGCTGCAATCTCTCCAACATTTGGAAATCTTCCAGCTTCATCTTTTGAAAAAATTAATTTTCCATCAACTTCAACATTAAAGATACCACCATGACCTGGTAGCGCTATTACATCAGCATTATTATAGGCGATTTTGATTTCATCTTCCACACGGAAAGCTTTTGGCCTATAACTTCACTGATTGCAGTAGATTATATTTACTTGCATATTAGTTCCTTTACTTTTTGTATGCAATCATAATGATTTTTATTTAAAATAGTATTAAAAGAAAAGTATTAATCTTTTCGTACTATAATTAAATCTCATGCGCTTATAACTTTTAAAGGAGTTTAGATGCGAATAGAAAAAGATACTATGGGAGAGATAGAAGTTCCAAATGATGCCCTTTGGGGTGCACAAACTGCAAGAAGCCTACAAAACTTCAAGATAGGCAAAGAGAAGATGCCAAAAGAGATTATCCAATCTTTTGCAATTTTAAAACGCTCAGCTGCTATCATCAACAATGACCTCGGAAAACTAGACAATGAAAAAACAAGAGTTATCGTTTTGTCTTGTGATGAGATTTTAGAGAGTTTGCATGATGGTGAATTTCCTCTAAGTCTTTGGCAAACAGGAAGTGGCACACAAACAAATATGAATGTCAATGAAGTCATCTCAAGTATCGCTACAAATATACTTGGAGGCGATTTTAAGAGCAAAAAACTTATCCATCCAAATGATGATGTCAATATGTCACAAAGCTCAAACGATACCTTTCCAACTGCCATGCATATCGCAGCTGTTATAGGGATAGAAGACAAGCTTTTACCAAGGCTAAAAGTACTTATCGAGACATTAGATGCAAAAGCAAAAAAGTATATGGATATCATCAAGATTGGACGTACACATCTCCAAGATGCTACTCCTTTGAGTTTGGGACAGGAGATAAGTGGTTGGGCTATGATGTTACAAAAATCATATGCCATGATAGAGAGTTCACTCTTACATGTAAGAGAGTTGGCTCTTGGTGGTACTGCTGTGGGAACAGGTCTCAATGCTCATCCTGAGTTTGGTCAAAGGGTTGCAAAAGAGATAAGCCGCTTTACATGTAAAGATTTTATCACAGCACCCAATAAATTTCACGCCCTTACAAGTCACGATGCTCTTGTCTTTTCACATGGTGCTTTGAAAGCACTTGCTGCTGATATGATGAAGATAGCCAACGATGTAAGATGGCTAAGTTCAGGCCCAAGGTGTGGTATAGGAGAGTTAAAAATCCCCGCAAATGAGCCAGGAAGTTCTATCATGCCAGGTAAAATCAATCCAACACAAGCAGAAGCAGTGACGATGGTTACATGTCAAGTTTTTGGCAATGATACAACCATAGCACTTGCCGCAAGTCAAGGCAACTTTGAACTCAATGTTTTCAAACCAGTTCTTATCAATGCTTACTTACAATCTCTCAGGCTCTTGAGTGATGTGATAAAGTCTTTTAACGATAACTGTATGGTAGGGTTAGAACCTATAAAAGATAGGATAGATTTCAATCTTCATAACTCACTGATGCTCGTTACTGCACTCAATCCATATATAGGGTATGAGAACGCTGCAAATATAGCAAAAAATGCTTATGAAAAAGGGATAAGTCTCAAAGAATCAGCGATGGAATTTAATCTCTTAAGTGAAGAAGAGTTTGACAATATAATAAAACCAGAACAGATGATAATTCCAAAAGCTTAGAGTTTTACATGTAAGAGTCTTGCTTACATGTAAACTTTTATAAAATCTTTTCTATCTCTTCTATCGGAGCAGGTTTACCAAAGAGGTATCCTTGGAAGTATTTGCAGTTGTACTTTTTTAAGAAATTGTACTGTTCAAGTGTTTCAACGCCTTCAGCTACTACGTTGAGTCCAAGATTGTTTGCCATACCTATGATAGTTTTTACGATGATGGCATCATTTGGATCGCTTGTAATATCTCTGACAAATGATTGGTCGATTTTAAGTTCATGCAGAGGAAGTTTCTTTAAAGAGCTTAAAGAGGAGTAGCCAGTACCAAAGTCATCCATAGAAAAAGAAATTCCCAAGTCTTTAATCTTTTGCATTTTATCTATAATGGTAGCTGCTTCATTTATGAAGATACTCTCAGTCAATTCTAGTAAAAGTTTATCTTGGGCTACCATGTATTTTGAGAGTATAGTAGAGAGTGATTTGATAAAGTAGCGCTCTTGAAACTGCTTGATGCTCACATTGACGGAGATGGTTAAGTTTTCTGTTTTTTCACTTAGCTCAAACTTTTTGAGTTGCTTACAAGCGGTTTGTATAACCCATTCTCCTATGGGGATGATGAGACCATTTTCTTCTGCTAGAGGGATAAAAACATTTGGTGGGACTATACCCCTTGTTGGATGAATCCATCTTATGAGTGCTTCAAAACCTATGATTTGATTGTTGATATCTATCTGAGGTTGGTAGTACAAGCAAAACTGCTCTTTTGAGAGGGCATTTTTTAAGTCTAACTCCAACGAGAGCTTATCTTGTATCGCTTCTTGCATCTTAGGGTCAAAAAACCTCATAGTGTTTTTACCAGATTTTTTAGACTCATACATCGCTATTTCTACATGTTTTAAGATATTTTCACAGTTATAACTCTTTCCTAAAAATATCTCAATTCCTATACTAGAGGAGAAGAGATGTTCGCTTTCATTTATCAAAAAAGGTTGATTTATGATACTTTTGACTCTAAAGGCATACTCTTCCATCACATTTATAGTATTGAACAAGTTTTTACTGATAGACTCAATAAGAATCAAAAACTCATCTCCTCCTATGCGTGAGAGGGTACAGCCCCTTTCCAAAACACTTTGCAACCTATATGCAACTTCATTGAGCAATTCATTGCCTATTGAGTGTCCTAGCGTATCATTGATAGCTTTAAAATCATCCAAATCAATCAAGATGACACCACCATACTCTTTCTCTTTTTCACTATTTTCTATGGCTTGAGTAAGGTTTTGTGTTATCAGCTTTCTATTTGGTAAGCCTGTGAGTGGGTCATAAAAGTTGAGTTGATGAATCTCATCTTGGGCTTTTTTCCTTTCACTGATATCAAGTCCTATGATGACTATGTAAGTATCTGATTCAAACTCAATTTTTTGAAGACTAAATTCGATAGGTATTTCACCTTTTGGTGTAGTTAAAAGCACTTCTACAATACAACAGTTTTTTAACTCTTCTTGGATATTTCTTTGGATTATTTCTATGTCATCTAAGATCTTTTGAGGAAAAAAATCTTTTACATGTAAGTTTAAAATTTCTTGTTTTGATTTTCCATAGATAAGGGTGACTGTATAGTTTATATCTACGATTTTTCTTGTATTGAAATCAACCAAGATAATCATCTCTCTTGATTGGTCAAGTAAAGCACGAAATCTTTCTAACTCCTCTATATGATACTGAAGCTTTGGATAATAACTCTTTCTTATAGAGTCCTCTCCCAGTCCGATTATCTTATCTCGAAGTTCGTTGAGTGATTCAGAGCGCTTTTGCATAGATATCCTCTACTTCTTTTTGTTCAGGGATTTTAGGATTTGTAACGATACAAGCATCTTTAAGTGCCATATTGGACAGATGTGGGATGACTTTTTCTTCAACTCCAAGCTGTGAGAGAGTTTGTGTAAGTTCAAGCCTAGCTTTAAAATCTCGCAATAACGCCAAAAACTCTTTAGAGCAATCTTGTGTATTAAGCGCCCCATTTTTTATGCCAAATTTTTGTGCTATAACTTTGTATTTATCTCTTGCATAAGGCATATTGAACTCAACAACTTTATCAAGCAGTATTGCATTACATAAGCCATGTGGTAAGTCCATCCATCCACCAAGTGAATGTGCCATCGCGTGTACCGCACCTAAAGAGGCATTTGAAAATGCAAGTCCAGCAAGTAAACTTCCCATCATCACAGAACCTCTCGCTTCTATATCAGAGAGATTTTTCGCTACTTTTGGCAAGCCATCATGTAAAAGTTTTATAGCCTCTAGGGCATAGATATCTGTTATAGTGGAGTTAGCATTGGATACATAGGCTTCAAATGCATGTGTGAGTGCGTCAAGACCAGTATTTATAGTGAGATTGTAATCCATACTAAGAGTAGGTTCAGGGTCAACGAGTGCAACATCAGGAACGATGGATTTGCTTATGATGGCGATTTTTACTTTTCTTACAGTGTCGTTTATGATGGCAAATTGGGAAACATCAGCAGATGAACCAGCTGTTGTAGGGATACATACAAGAGGAGGGAGAGGAGAGTGAATCTTATCTACGCCCTCATAGTCTAAAATATCACCGCTATTTGCAACAACGATACCGATGCCTTTTGCACAATCAATAGGACTACCACCACCAACACATACGATAGAGTCGCATCTGTTTTGCAGATAGATTTCAACACCTTTTTTAACTTGCAAATCTCTTGGATTGGGTGAAACATCTTCAAAAATCGTATAAGTTAAGCCACTGTTTTCTAGTGATGTTATAACATCTTTTAGCCAACCAGCTTCTCTTACGCCACTATCTGTTACTACTAAGACTCTTCTTGCCCCTAAGTTTTTAGCGTATTTTCCAGCAAGTTTGCGTGCACCTAAGCCAAAGATAAACTCTGGAACTACACACTTTCTCAAATCAAGGGTTACTCTCAAATCACACATGGTAAACTCCTTCTTACACTATCCATATAAAATATAACATAAATGATAAGAGGAGTTACTTAAAGTTTTAAGTTACATGTAAAGGAAAATCTCTACATGTAACATTTAGAAGTCGATAGTTGGGATGGCACTTAGGAGTTGTTTTGTATAGTCATGTTGTGGATTTTCAAATAAAGAAGCGACATCATTGCTCTCTACGATATCACCAAAATACATAACGATGATGCGATCACTGATATGCTCAACTACGCTTAAATCATGAGAGATAAAGATATATGTGAGGTTAAACTCCTCTTGTAAATCAAGCAAAAGGTTTAAAACTTGTGCTTGGATAGAAACATCAAGTGCACTCACTGGCTCATCACAGATAATCACTTCAGGTTCAATCACTAAAGCTCTTGCTATACCGATACGCTGTCTCTGTCCTCCTGAGAATTGATGAGGATATCTCTCGTACCAATCCTCTTGGAGTCCCACTTTTTTCATAATCTCTAAAACTTTTTGTTTTATCTCTTTGTCACTTAAATCTGTGTTGAGCTTCAGTGGTTCAGCGATAATCTTTCCTACATTCCACCTTGGGTTGAGTGAAGAGTAGGGGTCTTGAAAAATGATTTGCACTTTTTTTCTATACTCTTGTAACTCTTTTTCACTAAACTTTGTGATGTCACGGCCTTCAAAAAATATCGCACCACTTGTAGGCTCTTCTATGGTCATGAGAAGTTTTGCAGTTGTACTTTTACCACAGCCACTCTCTCCTACGATACTTAAAATCTCCCCTTTTTTCACTTCAAAACTGATGTCATTGACAGCTTTTATAGTGGTAGGTTTTGCAAAGAGACCTTTTTTTACTTCATAATGTTTTTTCAGGTTTTTAATTTCAAAGAGGTTCATCTTATCTCCTTTGGAAAGCTAAGATAATCAACACTCTCATCTACTGTATCTAAACGTGATTTTCTTTTTACTTTTCCAGGTGTGGGTATAGAGTTTAAAAGAGCTTTTGTATAAGGGTGCAAGGGATTGGTAAATAACTCTTTTGCACTTGCTTTTTCAACTACATGCCCTCTGTACATCACCACAACTTCATCTGCAATCCCTGCAACCACGCCCAAATCATGTGTGATAAAGAGGATGGAAGTACCTTTTTCTCTTTGCAATTTTGCCATAAGCTCCAGCACTTGTGCTTGGATAGTTACATCAAGTGCCGTGGTAGGTTCATCAGCTATAAGCAGTTTTGGCTCACATGCCATAGCCATAGCTATCATCACTCTTTGTCTTTGACCACCACTGAGTTTGAAAGGGTACTCATTGTACTTTTCCTCAGGATAAGGCATACCTACAAGTTTGAGTGCATCTATGACTTTTGCATATCGCTCTTTTTTGCTGAGGTGAGATTGGTGGAGTTTTAAAACTTCATCTATCTGGTAGCCCACAGTGTAAGAGGGGTTGAGTGAGCTCATAGGTTCTTGAAATATCATTGCTATCTCATTGCCTCTTATGGAGTGGATATGTTTTTTGTCAGCTTTAAGTAAGTCTATGCCGTTGAAGATTATCTCTCCACTCTCAATCTTACCAGGTCTCTCTATAAGTCCCATGATGGAGAGCGAAGTGATACTTTTACCACTCCCACTCTCACCTACGATACATACAGTTTTACCCTCAGGTATAGAGAAAGAGACATCATTTACTGCTCGATTTACGTGTTCATCTGCATAAAAGCAGGTTACAAGATTCTTTACGCTTAAGAGCATCATTTCTCCTTCAACTTTGGATCAAGAACGTCCATAAGCCCATCGCCTATGAGGTTAAATCCAAGAACAGTTAAAAATATAGCAAGACCTGGATAGAAAATCATCCAAGGTGCTGTTGTGATGTACTGGAGTGAATCAGCAAGCATCGCTCCCCATTCTGGTGTTGGAGGCTGTGCACCAAGACCTAAAAAGCTTAGCCCCGCTGCTTCTAAAACAGCTGAAGCAAAACCCATAGTCGCTTGAACGATGATAGGAGTTGTACAGTTTGGAAGGATTACTTTAAACATCAACCTTATATCATGAGAGCCATTGACACGACTTGCTATAACGTACTCTTTGTTTTTTTCACTCATCACAGAGGCTCTCACTATCCTAGCATACGTTGGTACTCCTACAATTCCTATGGCTATCATAGCGTTAAATAAACTAGGCCCTAAGATAGAGACGATAACGATAGCTAAAAGGATAGCTGGGATGGCAAGCATGATATCTACCACTCTCATGATAAGCGTATCTACAAGACCTCCAAAGTACCCTGCAAATACCCCCATAACAAGACCAAATGCAAGTGAGATACTTACAGAAATCGCACCTATCATGATAGAAATTCTCGCTCCATATACGATACGAGAAAAGAGATCTCGTCCAAAGTCATCCGTTCCAAGTAAGTGAGCCATACTTCCACCAACTTCCCATGAAGGTGGGATGAGTCTGTTTGTAAGCTCTTGTTCTATCGGAAGATGTGTTGCTATAAAAGGAGCAAAAAGAGCAAATATAACTAAAACTAATACGATAAAAAATCCTAAAACTGCTGAGCGATTTTTTTTAAATTGCTTGATAAACTCTAAAAATCTATTTTCATTTTTCATTTAATTGCCTCCTTTAACTTGGAACTCGTCCCAAGTTAAATTCCTAGCACTCTTGTGAAGCGAAGCGGTTTGCGTTAGTAAATCACTCTCTTTGAGAAAGCTACGACTTGTGTCGAGAATCTTTCTCATTGGCCAAGCCTAATTTTTGGATTGATAAGGGCATAGAGTAAATCAACAAGCAGATTGACTACTATAAACATCGTTGCTATGATAAGCGTTGCTGATTGGATGATAGGAAAGTCTCTTTGATATACAGCATTGACTATCCACTTGCCAATCCCTGGCCAAGAAAATGTAGTTTCGGTTAAAATCGCCCCCGCAAACAAGGTTCCAAGCATAAGACCGATGACTGTGATAACTGGCATCATAGCGTTACGCAAAGCGTGTATCATGATAACAGAAAAGCTTGAACACCCTTTTGCCTTTGCTGTTCTTATATAGTCTTCTTTCATCACTTCTATCATACTTGCTCTTGTCATCCTAGCGATGATAGCCATCGGGATAGTCCCAAGTGCGATTGCTGGCATGATGAGGTGTTTGAGTGCGTCCCAAAAAGCTTCTATATCGTTTGCCAAAAGTGTATCTATGAGATAAAAGCCAGTGACATTTTCTACATAAAACTCATACCCAAGTCTCCCTGAAACAGGAAGAATTCCAAGTTTGACTGAAAAAAAGTAGATAAGCACAAGACCAAGCCAAAAAACAGGCATAGAAACTCCAGCCAAAGCTACAAACATAGAAGAGTAATCAAAAATAGAGTAACGTTTTATCGCTGAAATTATTCCAGCACCGATACCAAGGATGATAGCAAGTATCATCGCAACAGTAGCAAGTTCAACAGTCGCTGGAAATCTATCTTTAAACTCATCGAGTACTGGTTGTTTTGTTTTGATAGAGTTTCCAAAATCACCCGTAACAGCTTTGCTTGCAAAAATAAAGTACTGCTCATAAAGTGGTTTGTTCAATCCTAATTCTTCTCGAACTTTTTCGATAGACTCTTTTGTAGCATGGTCACCTAAGAGTGTCATAGCAGGGTCGCCGGGACTGAGATGTACCATCAAAAAAACAAGTAACGAAACGCCAAAGAGTGTAGGTACAGACCACAAAAGGCGTTTTATAATATAACTAAACAAAAATTCTCCCAAAAATATTTTCTAAAAATATCTCGATAGATATCTTAAAAAAACATTTTTACATGTAAGGGAAAAAACCCTTACATGTAAGTTTTATTTTTCTAGCCAAACCTTATGGAATCTTCTCTTTCCAACAGGGTCTAGTTTAAAGCCATTGACCTCTTTGAGCATAGGTTCAGCTACGACAGAGTTCGCGATAGTTACCCATGGAGCTTCTCTTTTGAAAACAACTTGTGCTTTTTTATAAAGTTCAGTTCTCTTTGCAACATCTGGAGTTATCTTTGCTTGCTCAACAAGTGAAGTAAACTCATCATCTTTCCACATAGCAAAGTTTTGTGCAGGTTTTACAGCAGCAGCTTTACTTAAAAGAGTGTATAAAAAGTTATCAGGATCGCCATTGTCACCTGTCCAGCCAAGTAAACACATCTGATGCTCACCCATCTTTGTTTTGTTTAGGTATGTACTCCAGTCATAAGAGACTATTTTTGCTTTGATACCTACTTTTGCAAGGTCAGCTTGCATAGCTTCTGCTACTTTTCTTCCATTTGGATTGTAAGGTCTTGGAACTGGCATAGCCCAAAGGTCTGTTTCAAAACCATTTTCCAAGCCAGCTTCTTTTAAAAGTGCTTTTGCTTTCTCTGGGTTATACTCATAGTCTGCAACATCATTGTTGTAACTCCACATCGTAGGTGGGATTGGGTTTTTAGCTACTTTACCAAGTCCAGCGTAGATAGCTTTTACTATCTCTTCTTTGTTGATAGCGTAGTTTACAGCTTGTCTCACTCTTACATCATCAAAAGGTTTTTTTTCAGTATTGAGTGCAAGATAGCCTACATTGAGACCTTCTTGGCGAACAAGTTTGATTTTTGGATTTGCTTCAAGGGCAGCTACTTCCTCAGGATTTGGAAAATCCATGATATGAATAGCGCCTGTTTTTAACTCAGCCGCACGAACAGAATTGTTTGGAACAACCTTGAAGATAAGACGTTTTACATAAGGCTTTCCATCCCAATAATCTTCATTTGCACTAAAAATCATACGGTCATCTTTGATCCACTTGTCAAGTTTAAATGGCCCTGTACCAACTGCAAGACGATTTAAATCTTCAGCTTTTCCTTGCTTTAGTAGTTCATCAGCAAAAGCTTTTGAAACGATAGAGGCAAAGTCCATCGCCATATTTGCGATAAATGGAGCTTCTTGTTTTTTAAGCGTTATCTTGACTGTGTATTTATCAAGTGCGACAACATCTTTTACGATGTTATCCATATCCATAGCCGACCAGTACTCATAAGCACCACCAACTGTGTTGTAAGGATTTGCTTTGTCAAACTGACGTTTAAGAGAGAAAACAACGTCATCTGCGCTGAGCTCTACATCTTGTTTGAAGTAGCTAGTTTTATGAAACTTCACACCTTTTCTTAGGTGAAACACATACTCTAAGCCATCAGCTGAAACATCCCAAGAAGTAGCAAGAGCTGGTTCTATCTCAGTAGTTCCATACTTGAACTGTACGAGATTGTCATAAACAGCAGTAGAAGCATAAAAGCTTTCACCATCTGTCGCATGTGCTGGGTCTATCGTCGAAGAGTCGCCACCACGCCCAAATACAAGTGTTCCACCGTACTGAGGTGCTGCAAATGCAACGCTTGTTAGAAGCATTAAAAATGCTAAAATTAACTTTTTCATATATCCTCCAAAAAAAATTTTTCTCCAAATTCTAGCATAGGAATTAATGAAAAAGCTTAAAAATATGACTAAAAGTCATTTTATAAAAGCTAAAGGATTTTTTTGATTTGATTTATAAATTCGTCAAAATCTGGTAAATTTAACTTGCCTTCTCTCTGTTTTTTCCCCCACATAGGCTCAGGAAAGAAAGAGTCTTCTTCAAATCTCGCCATGACATGGATGTGAACATGAGGAACATAGTTGCCAAACATGGCGATATTGACTTTTTTAGGCTGGTAGTATTTTATCATCACTGTTTCTATTTGTAGCATAGCTTGAAGGATTGCTGTTCTTGTTTGTTCGTCACATTCACTCAACTCTCGATAAGGCTTACATGTAAAGATTTTGAGCCACGGGATTTCGGATTTTTCTACTTCTACATAAAATAATTCATTTTCAAAAATTTTCATATTACATTTCCTAGATAGACATTTTGTATGCCATATTTTTTTGCGATATTATACGCTTTTTTTAGTGTTTCAAGTGGAGTTTTTTCCCCATCAAGCATCTTAAAATCAGGATGATACGCACTTAAGTGCCAAGGCGTGTCAGTGCCAAGTTCACTAGAGATAAACTTGGCGATTGCTTCTACTTGAGCTTCATCTATGCTTGGTATCATAAGCGTAGTTATCTCTACATGTAAGCCTTTTTGTTTAAGTGTTTTTGCATTTGCCAACACTACGTCCAAATCTCCTTTGAGAGATTTTTTATAATAGCTTTTATCAAAAGACTTTATGTCTATATTGATAGCATCTATATAGTTGGGTATCTCTTCGCACAACTCTTTTGACATAAAACCATTGCTCACCATGATATTTTTAAGTCCAACTTTTTTAGCTTCGATGGCTATATCTTTTATATAGGGAAAAAAGATGGTGGGTTCATTGTAAGTATAAGAGATAGAAGGACAGTGGTGATGCAGAGCAAGGCGAACCATCTCTTTGGGACTTATATAATTCTCTTTTGAAAATTTATCTGTTTGAGAGATTTGCCAATTTTGACAAAATGGACACTTAAAGTTACACCCAACAGTTCCAAAAGATAAAGTGTTTGTATGAGGTAAAAAATGATACAGTGGTTTCTTTTCTATCGGATCTACATGTAACGCACTTGGGTAGCCATAAACCTTACATGTAAGATTTCCATCTTCGTTTGCATTGACCCCACAGATGCCAGTTTGCCCCTCTTTGAGTTGGCAATAGTGAGAACAGAGTTGGCAGATGATTTTATCGCCTTTTGTTTTATAAAACATACTATTCGTAGTGTGTCCACATACGATAAATTTTTATGATTTTCTCTTCTTCAAATATTTCATAAACTAACCTATGCTGTTTGTTTATTCTTCGAGAAATTTTATCTTTTAAATTTCCAGATAGATATTCGTAAGAAGGAGGGTATTGTAGAGGATTCTTTTTTATTAGCTCTAATAGCCCAGAGGTCTTATCTTTTAAACCTGCTGAAGAAATTTTTTTAGCGTCTTTTTGAGCTTGAGTAGAAAAAAGTAGTTGGTACATACTACCAATCTAATTTATCTAGTGTAGTATATGCATCTAAAGATTCATTGGATGCTTTTATGATGCTTTCTTCCATCCCCTTGATACTTTTTAGATATGCATCATCACTTTTGTATGTTGTTTTATCTAGTATTTCTATTTCATTTTTAGAAAAATGACTTAAAAGCCATAAAAATTTATCATTTACATTGTCTTCTATTTTTAATGTTACGGTTTGCATTCTATAGTCTCCTTATACATTTGATAGACTATTATACCAAAAAATTGCACTTCAGATTTAAATTTTAGAATGAATCTTATAAATTACTTAACTAAGTAACTCATTATTTATATTCAAGTATAATCTTATACTTTAAAATTTACAAAATAAATTCAAGTTTAAAATAAGTTTACAACGGGGTATAATAAAATGGTTTTAGTATCTATTTTGGGGGATTTTCATTCGTCTATACTTCCTATCTTTTATGAAT
>DKEY01000182.1:20445-20776 GCA_002469305.1 Sulfurospirillum sp. UBA6810
TAAAAGGTCAAGAATTTTTTCTATCAAATTATGAAACTCAAAATGGCAGAAATCTTGATTTTGAAATTCTTCCAATTAAAGTAAAAGAAGATAGTTTTGAAAGTATTCAGCAATGCTATAATGAAATCATACAACATTCACAAAATCCAAAAAATATTTTTCTTAATAGTACAGATGGACTAACTTCAATTACACTAGTTTTAACAAACCAACTTCTTGAATTAGGCTCAAATATAATAGTGTATGATAGATATGCAAACACTTATAATTTACATACTAAAAATTATATGACAAAACATAAAGTGGAAAAAATAATAGATATAAAAAATCA
>DKEY01000034.1 GCA_002469305.1 Sulfurospirillum sp. UBA6810
AGAAATATATAAAATTAAGATGAAGCTTGGCAAATTCATCTTAAGTATATATACTGTTTGTATCTTAGGGTAGTTAAGAAATAGATTACTCTATTTCTTAACTCTCAACTCTTTTGATATCGTATTTGATTGTTACTTCATCACCTGATTTGATTGCTCCGAACATTACTGATGGTGGTTCTATATCAAATTCTGTCATTTTTACTTGGAAGCTTCCTGCTACATTATCAGTTGTTAATACATCTGGAGTCAATGTCGCTTCTTTCTCTTTATCTGTTACTTTAAACACACCTGTGATTGTTCCATCTTCATTTACTGATTTAAGTACAAATGTGATTACATTAAACTTACTGATTTTCAGTGCTTCATATGCTTTATCATCTAAGCCACTGTCACCACTTTTTAGTGTATCTATCATAACACCTACATTAAGCTCTTTTATCTTATCACCTTCATTGACGAAGTTGACATCCAATGTTTGTGAAACCATCTTCCAATCATGCAGCGTAGAAGTACCATGTACTTCTATGCTACTTGCGAATGCAATTGATGAAAAGATAGTTAATATTGCTATTAACTTTTTCATTCATTTTCTCCTTAGAATCTCAATGCTGTTGAAAGCATAAAGCCATCAAAGCTTGCGTCACCTACGAATGATGAAAAGTTCTTTCTCTCTTGTTTGATATATTCTAATTTTGCTATTGCATTTTTAGATAGATACCAACCTACTGTTGCTTGTAATTGTGTCAATTCATCATCACTTGTATCACCATCTTTCTCTACTGTAGCATTCTCATATCTTGCTGCTACATAGAGTTTATCGTTAGCAAATCTTTGTACTGCTTCTATCGCATAGTGAGTAAGAGTCATATCTACTCCTGCACTTGTTGATGCATCTGCGTATTCAAATGTTCCGAAGAATTCTGTATTATTATATTTAACAAATGCGTTTGTCATTGATGAAGTTAATTCATAGTATCCACTCAATGCATTCCAGCCTGCACCGAAACCACTTGTTCCCCCAAGTACTGATGTTGCTGTTGTACCTGATTTATCTCCATAGTATAAACTACCATTACCATTACCACTATTGTGGAACAATGATTCTGTTACTCTCACTCTTAATGCATCGCTTAATTGTGCATCATAACCAATCTTTCCATATACTGCTGGAGTTGAAGATGAAGTTGAACTCGCAACTACGTCATCTGGGTTTACTTGGTCATTTGTAACACCACCTAATACGAACATATTTGCTGATGGCATTCTATAAAAAACTTCGATAAATGCTGCCGCTTCATAAGCCTCTACTCCCATGTTATTAACAAATGGTGTATTAAATACGTTTGCATTATCTGTTCTTCTAAAGTGTGCATCACCAAAGTTTACATCATTTACACCCACTCTGATTGTCGCGTTTTTCATAAAGCCCTCAGCAAAGCCTGGGTAGATGAAGTCTAAGTTATCGATTGTAGCCTCTCCACCTTTTGCGTAACTCTCGTGGTGGTGGTGTGAAGATACCATCCATTGTAATTTCATGTTAAAACCACTCATTACTTTACCTCTTAACTCTACATCTGCTTGTGGTAAAATAAATCCTGCTTGTAACTCTACTTCACTCCCTGCTGTTGGTGTATAACTATTATCTAAGCCTTGGTATGTAAATGTTAAGTTCGCTCCCAAGCCCAACTCTACTTTATCAAATGCTGATGTATCTTTTGGTGCCTCAAACTGTGCCTCTACTGCACCCGCGCTTGCCAATGTCGCGCATACTACTGTACTTAATAGTACCCCTCTTAGCTTTTTCATATATTTCTCCTTAAAAAAACTTTTTATATTTGAAATTAAATATAAATTACGAAATTATAAGAATCAACAGGGGGTGATGTATTGGAAAAATTCGACATTTTAGTTAAAAAAATCCTAAAAAAGAATCCATAATCACTCTATATTTACAATTCATTAGTCATAACTTCCTATACTTTTGCTTATAAAAAATCAAGCGTATTTGATGTACAATACGCTCAAAATTACACCAAAGGCGAAGCCATATGCAAATACCATTTATAGATTTAAAAACTCAATATGAAACATACAAAGAAGAGATAAATAAAGAAGTTTTAGGAGTACTAGAGTCAACTCAATTCATACTAGGTCCACAAGTTACAAAACTCGAAGAAGATTTAGCAAAATTTACAGGAGCAAAACATGCCATGGTATGTTCAAGCGGTACGGATGCTCTTTTACTAGCACTGATGGCTTATGATATAAAAGCAGGAGATGAAGTTATTACAACTCCTTTTACTTTTATAGCAACAGCAGAAGTTATAGCACTTCTTGGAGCTATCCCTATTTTTGTAGATATTTGTGATAAAAACTATAACATAGACACAAGTAAGATAGCAGAAAAAATCACTCCACGTACAAAAGCAATCATGCCAGTATCTCTTTATGGACAATGCTCAAATATGAGAGAAATCAATGAGATAGCAAACAAATACAATATCCCTGTTATAGAAGATGCTTGTCAAAGCTTTGGTGCAGAATTTGAGGGGCAAAAAAGTTGTAACTTAAGCAGTATCGGTTGTACAAGTTTCTTTCCTTCAAAACCTCTTGGTTGTTATGGTGATGGTGGAGCTCTTTTTTGCAATGATGATGCACTTGCACAAAAAATACGTACTTTGTTAAATCATGGACAAGAAGAGAGATACAAGCATAAGCTTATAGGTATCAATGGCCGTCTTGATGCTCTTCAAGCAGCTATACTCAATGTAAAACTTAGATATTTTGAAAATGAAATAGAAAAAAGAATAGCAATAGGAAACAGATATACTGAACTTTTAAAAGATAGCGATGAAGTAACGCCTCCATATGTTTTTGAAAACAGAACTTCTGTATATGCACAATACTCTGTTCTTTGCAAAGATAGAGAAAGTTTGTCAAAAAAACTAAACGATGCTGGTGTTCCAACTGCAGTTCACTATCCTATTCCTTTACATTTGCAAGAAGCTTTTGAATACCTAGGCTATAAAGAAGGTGATTTTCCTATAAGCGAGAGAGTTGGTAAAGCTATCATGTCTTTGCCTATGAGCCCATTTTTAACGACTGAGCAACAAGATTTTGTTGTCCAAACTATCAAGGCATAAGTTATGGTAAAAGTTGCACTAATCGGACTTGGGTCCATGGGACAAAATCATTATCGTGTACTAAAAAGTTTAACTGGCTTTGAGATAGTAGCTCTTTGTGATATAACAAAAACAAAAGAGTATGATGAGCCTTTTTTCACTAACTTAGATGAGATGCTTGAGAGTGTAGAGTTTGAAGCTGCTGTGATAGTAGTTCCTACATTTTTGCACAAAGAAGTCGCTATCAAATGTTTGAAAAAAGGAAAGGATTTATTTATAGAAAAACCTGTTGCCTCAAGTGTTGAAGAAGCAAGAGATATACAAAAAGTAGCAGATGAGATGCATGCTAAAGTCTGTGTTGGGTATATAGAGAGATTTAATCCTGTTGTTGAAGAGTTAAAAAATGAGCTAGAAGGCAAAGAGATTTACTCTATCGGCATTACTCGTGTTGGACCATTTCCTCCACGTATTGCTGATGTTGGTATCCTCACAGATCTCTCTGTTCATGATATAGATTTGATACGCTTTATTACAGGGCGTGAGATAAAAGAGACTGCTATCTTTAAATCCCAAAAAATCCACAATCACCATGAAGACAACGCAATCCTCTCTTTTGAACTCGAAGATAAGATAGTAGCGAGTATCACGACAAACTGGCTAACTCCTTTTAGAAAAAGAACGATAGAAGTTGCAACAAAAGATGCTTACTATGAAGCTGACTTGATGGGACAAGATTTGACTGAATACTCTGCTTATCAAAAAAACAACTCGTATGTTATCAGAAAATGTATGGTTAAAAAAGAAGAACCTCTTGTAAGAGAGCACAAGGCATTTAGAAAATTTGTCAAAACAGGTGAAACACATGGACTTAGTTCGATAGAAGACAGCATCATCACTTTAGAAATTTCTTCAGGCAAACAAGCATGAAAAAAGCTTTGATACTTCTAAATATGGGTGGACCTAATAATTTAGATGAAGTAGAAGTTTTCCTAAAAAATATGTTCAATGATAAAAACATCATCACACTAAAGAGCGATTTGCTTCGCTCTTTTATCGCTTATATGATAGTTCGTTCCAGAAAAGGTGAAGCTCGCAAAAACTACGAAAAACTAGGTGGCAAATCTCCTATAGTAGGCTACACAAAAAAACTTGTACAAAACCTACAAACGGAGTTTAAAGACTTACATGTAAGTTTTGCTATGCGCTATACTCCTCCTTTTGCCAGTGAAGTTATAGAAGAGTTAAAACAAAATGATATAAAAGAAGCTATCCTTTTACCTCTCTATCCTCAATTTTCAACAACAACAACAAAGTCATCTTTGGAAGATTTTAGAGAAGCCCTAAAAAAATCAAATGCAAATATAAAAATAAAAACTATCAAAAGATTTTTCAAAAATGAAACTTACAATAACTTACTCATACAACGCATAGAAGAAGCGCTTGGAGACAAAAACTCTAAAGAGTATGAACTCATCTTTTCAGCACACTCACTACCTCAAAAGATTGTCGATAAGGGTGATCCTTATCAAAGAGAAATTCTTTTACATGTAGAATATCTCAAAGATATCTTGGAAGAGAAAAATATAAAATTTAAAAATATTCATGTAGCTTATCAATCAAAACTAGGACCTGTCAAATGGCTTGAACCTTCTTTGGAAGAGAAGATAAAATCCCTTACATGTAAGAAAGTTTTGATCTCTCCTCTCTCTTTTACGATAGATAATTCTGAAACAGAATTTGAACTTGATATTGAGTATAGAGAAGTAGCACAGGAACTTGGTTTTGAAGACTATCTAGTGGCAAAATGTCCTAATGATGCAGATGATTTTGTACGTGCCATCAAAGAGATTATTGCTCACTAACTAAGGGACTTAGGTAACCCTCTTCAACAAGTCTTGTCGTAACATCTCGGAAAATAGGCACAGCACTCGTAGAGGCATAGTGAAAGTACTTTTTACCAGGTTCTTTTACTAAAACGCCTATGGTAAAACTGTTTTTAGCGTCATTTGCAAAACCAAAGAAAGAGCTATTGTAGGTATTTGTATATCCACCCTCACCTGCTATATGAGCGGTTCCTGTTTTTCCCCCAATCTCTAAACCTTCATATTGGGCTTTAACACCTGTTCCTTTTTGAACAGTTTTAACAAGGATTTTCTGAACCCTTTTTGCAACCGAAATTGGTAATACTTCTGTTTCACTATTTTGATGCAAGCTATACTTTTTACCATCTTGTGATTGGATAAAAGAGACTATATAAGGATTGAGCATTCTTCCATTGTTGTTAAAGACATTATAGGCTTTGAGCACTTGCATAAATGTTGCTGTTAAACCATATCCATATCCTACTGTTGCTTTATAGACTTGAGATTTAAATCTATGTAGTGGAGGGATAAGTCCTACATTTTCATATGGCAAATCTATATTTGTTTTTTGAGAAAATCCAAAATCTTTAAGACCTTGATAAAACTCAATCGGGTCAAGCTTTTGTGCAAGTTGGATTATGCCAACATTGCTTGAGTGAACGATAACATCCTCTGCGCTTAACCACTCATATTCGTGCGTATCTGTGATAATACTGTTTCCAAGTTTATATTTGCCCCCAAAAATTCTTACTAAATCATAAGGATTGACTTTATTTTCTTTTAAAAGAAGTGAAAAAGTAATAGGCTTCATGACAGACCCAGGCTCATATGCTTCTTCTATACTAGAAACATTTAAAAAAGGATAATCACTTCTTTTAATAAAATCAGGATCAAATCTGTTAGAACTAGCAAGAGAGAGAATAGCGCCACTTTTTGAGTGCATCACTGCTACGATAACCTCTTTTGCCTCTAAATCTACTTTATATTTATCTATAAGATTTTCTATAACTTTTTGCAACTTCAAAGAGATAGTTAAGTGTGTATCAAAGCCATCTATCCTAGTGCTTGAAACACTATAACGATTGAGGATGATAGCGTTTGAGATATCGCGAGAACCACTTGTGATAGCATCTTGAATAGACACAAGCTTATCTTCATAGTATCTCTCTACTCCTTTAACTCCCATAACTTTTGTGATATTGTCTTTTTCAATCTTTTTTACGTATCCTATCACTGGTGTTAAAGTCATTTTTGCAGGATAAATTCTATCTTCACCACTTTCAACGATATTTAAACCATGTATAAAAGCTACTTTTGTTTTTGGGTCTTCATAGGTTCTAAAAACTCCAAATCTATAAAGTTTTTTGGCTAAAGATTTTAAATGCTTTGCTTTTTTTGCGTCTATTTTATAAGATAGAACAACATTGCCACTATATGAACTGATACTTTTTAAAACATCTTCTTTATTATCACCACTGTATAAAGAGTAAAGATTAACAAATACTTCTAGCTTATCTGGGTCTATATTTCTGGTATCTACGATAGCTTTATAGAGTTTTTTACTTGTAGCAACATAAAAACCATCACTACTTATTATATTGCCACGAGAGGCAAAGTCAACTTCTTTGTGTTTAAGGTTAGGAAGTCTTCTATCTATCTGTGCCCAGTAAAATAGCGTACCTAGGAATATAATAAAACCTATAAGTACTACTGTAAATAAAAAAAGAATTTTGATTTTGCGGGTATCTGACTGTTCCATAAAGGATATTTTTACAACTGTGTTCTAGAAATCTCTTTATAAGCACTTAAAGCTTTATTTCTAATCTCTAACATCATTTTCATACTAGTTTCAGCTTTTCCGATAGCAAGTGCCGCTTGATGTAGGTTTTTCACTTCTCCTGTGGCGATATCAGCCATAGCTTTATCACTTTTTACTTGGACTTCATTGAGTTCAGATAATGAGTCTTTTAATACTTTAGAAAAGTCACTACCACTACTTGGAGTTATAGCTTTTGTATCTAACTTTGTATTTAAAGCATTTAGATTTGAAAGTTTGTCTATACTACTTTGCATCTAACTTATCCTCTTATCATTTCTATTGAACTATTTGCCATAGTCTTAGCACTTTGAAAAGCTGCTACGTTTGCTTGGTAAGCTCTTGTCGCTTCTATTAAATCGGCCATTTCGATGACTGGATTTATATTTGGATACGCGACATATCCATCTTTATTTGCATCAGGATGCGTTGGGTCAAACTTTAGTTTAAAATCACTATCATCTCTGACAACCTTATCTACTACGACACTCATTATAGCAGGATTTGCATTTGTTTGCAAAAATGGGTCATCTATAGGATTTTCATAATTAAGCATATTATTGTTTTGAGCAATTTTTTCATTTAACTCTTTTTCAAAATCAACAGCCTTAAAGACAACTTCTTTTCTCTGATAAGGACCACCCTCGCTTGTTCTTGTTGTATTTGCATTTGCTATGTTTGAGCTTATAACATTCATACGGAAGCGTTGTGCCGATAAACCGTATCCACTTATATCAAAATCACTTAAATATGACATCTCTTATCCTTATAATTTACCAGAAGCTTCGATAACACTTTTAAAAATCGTACTATTTCTTCTTAACGCTGCTGTTAAAGCGTTAAACATGATATCGTTTTTACTCATCTCTGTTGTTTCAACGTCCAAATCTACAGTATTGCCATCATTTCTTGCTGTATGTCCATCTCTTAGAAAGATTGTTGATTTAGAAGAGTCCAACTCGTTATATCCACTAAGATGAGAGGTGTTTGTTTGTGCCATCTCTAGTTTTGTTGTACTATCTTTACCATACATCTCTTTTGTACGTTGGATTAAAGCAGTTTCAAAATCTACATCTCTTGCTTTGTAAAAAGGTGTATCGATATTTGCAATGTTACTAGCTATCATATCTTGGCGCATTGCTCTTGCATTTAGAGCTGCTTCCATCAATGGTTTTGATTTAGTAGTTTCAAACATCTTATTCCTTTCAAAGTTTCTTGCCTCAGTATAAGCAAATTTTATTCCCTTTTTTTCAATACCAATTTAAACATTATTTGTGTAAAATTATAAAAAATCACACATAAAAGAACTATATGGCAACGGATAAAACACTTTTTATATTATGTACATTTTGTATTTTTGTAAGTATTGTTTTTTCACTATCACTTCCAGTATTTACAACACTATTTTTTAACTACAATGAATGGCATTTTTTTATAAGACAGCTAGGAGTTGGTCTTGTTGCTATAACTTTGATGTGGCTTATTTCTCAACTCAATCCAGACAAGTATCTCTCTTTAATAGGGCTTGGTATATTTTTTATATGTCTTTTTCTCATGGGGATTATGCACTTTTTACCAGAAGCTCTTGTTACAAGTGCTGGTGGAGCAAAGAGATGGATAAGACTTCCTGGTTTCTCTTTTGCACCAGTTGAGTTTTTTAAAATCGGTTTTGTATATTTTCTCTCTTGGAGTTTTGCTAGAAAGTTAGATGAGAGTAAAAAATCACTCAAAGAAGAGATGAAACTTATTCTTCCTTATGTAGCTGTTTTTGTTTTAGTCATATACCTCATCGCTGTTTTACAAAATGACTTGGGACAAGTCGTGGTACTCGCACTTACTCTTGCTGTTATGATATTTTTTGCAGGCACTAGTTTAAAGCTTTTTATGCTTAGTATTGTCGGTTCTATCACTGTTTTTCTTATAGCTATCGTTACATCTGACCATAGAATTATCAGGATAAAAACTTGGTGGGCTACAATACAAGACATGATACTTTCTATGTTCCCAAGCTCTATCGCCAGTGCACTCCGAGTTGAAAATGCCCCTGAACCATACCAAATCTCACACTCACTTAACGCTATAAAACATGGTGGCTTATTTGGAGAGGGTCTTGGTGGAGGACTTTTTAAGTTAGGATATCTTACTGAAGTGCATACGGACTTTGTTCTAGCAGGTATTGCCGAAGAGATTGGCGCACTTGGTGTTACGCTGATAGCACTCATCATCTTTACCATCATCTACCGTATATTTAAAATCTCTAGTCGAAGTGAAAATCGTGTTTTTTATCTCTTTTCACTTGGTATTGGGTTGCTTATTGTTTTCTCATTTTTGATGAATGCCTATGGCATAACTTCTATCACTCCTATCAAAGGAATTGCTGTTCCATTTATAAGCTATGGGGGAAGTTCTATGCTTGCCCTTGGTATTGGTATTGGCATGGTGTTAATGGTAAGTAAAAGAGCAAAATTATGAACATAATTTGTTCTTTTACATGTAAAAGCTTGCTTTGTACTTTAGTGATTGAAAAAGACTTGAATGTATTCAAGCCTTTTGAGACAATTAAGATAAAGGCAAAATTATGATAAATATAGCAATCACAGGTGGTGGCACAGGTGGACATTTAGCCATAGCAAAATCCTTAAAAGAAGAACTCAATAAAAGAGGCATAAAACCTATCTTTATAGGCTCAATCAATGGACAGGATAAAGAGTGGTTTTTCCATGATAGTGGCTTTGAAAAAACATACTTTTTAGACTCAAAAGGTGTTGTAAACAAAAAAGGATTCAAAAAGCTAGTAGTTTTACTTGATATACTCAAAGCAACTCTTACATGTAAGAATATTTTCCGCACTCACAACGTCAATGCTGTCTTTTGTGTAGGGGGATATTCTGCTGCTCCTGCTTCATTTGCAAGCCTACTTTGTTTTAAGCCCCTCTACATACATGAACAAAATGCTGTTATAGGAACTTTAAACAAACTTTTAAAACCTTTTGCAAAAGAGTTTTTTTCTTCATATGAAAGCTCTTCAAAAGTACAAGAGTATCCTGTAAGTAAAGGTTTTTTTGACAAACAAAGAGTAAGAAGTGAACTTAAAAGTATTATATTTTTAGGTGGTTCCCAGGGCGCAAAGTTTATCAATGAACTCGCTATGAAAAATGCAAAAGTTTTGATAGATAAAGGATTACATGTAATCCACCAAACAGGGAAAAATCAGTTTGATGAGATAAAAGAATTTTATGAAAAAAATTCTTTACATGTAGATTGTTTTGATTTTTCAAAAGAGTTGGTTTCTAAAATCACTCAAGCAGACTTTGCTATCAGCCGAGCAGGTGCTAGCACTCTTTGGGAATTGAGCGCAAATGCTTTGCCTACTCTCTTTATCCCTTTTCCTCATGCGGCAAAAAATCACCAGTACTTCAATGCAAAAAAGCTACAAGACAATCAAATGGCATTATTGATTAAAGAGAGTGAAATGGCACAAAAAAATCTCTTGGATATACTAGAAGATATAAATATAGCAGAAATTTCACAAAAGCTCTTAGCGAGTACAGATAAAAATGCTATGAAAAAAATAGCAGATATCATTTCAAAGGTATAATTTGAATTCAAAAAAGTTTTTTACAGATGTTGGTAAAATCCCTATTGTTGGTGATTTGATTATAGCTTTTGCTATAATCGTGGTTTTGACTTCTCTCTCCTCAGCAGGTGGTTACTTTGGATTAGAAGGTGAAAACAAACAGTTGATGATAAATATATTTATCACCCTTGGTATAGTGTATTTTATCGCTGCATTGTCATTTAGAACATTTAGATATATAACAAATAAAAAAGGAAAATCATGAGTACAAATATAAAAGTAAGAATTGCTACAAGAGATGATGCTAAAAAGATAGCTGAATTTAACGTCCAATTTGCAAAAGAGACAGTAGATAAAAATCTCTCCTTACAAGTAACAGAGGAAGGTGTTCACAAGGTTTTTTCAAGCTTTAACAATGGTTTTTATCTCGTTGCTCAAATAGAAAAACAAATCGTTGGAATTTGTATGATAACAAGAGAGTGGAGTGATTGGAGTAATGGAGCATTTTATTGTATCCAAAGCATATTTGCCAGCCATAGTGAATTAGAAAAAGAGATTCATGATGAACTCTTTGATAAAGCTAAAAGTCTTGCAAAAGAGCATCATGATGTTTGCGGTATAAGATTTTATGTTGACAAAGATGATAAAGATACACAAAAAACTTATGAAAAACTAGGTTTAAAAAAGACTCCATATAGACTATTTGAAGAAGAGTTTTAACTCTTCTTCCCCCTCTCATAAATCTTTCAAAACACTGCTGAATCTTAGTTTTTGACGTTTTTTAATTAACTTTTTATTTTAGAGAAAAATTTAAAACTTTTAAACAATGAACTTACATCAAGTAATACAAAAGCTAACCGACAAATTACACTATTTTAAACTCTTACATGTAGGATTGATTATATCTTCGTTTTTAATATCATTCCTAGACGAACTTGAACTTGATATTCATTTTATATTTTTCTTAAATAACCTTTTTTTATAATCACCTGCAAACTATAAACATAAGCTTAAAAAGTACTTCTCACTCTTATAAAGATTCGTGATAAAGTACTCATCCAACTAGTATCAATTTGATTTTAAAAAAAATGACACTACTCAAAAAGCTATGCACACATCCTTTTATATAATAAGTATACTATAAGACAACGATAAATAATCTTAAGATAATTAGAAAAAGTAATAGCGAATGATTAGGAAGAAAAGCATAATAAAAAATGAATATAATATTAGGGATTATTAGTGAATAAAAGATAAAAAAAGAATACATAAGAGCTAAAAGAGAAGGGATGTAAAAAGAGGGGTAAGTAAAAAACGCGAACCGGCGGCGACCTACATTTCCATCCCAGTAAGGGAAAGTATCATCGGCGATGAAGAGCTTAGCTTC
>DKEY01000046.1 GCA_002469305.1 Sulfurospirillum sp. UBA6810
ATTCTACAATAAACTATCTATTTTTTCAAAATTAAAATAATTATAACCGTTATTATGTTTGTATGTGAAGTCCAAATTGTGTGCTTTTGCTATATTGTCAACGATATACAATCCTAAACCAAAGCCTTGATGAGATGGTTTTTCTTGTGTAAAAGGTTGTATATAGTGCTCTAATTCTTTATCTAAAGGACTGCCTTTTGAGATAAAAGAGAGTCTGTTTTTGCTAGAAGTGATTATAACAAAGTGATCAATGGAGTATTTAACAGCGTTGTCTATGAGGTTTTTGATTGCTGTAGTAAAGAGTCTAAAGTCTACATGTAAGATCAGTGTATCGTCAACTTCCATTTTTATCTTATCCATAGGAACCATTGCTAAGTCAATGGATTCATCAAGGATATCCAAAAGACGAGCAGGTTTGACATTTTGTATTCCAGCACCAGAGGTAATTTGCTCGATTGAAGCAAACTCATTGATAAGAAGCTCTAGTTTTTCAAAAACATTAATAAGTCTCTCTTTTTGTTTCGAACTCTCTATCATCTCTACACTAATACGACCTTTTGTTATTGGAGTTTTTAGCTCATGCATGATATTGCGTAAAAAAAGTTGCCTTGAGTGATTTAATTTTTTTATCTGTTCTACTGCATTGTGAAAAGAGTTGGAGACTTGGGATATTTCATCTTCTCCATCAGATTTACAGCTGATATTTAAATCTCCAGTTGCAAATTTGTCCATCTGCCTTTTTAATCTTCTGAGTGGTTTTAGCTTTCTAATGGTCATGATATAGGCGATGATGATGATAAAAAGGACTAAGCCAAAGATGATTTTGATAGCATCATATCTGTGTGGCTGAAAATCCTCATCTTTAAAAAGAAGTATGGAATCTTCATGTTGGATAAGCAGATAGTGATATTTTTTGTATTTTAGTATCGCACTAGCACCAATTTTACTTTTGATTTTCTGTATTACAACAGATTGAGAAATTATTTGATCCATAATATTTTTATTTTTAATTTCACTCAAGCTATAGTCTTGTATCTGCTCTTGTAATTCACTTTGTGTTATAAAATTGTTAAGATGAAAGAGCGTAGCTCTCGCTATGATAGAGTATTTTGCATTAAGCTTTTCAGAATACTCTTTTTTATCATATTCCATTAGAAACATAAAAGCAAAAAATATACTAACAATAGAGATAAAAAATATGAAAGTTATACTATAAAATATAGAAGATTTACTCATTTTATAAATTTATATCCAATCCCACGAACAGAGTGGATATATCTTGGTTCTTTTGAGTTTTCATTTAATTTTTGTCTTATTCTTCCTACGATAACATCTATACTTTTATTTGTCGTGTCTTCACTGATAACATCAATACTGTATATAAGCTCTTCTCTTGAAACAACACCACCATCTTTTTTGATTAGATAACTCAAAATACCGTATTCAGCAGCAGTAAGATTTAAAGTTTCTCCTTTAAAAATGATACTCATTTTATCTTCATAAAGTTCAAAATCATTTTTTTTAGTATGTGGAGTAGAAGCGGTTGCTTGTTCAAACTCATGGTGATGACGTCTGAGTAAACTTTTGATTCTAGCTTCTAATTCTAGTGGGTTATATGGCTTAGGGAGATAATCATCAGCACCATTAGCTAGGGCAGTTACTTTATCAGTGATATCATGTCTTGCTGAAGAGATGATTATGGGTATGTCATATCTTTTTCTTATCTCTTTACATACATCTAGCCCATCAAGACCAGGAAGCGTAAGGTCCAGTATGATGAGATCAAATTTTTGAGTGGCAAGAGTTGAAAGACCAATATATGGCTCTTCTGCAGTAGTGACTTGCATATTGAATTGTTCAAGATACTCTGTAAGTATCTCCGCTAGTTCTGTATCGTCTTCTATCATTAAGATTTTAATCATATACCACTCAAGTTTTTATTTTTTAGATTATATCATATAAAAATAGGCTAATTTCTAGCCTATTTTATAACTATTGCAAAATCCCTGCCATTTCTTTTTACAAAAACGATTTTTTTGCTCTTTTGTTGTGTTGCGAGAGCTTTTTGAACATCGTCTAAATTTTCTATGATTGTTTTGTGAATCTGCGTTATGATGTCACCTGGTAAAAAACCATACTCTTGTGCTTTAGAATTAGGTTTGATGTCTATAACCAAAACTCCTTTGATACCATTTGGTATTTGGTATTTGTATCTTGATTTATAGTTTAGCTCTTCTAACATTAAGCCATCTAAAAATTCATTATCACCAGTTTTGATTGAAGCTGTGCTACTATCTATATTTGAAAGTTTTAGTTTAACAGAAATGATTTTATTATTGCTATTTTCATATTTGACTTCTACTTCTTTCCCTGGTGTTTTATTACCAACAATATTTTTTAAATCGTTTGCATTTTTAACTTTACTTCCATCAATTTCGATGATTAAATCACCTCTTTTTAACCCAGCTTTATCCGCAGGAGAATTTGATTCAACTCCCATGATAAATGCACCGTGGTCATTTTCATATATCTCTTTGAAATCTTTTGTCAAATCTGATATAGTAACGCCAAGATACCCGCGTTCTATTTTCCCATCTTCAACTAAAGATGTAGCAACTTTTTTTACCATATTTGATGGGATGGCAAATCCTATACCATTGTTTCCTCCACTACGAGAGAGGATAGCACTATTTATACCAACTAAAGCACCTCTACTATCTACTAAAGCACCTCCTGAATTTCCAGGGTTTATAGAAGCATCTGTTTGGATAAAGTTTTCATACTGATTTAAGCCAATGCCACTTTTATTGAGAGCTGAAACTATTCCTTGTGTGATTGAGCCACCAACACCAAAAGGGTTGCCTATCGCAAAGACAACATCACCTTCCATCGTTTCATCTGAATTTGCAAATTTGATGGCTTTGAGCCCTTTTTCTTCTATCTTTATAACAGCAAGGTCTGTTTTTGGATCAAGTCCAATAATTTTTGCCTTATACTCTTTTTCATTATCCAACAGAGTAACTACAATCTCATCAGCATTTTCTACTACATGATTGTTTGTTACTATATATCCATCATTGGAAATAATTACTCCACTACCGAGAGAACTTGATTTTCTTTTTTGCGGTGCAATATTGCCATTGCCCCCAAATCTATCACCGAAAAACTCTCTAAAAAAAGGATCTCTCAAAAGAGGATTGTTGTAATTATCTGATACTTTTACATCAGTTGTTGTTGCTATATTCACAACACTTTTTTTAGCATCTTTAATAGAATTATGATAAGAGAGTATGACGTTTTTTTGACTTGCATCCTCTCTTTGAGGCATACTTTTGGCCTCTTTAATATCAATATTGGTAGCAAGTAGTAAACTAGAAGTAATTAAAGAAATAAGTGTAATTTTATTCATATCCAATCCTTAAATATATTTTTTAAAATTATAAAGCAAGCCAGTAAATACAAAGTAAATATTTTTAAACGATTTATTAATGAAAAGGCTTTATTGTGGGAAATATGACAAAAATATTGCATAAAGTTGATTGACCAAGACTAAACTATTGTGTTATAATTGCTATAAAAGTTTAAAATAAAAGGTTGATAGGATGAGTAATAGTTTATATGAAACACTAGGCGTTTCTAAAAATGCTTCAAGTGATGAAATAAAAAAGGCATATAGAAGATTAGCTAGAAAATACCATCCCGATATAAACAAAGAAGCAGGGGCGGAAGATAAATTTAAAGAGATTAATGCTGCATATGAGATTTTAAGTGATGAAAAAAAGAGAAGCCAATACGACCAATATGGTGATAGTATGTTTGGAGGTCAAAACTTCCATGACTTCGCAAGTTCTCAAGGCGGTGCTAACCTAGATGAAATACTCCGTAGTATCTTTGGCGGTGGTATGGGTGGCGCTGGCATGGGTAGCGGTTTTGGAGGCTTCAGTAGTAGTTTTGGAGGCGGTTTTGGAGGCGGTGGCTTTGGGATGCCAGATTTAGATGTAAATGCTAGAATAACCATACCGTTTAATGTAGCAATTTTAGGTGGAAAACACTCTGTAAATTATAATAATCAAAATTTTGATGTTAAAATCCCAGCAGGTATAAAAGATGGCGAAAAACTTAGGATAAGAGATAAGGGAAAAAGCTATCAAGGACAGCGTGGAGATTTACTTTTAAATGTAGAGGTTGCAAACTCTCCTGAGTATGAGAGAGAAGGTAATGATTTGGTAAAAACCATTGATATACCTCTTAAGATAGCTCTTTTTGGAGGAAAAGTAAAAGTAGATACGCTCTATAAGGAGATAACTTTAAAAATCAAAGAGGATACGAAGAATAATCAAAAATTTAGAGTTAAAGAGTACGGGGCTGTGGATAGAAAATCACAGATAAAGGGTGATTTGTATTTGAAAGCAAATATTATTTTACCAAGTGTTGCAAGTTTAGATAGTGATTTAGTAGAATTAATGCAAGAAAAACTACCGCAAGAGATTATATGATGATTTGTCAAGAGTATTTGAAATTTTTTTGTATTTTTTGAGTAAAAAGTAAGGTTATGTTTCAAACCTTACTTATGTTTTGTAATAAAAAACTCATAGAGTAAATCTAATTTAGCTTCAATCTTAATGAGATTTTCGTGAGTGTCTAAGGTTTTTTCTACCTTTTGCTCTAAGACCTTAACACGCTCTTTAATAGATTGAAAAGAAACAGCTATAACTATGATTTGAGAAAGGACTACAACAAGTAGCCCGATCCATTCAGCAGTTATATCAAACATAAAGTTAAACCTACGCTAGTGTAACAGCTCTCATTTTAATAATAGCCATTTCGTTAGCGACAACGCCATTGAATGTTAAACCACTAAGAGCAGAATAAATCTCATTTTCTGAAACAGTAGATTTTACTGCAAGATTAAGATAAGTCTTAAGACCAGCAGTATTTTTTACCATCAAAGAAACGTCATTGTAACTTGTTGCAACATCACTACCCGTAACACCTACTTTTTGATAACCAGCATACTCACCATCAAGAAAAGCAGTACAAAAAGCACTACCAACAATGTCATCACATGGAAGTCTAAAAGTAGATACTTTAGTTCCTAGTTTGTTCTTAACTAATAATTCCATGATTACACCTCTTGCTTATCAAAAATAAGATTTGCGTACTCGCATTTAGAAGCACCCTCGAAATCTTCATCAAACTGACCAATAACGGCAACGGCAACATCATTAAATGTTTTACTTGTTTTTACGTGAGGAATATATACAGAAGAAGAACGAGTTTGACCACTTAAGTATTTTTTACCAACACTAAACTTTTTTCCATTAAGTTGAGTAGGTTGCGGTGCAGATACGCCACCCTCAAACTTTAAATCATAAGACGTTAATTCGCCCTCCAAGATACCCGACAACGTAAGTCTATCAGCTTCACTCATAGTTGCGTTGACAGTATTTACGGCTTTTCCGCCAATTCTTTGTCTAATCATACGACAATCCTTTTTTTATGTTTTTACTTTTGCAAAAGTTATGAGAGAAGTTTATAGATTTTATTTTTATTACAATACAGAGTAAACGAAAACACGATAAAAACGAAACTTTAAAAAAGCACTAATAGAATAAGACATTAAAATATACAATTAAAAAAACAAAGAAAGGAGGAAAAATGTCTATATTCTACAAAGACTTAGACGAAGTCATAAAAAATGCTTTAGGTAAAGATATATTTAGTACAAATGTAAATAGTGTTAAATGTCCAAAATGTGGATTACCAATTAGAGTAACATCTAATAAATACTCAATGACATGCACAAATCAAACACCACACACCTACACAAACAATAAATTTTTAATCTTACTTTTGGACTCATACGAGGGTTATACAAGAGCAGAAGAAAACAACTTCACTTTTTCAGAGCAACCAATCATATAAATTTTATGCAAACATTCAACCAGGATCAAAACAAAGTTTTGACTCTTGGTTGAATTATTCTTAATGTAAAAAAATCTCAATAGGTAATCACTGTTTTTTAGTTCAGCCTAAGGGCTGAATTTTACGAAAAATCTCTTTTGCAATAATCAACATTCTAAAGCTAAAAAAATACTACTAAGGATAGAGAAGAATAGAGAAGTTAATAGCAATAGGCACAGAAAGGGACAAAGTCCCTTGTCATGCCTATTCGCTATTTTCTCTTTTTTTCTTTTCCTTTTGGGAAAATCCCTTTTCAATCAATAGGACTATATTTAATGTGAAGCTGAAAAAGAAAATAAGTAGCCTTATTTTTTTTTAAGCTATCAATTAAATCTTTACTTAATATGAAAAGGGCTTTAGCCAAAAGGAATACTCTTTTTAACACCTTTATGAAGACCTTTTTTTAGTGTAAGTAGTAGGTTAATAGTTCAACAACTTAGGCTTTTAATCTCGTTGGATTAAAAGTTAGCTAAACAACAAGCGAAGAGGTAGAAAATGTTTAAAGTATATGCAAACGGAAACTTTATAAACGAAGTTTTAGGCTATCACACAGCCTTAGAAGTGGCGAAAAGATGTAAAGCAAATTATGGCAAAGACTCTACTATAACAGTTGAAGATATAAAAGGTCGTATCATAGATACGTTTTAAAAAAATCCCCCACTTGGGGGAAATTCTGAAAGGGTAAAAATGAAATATATAGCATCTATTAGTGGCGGTCAAGATAGCACTGCAATGACTGTTAGACTTTTAGAACTCGGTCACCCAGTAGATTACATTGTCTTTTGTGATACTGGTAATGAGTTTCCTCAAATGTATGATTATCTAAAAAGATTAGATAAATGGCTTTTAAAAACTTATGGAATTGGTATAACTTTTCTTCATGCTCCTAAAACTTTAAAAGATTTGTGTTTTAGTCCATTTACAAAAGGTAAATTAAAAGGTCAAGTTAGAGGTATGCCTTACTCTAGTTCTATGTCTTTTTGTACTCGTGATTTAAAGAAAAATGTAAGTGAAAGATTTTATAAAGGTTTGAAAGATGATGTTACTCAATATATTGGATATGTTTATAGAGAAAAGAATAGAAAACATCAAAGTGATAAAGAATATATAATTAATATTTTTCCTTTAATTGATTGGCAATGGAATGAAGATACAGTTCAGTCTTATTTAAAATCAAAAACTCTTTATAATCATCTTTATGACCATTATACTCGTACTGGTTGTATGTTTTGTCCTAAACAAAGTTTAGATAGTTGGTATGCTTTATTTTGTAATTTTCCTGATTTATGGAATGAGGCTAAAAGATGGGAACATGATGCTATAAAACAAAATGCTCATATAAAACATTTTAGAAGTGATTACTCTTTATTAGATTTAGAATTACGTTTCACCCAGCAAAAGAAAAAGCAAGATAAACAAGTTACATTTGATTTAAAATGGAATGATGAGCAAGTAAGTTGTATGTGTGGGTAATGGTATAAGTCTCGTAAAAAAATAAAGTTTCTTAAAATGGCTGTGGTGACTTAGATTTAACTTAAATTTTATGAAAAAGTTTTTTTGAGGTTGAAAAGGTGGATGGGGATAGGCTTATTTCAAAAATAAGATATAAATTATTCCCACCTATAATAGAAGTTATTTTTTAAATAACGAACTATACATAGTTTTAATATTTGTTCCGTCAATTTCAAGATGAGTGAAACAACTTTGATAAATATCATCTTCACTTTTTGTTAAGCGAACATTATTTAAAACTATTTGCTTAGACATGCGAGAGGAATTTTTAATAATTCCCTTATAAAGGGAATAATAATTAAAATCATCAATAGGCGGTTGAGTATCATTAACATATTCAACCCTTAGAACTTCGGTCACTTTCATAGTCGTTAAAGTTTCGAAAAACTGCACTACATCATTAACACTTTTTGCCTCTATTTGATTAGTAATAGTCCTACGACCTTGTTTTAACTGCACCTTATAAAGTGGCATTTGTACCCCCTAAAAATTGTATTACTCTATTTAACAAATCATGTGCCAAATCACAATCACTCAAACCATTATCCGAATTATCCACACCAAGCAAATAACAAATAGCTTTTAAATCATTAATCATATTTTCCAAAATCAACCCCCTAAAAGTTTAACTATTGGTTTGAAATCCAACATATCAGGGCAACAAGCAACCGCATCAGACGGGAAAGAAACATCAGAAAATAAAAACTGATTTTTTAACAAATATTTATAAGTATTAATAGGAACACCAACATAAGAGCCATAATTTAAAACATCAGGTAAATAAAGATTACTTGTAAAAGCCCTATTATACAAACTAAAATATTTATTTGAATAAGCAATACCATTACTAGAAATAAAATGTAAAAAAGCACTACGAATATCATTAAAATAATAAGGAACACCATAAAAAGAATAAAAAGGAATATTCCACTCAGAAAGGTAATTTTCAACTTCATCACGAGTAGTAAACCCATGAATACAAATATCAGCATTTTTCAAAGTATGACCATCGCCCAAAAATGAAACAAAACCCAAATCAGTACAATCAAAAAGAGCAACATATTTTAAACCGTCATTACCTAAATAAACATAAGGCAAACCAAAATAAGAAACACCATTAACAATTATTTCATCAGAAAACAACATCATTACTACTTATTATGTAAAAAGCCAAGACCATTGACTAAATCAACAAACGCTTCACTTAGTCCGATAGGATTACCACTTGTATCGGTAGCGTACATAAAGTCAGCGACTTTGTTTAAATCTTCCATATTTATAGCGGCAGCGGTATCTCTTCCTAAGATTTTTTTTACAAGCATTTCATCACTTGGAGTAAAAGATTTTGTAAGAAGTTTAAACAATAAAGTTTCGTTATATCTTCCTGCCATATTACTACCTAAATCCATATGTAACTTTTCACGATTATAAAGCGTGTCTTTAGTTTTCATAACAGTATCAAAAGTCGAAGTTTGACCATTAGAAGTGTTTTGAACACCTTGCCCCCTAATCTGATTACTTGCTAAAGTAGCAACAGTTTGTGAAATAGTAGCTCTCTCTTGCAAGGTAGAACCAAAAATGCCTAAACGATTGATTAAACCAACGCCCTTAACTTTTCGCAATTTATTTTTAATTTTATTCATAGGTGCTATAAGCAAAGCAGTAATAACAGAGCTAGAAACATCAAAAATATAATTAATAAAACTCTCTTGTGTTTGTATCAATTTAAAAACCATACCAAAAACTAAAACATTCATAGCACCCTCTATCGCTTCTTGCAAAATAGGATTATCAATATCTTTTGTATAAGATGATATTTGAGTCCTAGCTTCATCGTAAGCAGTCATATAAATTATAGTTTCAAAAAACTCTTGTGCAGAATTTTCACCTACATTTTTGAGAGACATTCATTACCTTTAAATTGAGATAATGAAAGATTAAAAAATTAAAAGTTATTACAATAGAGATAGATTAAAAGCATTAAAATATAGATGTTTTAAAAAGAAAGGGTTAGAATAAGAAAATAGTAAAAAGCTGAAAAATCAGCTAATTACTATTATTTTAAAGGCTTATTTGTAAGTATTTTTTCAACTTCATTAGCTCTATCTGAACGAACAGTAGAAAAATCAAACCAAAGATAACAAAAACCAACAACAAGAAAAATATAAAAAAACTTTTCTATCATTAAAATTCCTTACACACGATTTAATAAAATATCCTCAACTTGTTTAGCCCTATTTGAATGAACATAAAGACCATCAAGACTAGGAAGTGAACTATATGTATCCATTGTATCTAAATCTTCTTCATCTAACTGAAAATTATTCTCATCAGTTGTTTTTTTAGCTAATGTAATATTCTTTTTAGTTTCAGCTTCACGAGGTGAAACAGTTGCAACGACTTCCCCGTCCAAATCAGTTAAGGCAACATCTGTTTTACGATATGTTAAATCATCTATTTGCAAATCAGCTTTTTCAATCTGTTTTGGTATCTCTTCTTTTTTCAATCCCAAAACATCATTAAAAGAGTCGCTAAAATCTGTTTTTATATTTAGCATATCAGGGAATTTTAGAGTATCAGCACCAAGTTCGACAGCTTTTATTTTTAAATTCTGCTCAATTCCATATTCCATAAGCATACTAAAATCTGAAAGAGTTTGACTAAGAGCCATTACGTTAATACTCATTTGAGTACTACCTTGTGCAACAGTTTCTGTCAAATGATTTATAGCAGATACTAAAGCACTTGTATTGTTTGCCATATGCTCGGGCAAAGTTGTACCCTCAAATGCAGTAAATTCAGCTTTTATACTCTCACTTTTTGCTTTTACATTTTCAACATCACTTTTAGCTTTAGTAACGGCTTGATTTAAAATCGTCTCAGGTATAGACTTTGGAGTTACAATACCCTCATCAGTTTTAATTTTTGTATTTGAGTTATCTTCTGTTTTTTTATCAGATGTATAATTTTTATAAATATCATACAAACCGCTACCCACATCATATAGAGTCGAAGCAACAAACAAAGCGGGTACACTACGAGTTAAAACCTTAGAAGCCAAAGAAAAAGCTAAACTTGATGTAACATTAGAAGTTAAATTCGCAACATCATCAGCCATTGTAGGAGTAGTTTTTACTACACCTACATTTTTAAAAGTTGGATTATTTACAGCTTTATAACCTGTATTTGCTAACTTTAGGACACCCATTTTTAAGCCCCAATAGGTTCTACATAAACCCTCATTCTATCAATCGTGTTATAAGTAATACTTTGGTTACTATCATCTGATAGGGTATAAGCTATCGCATATAACTTATCATCAGCGAAAACCATAGTCGAGCGAAGAATAGTATAAACTTGTGTATCGAAATCAACACCATTTGAAGAAAGAATTTGCACCTTAACACCATCTTTCAAACTTCCAAACATACCATTTAGTGATGTAGTAAAATCTATACCATCAGACAAAGAGATTGATAATCCATTTATAGACTCTTGCATTGTAGTAAAAGAGTCAGACATAAACGGATAAATATTTCCTATTGAATTTTCAATATTGTTTTGAACAGCGATATTTTGGTCAGATATAAAAGATTGTAAAATACCCGTATTAGTATTAATCAAATCTATAACAGACGATAAATCAACAGTCGAAGAACCACCACCGACAACATAATTTAAACCGAACTGCTGAACAGCCATAAGTAAATAAACTTCCAAAAAAGTCTTTTTAGTGAAAGCCCCAAAAGTATTAGTATCCATTGTCATAGTAGATATATCAACAAGAGGAAAATAACCCTCATATTGTAAAGTATCAGCTGACAAAGTAGAAGTACCGATATTATCAACTACTACACCACTTGAATAAACATCTATTGTACAATCAAACAAAACACTATTATCTAATTCACTCTCAACAACAATAAAAGGATAAGTGACAGAATTAACAATCGTATCACTACCGCTTTGATATGTAGTCGATATGTTAGCCCCGTCCATAACAACCTCATAAACTTCAAAGTGATTATCAAAGGTTGGTAACATCTGATAACAACGAATAAAATACAATTTACCATCTTCAAAAGTGATACCCAAATCATCAACGACAAGATTTTTAGAACCAATTATGATAGAGCCTTGATTACTAGCATAAGAGACAAAATAATCACCATACACATAATCAGTGTTAAAAACCAAAGATGATAAATCAGGAAAATTTGTACTTAACATTATCTAACCGCCTTATATAACTTTGTTAAAACATCTTCAGTAGATTTCAAATTAGACGATAGAAAAGATAATTTTTCCATATCAATATCACCTTTTAAAATCATATCATCAAGCAACTCAACACAACGAGTAATCCCTATAACATTATTTTCAAGCACATCGCTTGACTCTAATTTATCAGCTATATCACTAGCAACCATTAAACCTTTTCCTACTACGGGATTAAACACAGTAGCAACCGTACCCAAACCATCTAAAACACTCGACCAATTTACTTTACTTAAATCCATTTTTTTACCTCATTATTTTTAAAATAGGATTAACTTTTTCATAATCCATATCAACATGAATAAACCTCTTATAAATAAGAATACGTTTAAAACCTACATTCATCAAAGCACTTACTATCAAAAAATTATCAATATTTGTCAAAGACTTAATATCAACAGCTAAACCTTTTAAATGACTACTTTTTAATTCACCCCCTACATTTTTATTATGTTCTTCACAGCGACAAGCAGAATTAATCACAAATGGTATATTTGCTATTTTCCTAGCTTCATCAAGTTTCTTTTTTAAAACCTCACTCATGTTGTTAAGTCCACAGCCACATTTACATTCAAATTCAGACTCTTTAAAAAATCGCACATCTTTCCTTTTTATAAAAATTCAATCTATCGTTAGCTTTTTGTACAGAGTAAAACCAATTATTAAATCCGTATCTTTGATTAAAAATTGTCTCTATATTTTCCAAGCAAACATCATCATTTAATCTCACAATATCAATTTTAAAAGTAGTTAAATTAGGTATATAGATTTTCATTACAAATCTTTTTATAATGTAACGTAAGTCTTAATTTTTGAATAAAAGTAAAACTAACACCAAAAGTACAACTAGCATGAAAACTATCAAAAATAATAGGACTATCACAACTAATTAAAAGGCTAAAACACGTATCTCTATATGACTTCAATCTAAATTCAATACATAATAAATAAAAAAATGTTTCAATAAAATATTTCATTTTAAGCAATCATCTTTTTTACAAATGTTTCATAAAAATCTCTACTCACACCTCTATCATAAATCTTTGAAAAGGTATCTTCAAACAAATTATTAACAGCTATCATGAAATACTCTTTAGAGGTTTGTATTTTTTCGTAAGTACTATCGCAAACAGTTAAAGTATTGAAACGAGATAATTTTTTAGACATTACAGTCTCTAACAAACTACACTCATTCTTTTTAAGGTTGTTTTCTTCTGTTTTTAAAAGAGCGTTTTGGATTATCTCAGGTCGCAAAGTGCCATAATGTGAAAGAGCAGTCGAAAGCAAAGATTTTATAGAGTTTTCAACATATAAAAAATCATTCGTAAAAGGCTTTTTAAAAGTAGTAATTGTATCGGTTGCATAATGACCATTGAAAGTTTCAATCACATTCCAAAGAGCATGAACCTCACTACGCATAAAGCGTTTACGTATTGTTTCGATATTCAAAGATAACTTATTGCCATTTTTTAGAGTTTTATAGCCTAATATCATTTCTAAACAATGCTCATCATCTAAAGACCTTAAGCTAAAATCCTTTAAGCATTGACTCCAAATATTATTTATATTGTTTAAAATTACCTCAAAACCATCTAAAATAGTGCCATCAGCTAATCTCATTTTTTTTAATTTTTCTCTTCTTAATTGAAACTCAATTCTATAAACAGTTTTTGACTCATAATAATTTTTATTAGTCTTCCAACACTCTTTTATAAAAGCTTTATTTGGAAACTTTAAAATTTCTTTTGTTTTATTGTAAACCCTCATCAT
>DKEY01000131.1:0-213 GCA_002469305.1 Sulfurospirillum sp. UBA6810
GCAATGTATGAGTCAAAAAAAGTAAGAAACAGTTATCGAGTTTTTGATACTAGTATGAAAGAACAATATACATGTAAACTTACAATAGAACACGACTTAAGAAAAGCTCTCAAAGCAAATGAGTTTTTTATGATGTATCAACCTCAAGTAAATGAAAATGGTAAAATTTATAGTGTTGAAGCACTTGTACGGTGGAATTCTGGAGAGAGGGGG
>DKEY01000131.1:250-1474 GCA_002469305.1 Sulfurospirillum sp. UBA6810
ATCAACAATTCCTTGAAAGAAATCAAGAGCATTGTAGATGAATTTGATATAGATATTTCTTTGTCTATCAATATCTCTGTAAAACAGTTTATGCACAGTGACTTTATAAATTGCTTTATTACAGAGATAGAAGAAAATGGTTTTGACACAAAAAGGGTTACTATCGAAATAACTGAAAGCCTTTTTGTTGAAGATATAGAATACGTAATAAATATATTAAATATTTTACATGAAAAAGGTATCAAAATCTCTATGGATGACTTTGGAACAGGATACTCTTCTTTGAGCATATTAAGAACACTACCGATAGATGAGTTAAAAATCGATAAAAGCTTTGTTGATAACATAATTGAAGATAAAAGTGCTAAAAATATGATAAAAAATATCATATCTATAGGTCAAAATCTACACATGGAGCTTATAGCTGAGGGTGTGGAAAGTCAAGAACAAGTAATCTTGCTCCAATCTTTGGGTTGTAAGTATTTTCAAGGATATTACTTTTCCAAACCTCTATCTTGCAGCGATTTGAAAGAGTACATAAAGGCTTCTAATTTATAAAAAGCTTTATTGCGATAAAAATTATAAAAATACTCGAGGCAATATTAATAAATTTTTTATAGTTGATATAAGTTTTTTGTGCTTTTTTTGTTGATAAAAGAATAGCCACTATCGAATACCAACCAGTATCGAGGATAAATGCAATAAAACAAAGTAATACGATAGAATAATCAGGTATCTCTTTTGGTAAAAATGCAGCAAAGATACTTCCTATGATGATAGCTGTTTTTGGGTTACTTAGCTGTGTAAGTAAGCCTGTTATAAAATATTTTTTTTGGCTTACATGTAAAGTAGCTTTTTGGGGTGTATCAAGAGATTTTGTACTTGTAAGTATTTTATATGCAAGGTATAAAAGATATAGTCCTCCACATATTTTTAAAATTGAGTATAGAAGCGCTGAAGTTTGTATCATTACATAAAGACCACTCATAGCGATGAGTGCAAATATCATAGCCCCTATGCCCATACCAAAAGAGATAAAAAGAGCATCTTTTCTTGATTTTGACATAGCGGTTTGCGCTACTAAGAAAAAGCTAGGACCAGGACTTAAAACACCCAATAAAAGAGCAAGTATAATTGGTAACATAAATAGATATTCATTCATATATAACCCTAAAAAAAAAGAAAAAAATCAAACGAAAGGATGGTACCTGAGGCCGGACTCGA
>DKEY01000131.1:1571-6842 GCA_002469305.1 Sulfurospirillum sp. UBA6810
ATTAAGAGTTAGCTACAGCGTCTTTTAATTTCTTGCCAACTTTAAATTTTACTGCTGTAGTCTCAGCTACATCAACAACTCTATCTGTACCAGGAACTCTTGCTTTTCTAGCAGCTCTTGTTGCTGTTGAAAAAGTACCGAAACCTATAAAGCTAATGCTTTTACCTGCTACAAGACCATCACTAATTGTTTCTAGTGCTGCATCAACGGCTTTTTGAGCATCTTTCTTAGAAAGACCAGCTTTTTCTGCTACCGCTTGAATGAACTCTGCTTTTTTCATTACGAAATCCTTTAAAAGTATTGTTATGCGGTCATTGTACACTTTTTTTTTGTAAAAGACAATAATATTTTTACCAAAATTAAATAAAATGGGTAAAAAGACGATTTTTGGGTAAGTGGAATTAAATTTGCTTGCCTAAGTGCAGAGTATTAGGACTATTAAGAAGAGGACACTATGAGAATTACTAATTCATTATTTTATCAAAATTCTAAAAATGATTATCAAAAGAGTATGCAAGGACTTTATGGAATTAATTCACAAATTTCATCACGTATGAAAATACAGAATAGTTATGAAGATAGTGGTATTTTTGTAGATACCATGAGATTAAACTATGAAGTTTCTACTTTAGAACAGATAAAAGAGAGTTCCTCAAAAGCACAAACTTTTGCAAATAATACTGATACAACGTTAAATCAATTTACAGATGCTCTCAGTCAGTTTAAAACAAAAATGATACAAGCTTCAAGTGAAGTTCACTCTCAAACAAGCCTTAATGCCTTGGCAAATGAGCTAGAAGCCCTTAAAACTCATATGATTAGTTTAGCAAACACTTCTATTAATGGGCAGTTTTTGTTTTCAGGAAGCTCACTATCGGTAAAACCCATTTCAAGTGATGGTTCATACAATGGTAATGATCAAAGTTTAGAAACTATAATTGGTTCAGGTGTTCAAATCCCTTATAATATAGATGGAAATTATTTGTTTCAAGGTGCTGATAGTGATTATAATAGGGTTGTATCAACAAATGTAATTATGTATAATCAATCAAAACTTCATCCAGATATTATGGTCTTAAATAGTGGTGAAACATCATCACAGGAAGTTTATTTAACAGAGAATGACACCATAAGAGATATGGTTGGAGATACTGATAATGTTGCAACAAATGATCCAAATGCAGTTTTTCATGTATCTGGTAAAAGACCTGATGGTACTACTTTTACTTCTGCCATAGAAATGTCAAGTGATGAAAAAGTATCAGAACTTTTAGAAAAGATAGGAGAAGAGTTCGGGAATACTCCTACCAATACAGTTGTTGAAGTTTCGATGAATGAACATGGACAGATAGAAATCAAAGATCTGAAAACTGGAAATCAGCAATTACAGTTTCATATAGTAGGTGCAGTTGATAGAACAGCTACGAGTGGCTCTGAAGGTGATGCAGATAGTACAGAGCTTGTTGCAAAAAATGTACAAATTATTGATTTTTTAAAGAGTGATTTTGCAGCTGCAAATACTGCTTCGACTATTAGTAGTCGTCAAGATATTTATGCCCCTGGTCAATTTTCTTTAGGTGCACCTATGTACCAAAATAATGGGGAATTTGTAACAGAATCTACAAAACTGAGAAGCTTTATGGGCGATGAAGTTAATCAGATACAATTTAATGGGGTAGATAATGCGGGTAATACTATAAATCCGATTGCTCCAAATGATGTACTTAGAATTGATGATAATACCACAGTCTCTTCCTTGCTGAGCAGTATCGAAAATGCATATGGAGTATCAGCAAGACTGGAAAATGGACAAATATATGTGGAAACAGGAAGTACTACGGATTTTAGTGCAAATAAATTACAAATAAATCTTGAAGCATTTCAGTTTATAGGTGATGGAGAAGTTCAATCTATAGATATAACAGCTCCTGTAACAGCTGATGGAAATATAACGTTAACATTGCCTAATGCTTCAACTGTCAATATAGCAGTGTTGAATGGTGATACACAAGCTGATGTAGCATCAAAAATAGAAGCAGCATCTGCTGCACTTATAGCTTCAGATCCAAGTATAGCCTCTATTAGGGCAGATGGGGATAAAGTTTACTTTGATTATCTACAAAGTGCAGGTGCTGTTAGTGAAGTGGCAATCAATCCAAATGCGACAGGTATGAATGCAACAGTTTTAGAAGAAGCTCCATATCTAGCAAGTGGATTAGGGGAAGTACAAACTTTTGAGATTAAAGAAGATCCAACTGTAGATGGTACATTTACATTAACAAATATTGTTAGTCCAGGTAGTGACATAGTTATTAATTTTGGACCATCTACTCCTTTAACTGATTCTGCTGATGAGATTGCTTCAGCAATAGCAACAGCAGTAAATGGAGCAGTTCCTTTTACAGATGCAAATGGTAATGTTATTACTTCTGCTACTCCTATAAATGGTTTGGTTACTTTTAATTATGATTCAACTGATGGTAATGTTTCTCTTGCTCCAATCGTTATATCTCAAACTGCAGGTGTCGATGACCTTGTCATAACAAATGCAAATGACAGAACTATTACCCAAGGTGCAGGTATTAGTACTGTAAATGCATTTACAACTTTTGATTCTGTGAATTTAAGTAACTACAATTTTACAAAAGATGGAAATACGCTGGAGTCAAATGTTTCTCAAGTTACAAAATCAAATGAATTTGCAACAGCTTCTACAAAACTGAGTGAAGTTTCAGGAAGTTCTTCTTTAGATGGACGAGTGATAACTTTTGATTTTACTGATAAAAATGGAAACCCAAGTAAAGGGCAGATAAATTTAAAAGAGACTACTGGTTCTACATTTCAAATAGATTTTGACAACTCTGGTACTTATGAAGACAATGAAACTATAAATCTTTATGCTCCAAATGGCAGTGTATCAAAAGCTAGTGAAGTGACTTATCAACAAGTGATGGATGTTATAACCTTAGCTTTAAGTGGAAAACAACCTCTTGATAAAGATACATTAGATACGACTGTTGATCCTGCTGTTTTTGATACTATCGCAGATGGTAATTTATTTGAAGAGTATCAAAGTACCCTAAAAATTGCAAAGAGTAATGTAGATGTTCATCTTGATAGCAAAGGAGTTTTAGTAGTTACGGACTTAAAAAATACTGAGACCAATATGCAACTCTCTATTGGAGACTATGATATAACAGACCTTACTAATACAACACAAGCTTTTTCTTTTATGGCAAATGATGCTATCAAAATCAATGACCCTTCCATAGACTTTTTTAGTGATTTAGATGATATTATTGAATCAGTAAGATTTGGTGAGTACCAAATGGACAGTAGCAATGAAAACCCTAGAAGTTTAGGCTTAAATAATGGTTTAACGATGATTGATCATTTGATGGATCATGTTACAAAAGCTCAAACAACGATAGGTTCATACTCAAATGCCCTCTCAAGTGCGCAAGAGAGAGCAGAGTTGCTAAGCATAAACGTACAAACTGTACGCTCGTCCGTTATAGATGTTGATTTGGCAGAAGCTTATTTACAGTTTGAACAACTTGCAACCTCATATCAAGCTATGTTATCAACCGCTTCAAAGATAAATTCTATGTCATTATTAAATTACATGTAGATATTTGGTATAATCACAAAACTTTACATGTAAAAGGATTGGAAATTTTAAAAGAGACTTTTTTTATATTGACTGTTGTATTTTTTGTTTTTTTAGGCGTTGCCACTTTAATTCCTGAAGCTAGTGTAGTTGGCAGATATGGTGCTGGTCTTGGTTTATGGAATCAACATTGGTTTGGTTATGTTGCCTTTGTTTATCCGTTTTTACTAGTAATTCCTTCATTTTTTATATACAGAGATACACGATTTGACACAAGACGCATAGAGGTTCTTTTGTCTATAACTCTTTTTACTTTTGCAATTTTGATTTTTCAAGCAAATTTGGTGGAGTCAAAATACAATGGTTATCTAGGCTTTTCTATTGTTCAAATTCTTAATTCTTTTATAGGAACTCTTGGTGTATGGCTTTTTATCGTTGCAATGGCAAGTTTATCACTGAGCATTCTTTTGGATACTACTGCAAATGATATGTTTAATAATCTTCCTAAGAAAAGAGAAAGAAATACTTCAAAAGAGCAGAGTGAGGAAGAAGACAACTACGAAGATACATTTGATTTTGAAGATATCGTTGAAGAGACAAATACTATTACCTCTGATGAGATTGTAGAAGATGATGTTCATCCAGAAGAGTATGTAAATGCTATCAAAGTTGTTAAAAAAGAGGAAAAAGAACTAGCAGAACACAAGGTAGAAATTTTAAGCGAAGTTGCAGAAAATAAAAAGCTTTTAGATGAAATAGAAAAAGGGCAACAAGATAAGCCAAAAGATTATACACTTCCTCCACTAAAGTTTTTAGCAAATCCTCCTAAAAAAAGCAAGTCTGTAAATGAAGCAGAAATAGACAGAAAAATAGCTGACTTGTTGGAAAAGCTAAAACGCTTTAAGATAGATGGAGATGTTGTTAGAACGTACTCTGGTCCTGTGGTAACAACTTTTGAATTTAAACCAGCACCCCATATCAAAGTTTCAAAAATATCAACATTGCAAGATGATTTGGCTATGGCACTCAAAGCTAAAACTATACGCATCCAAGCGCCAGTACCTGGTAAAGATGTTGTTGGTATAGAAGTTCCAAATGAGAGTATAGAAACTATCTATCTCAAAGAGATTTTAGAGAGTGATATTTTCAAAAAATCATCGTCTCCTTTAACGATTGCACTTGGTAAAGATATTGTGGGTAATGCTTTTGTCACCGATCTTAAAAAACTTCCTCACTTACTCATAGCAGGAACAACGGGCAGTGGTAAAAGTGTGGGAATTAATGCGATGTTGCTGTCTCTTTTATACCGTAATTCACCCGATACGTTGCGCTTTTTGATGATTGATCCGAAGATGTTAGAGTTTTCGATTTATAACGATATCCCCCATCTTTTAACACCTGTTATTACGAAGCCAAAACAAGCCATTGTGGCACTGGCGAATATGGTCAGCGAGATGGAGCGACGCTATCAAATTATGAGTCGTTCTAAAACCAAAAATATTGAAAATTACAATGAAAAAGCAAAAGCGATTGGTGTTGAACCGTTACCGTATATTGTCATTATTATTGATGAGTTAGCGGATCTTATGATGACCAGTGGTAAAGATGTTGAATTTTATATCGCGCGTTTAGCACAAATGGCACGTGCCAGTGGAATTCAC
>DKEY01000155.1 GCA_002469305.1 Sulfurospirillum sp. UBA6810
AGACACGCTATCTTGAGGGGGTAGTGCCTTCGTGGTGTAGGAGTTCAAATCTCCTTCGACGCACCATACTTCAAAGTATTTATTTAAACCTTACATGTAAAAAGTTTCCTATACAAAAAATCCAAAAATCTATTTTTTAATCTTAATGTAACTTTTATAATCTTAAAAATTTAAAAAGGCAACAATATTTTGTATGGGAAAAAAGTTATCTTCAAATCTACATAGTGATATAGACATTTTGATATTGCGTTTTCATGAACCATATTGATATTTTTTTACGGGATTAAAAATTGTTTGGGGTATTGATGGGATTATACACTTAGTAATTCAATCAGGGCTATCTGAAGTTGTATTTCCATTTTTCATCATCTTTAGGTTATTTATAGGAGTTTCTTCGCTAGGGATTGTGCTAACTATGATTTTTGTCACACTTTCTTTAGCATTTCTGGGTGCTGGAAAATACATCATAGATAGTAAGTTCAAAAGCACTTCTTGTTCTTAGACAAATAAAAAAATAGCTTACATGTAAGAAATAAAAGTATAAAATTTGCTTTTATTTTTTTTTTCAGATACTATGGTGAGATTAAAGATGATTTAGAGTTTCATCTTTGGTTTGCTTTTTATGAATGACTAACATTATTGATACTTCTCATACCCAAATAAAACTCCAACTACTTTAACAAAAGCTTCATTTAGAAGTAATACAACACAAGGAATAGCATAATGGCTAATCAACAAACAGGAACTGTAAAATGGTTCAACACAGAAAAAGGATTTGGATTTATTCAATTAGATAATGGTGATAAAGATTTATTTGTTCATGGTTCACAAGTACAATCACAAGGTTATGGAAGAGCAACTCTTCAAGAGGGACAAAAAGTTTCTTTCATCATAGGAAAAGGCATCAAAGGCGACCAAGCAGAAAACGTTACATCTATCTAATGACCAAATCAAATGTGCGAGTCAAATACACAACCATAGAGTTTGGTAATATAGACTTACATGTAAGAACATTAAAAGATAATCAACAATTTTTTGATAAAGATGATATAGCCAAAAATTTGGGTATATCATCTGCCCTTTGGCCTCTTTTTGGGATCATTTGGCCCTCAAGCAAAGTGTTGGCAAATTATATGCTGCATTTTGACACTACTAGCAAAAAAGTTTTAGAGGTTGGCTGTGGGATTGGGTTGTCAAGCTTACTTTTAAATCATCTTGATGCACATATCACAGCAACAGATTATCACCCAGAAGTTGAAAGCTTTCTTCTCAAAAATACGCATCTCAATGACGACAAAAAAATTCCTTTTATCAGAGCAGATTGGGCAGAAGCAAAAAACAGTGCTTTTGACGAATATGATTTGATTATAGCAAGTGATGTTCTTTACGAAAGTAGCTGTGCAGAGCTTTTATCTACTTTTTTGAACCAATATGCAAAAAAAAGCTGTGAAATCATCATCGTGGATCCAGATAGAGGAAATCATTCTAAATTTTCAAAAGAGATGGTTGGATTGGGGTTTACCCATACAAAATTTAAACCAGATACACAATCTTATATGCAAGAGCCATATAAAGGGCATATCCATTGTTATCAAAGATAAAGTGCCACTAAAAATCACATCAAAAATCCTCATATAATTTTTATATCATTATATTATGCTAAAATTTTCGTTTTTATTGATAGACATCGATGATATTATAATAAAGGATATTTATGAATGTTGCGAGATTTAGTCGCATAGGCTTTATTCTAGCAGCCGCAGGAAGCGCTGTTGGACTAGGAAATGTATGGAAGTTTCCATATATGACAGGAGAGAGTGGAGGTGGAGCCTTCGTTCTAATTTACCTTCTAACGATTACATTTGTTGGACTATCACTATTTATAGCTGAAGTTATTATGGGTAGAGCAAGTAGAAATGATGTAGTAAGTGCTTTTGAAAATTTAGCTCCTACAAATAAACATATTTGGAAATATGCTGGTTTGATGATTTTTACAGGGGTCATTATCCTCTCTTTTTATTTGATTGTTATAGGTTGGATTTTTAAGTATGTACTTATATCACTTTATGATCTTCCTTTAAGCGTTGAGAGTGCTGGAGCTATGTTTGGTGGTATGGTCACTACAGATGCCCTAAATCAGCTTATATTTTTTAACATAGCTTTTATTATTACAATGGTTATCGTAGCAAAGGGGATTAAAAAAGGAATAGAAAAAGTAAATCTTGTTTTGATGCCACTTCTTATCCTTATCTTACTTTTACTCTTTTTTTACTCTATGACACTGAGTGGATTTGATGATGCTCTTAGATTTTTATTTGTGCCTGATTTTACAAAAGTTGATAGCACAACTATACTCAAAGCTGTTGGACATGCTTTTTTCACACTCTCACTTGGTATGGGTACTATCATGACATACTCTGCTTCGATGTCAAAAGATACAAATATCTTCAAAGCTTCAGCAAGTGTAGCTGTAATTGATACAGCAATAGCACTTGTAGCTGGTATTGTTATATTCTCTTTTTTATTCAATGCAGGTGCCCAGCCAGCTGGTGGACCCGGCCTTGTATTTATATCCTTGCCTCCAGTATTTTCTACTTTTGGTGTACTAGGCAATATTTTTAGTTTTGCATTTTTTATAGCACTTGCTTTTGCTGGTGTTACTTCAGCTGTTTCGGTAGTAGAACCAACAGTAATGTATATGATAAATAGATTTAAAACGACAAGAACAAAAGCCCTAGTGATTTTGGGAAGTGTAACTTATATATTTGGTACTATGGCATTGCTTTCAAATGTCAAAGAGTATGCCTCTTATGTAACGTTTGGCGGCAAAGGATTTTTTGATATCTTAGATTTTTCAAGTTCTTCAATACTCCTACCTTTGGGCGGAATCATTATCGCTATTTTTGTTGGTTTTGTTATGCAAAAAGAGAGTGTATATTCTGTTTTAGGTGAGTATATGAGCCAAAGAGTTTTTAATCTCTGGTACTTTTCGATAAAATACATTACTCCACTTGGAGTTTTAGCGGTAATGATAAATAAAATATTCTATTAAAGGGTTTTTAGATGAGGGATTTAGAATTAAAAAATATACTTAAAGTTGATGACAAAGAGTTTTTGGTTTCTACTATCAGTATGCATGTTAGACACTCTTTTTTTGATGGAGATAACCAAAAGATTGTTTATGAAACAATGGTTTTTGAAATCATCGATGATGAAGTACAGTATCATAAAACAATATTTAATGAAAGATACAATATGCCAGATGAAGCTATCGCTGAACATGGGGCAATTCTAAAAAATCCTAAAGCTTTTTTTATAGTTTAGAGAGTGAGGGAATGGTTTTTAACCATTCCCTTTTTTTAAGTAGAGTTATTTTACCAATCCCATCAGTGGATCAGTTACTCCAAGTGAATACATACCAATCAAACCTAAAATACCTGCAAACAATACATAGTAAAGTGTAGGGATAACAGTCTTACGTAGCGTTTCACCTTCTTGACCTAGTAAACCAACAGTAGCAGAAGCAGCAACAACGTTGTGAATTGCTATCATGTTACCAGCAGCAGCACCAACTGCTTGAAGTGCTACCATAAGAGCTGTTGAAAGTCCAAGCGCATCAGCAACACCAAATTGGTATTGAGCTAGCATCATATTTGAAACAGTATTACTACCCGCGATAAAAGCCCCGATAGCACCAACTGCTGGAGCGAAGATAGGATAGATATCTCCCATAGTAGCCGCAACATACTTTGCCATAGTAACAGGCATAGAAGCTAAATCAGCACTATTAACTCCAGAGTTTATCATGATACGAACAAGTGGAATTGTAAAGATAAGAACGAAACCAGCACCTAAAAGTACTTTCGCTGATTCACTAATTGCCGCATTCATCTCTTTTGCTTTCATACCGTGTAAAAAGAATGTGATAAGTACAACAAACGCGATGATACCACCTGGTAGATAAAGAGGTTGGATAGCACCACTAATGCCTTTTTCACCTAATATATCTACAAAAGCAATTTTGATTGATACTAAGAATTTTTTAACATCAGGACTTACACGAGTAAGTACAAGGAAACCTGCTACCATAACATATGGTAACCAAGCTGTAAAAAGTGACATCTCTTTTGTTTTTTCAGTAAGTGTATCAAGTTTGATTTCGATACTACCTATCCATTTTGCTGGCCACTCACTTGCTGGTGGAAAATCCCAAGAGTTTTTAGGAACTAAAAAACCACTTTTAGCAGCAAGAACAACGATAGGTAAACCAACAAGAGCACCTATGATAGAAGGAAATTCTGGTCCTAGAAATATACCTGTAAGTGCATAAGGAATAACAAATGCCAATCCCCCAAATATAGCAAATGGAATTGCAGCTAAGCCCTCAGACCAAGAAGCATTTTTACCAAAAAATCTTGTTAGCATCATAACCATCAATGTTGGAATCATAACACCAACAACAGCGTGAGTTATAGCAACATTTGTCACAACAGTTTGAAGATATACATCCCAACTTGAACCACCAGCTGTAAGCTGTGCTGAAATGCCTGCTTTATCTAAACCACTATTTACACCGATAAGGATAGGTGTACCAACAGCACCAAAGGTAACTGGCGTACTTTGTACCATCATCCCAAGCATAACAGCAGCAGCTGCAGGGAAACCAAGAGCAACCATCAATGGAGCTGCGATAGCTGCAGGTGTACCAAAACCAGAAGCACCCTCTATAAATGCACCAAATAACCAACAAACGATGATAAGTTGGATACGTCTGTCTGGACTTACATTGTTAAAGCCATTACGTATAACAGCAACAGCACCAGAGTGTTTTAGAGTATTTAAAAGTAAAATAGCTCCAAAGATAATCCAAAGTACTGCTACAGTGATAACTGCACCTTGTAATGTAGAAGCAAGTACACGGTTAAACGATACTTCCCAAATAAAGATAGCAATTAGCGATGTAAGTATATATACTATAGGCATCGCTTTTCTAGCTGGCATTCTCAAACCAACCAGTAAAACACCAGCACTCAATATAGGCAGTGCTGCGAAAAGAGCTTGTAGTCCTAAACTCATTTTAGTCCCCTTTTTGAATTTTTGAAATTTTCAATACGCCTATAATAATTTATCCAAATGACAAACTTATGATGTAATTTTTTTACATGTAATGTTTTTTTGAAAAGTTTATTGGTATATTTTTAGGATATAATTTTCGCTGTGGCTAAAAAATCAAGGTAAATTATG
>DKEY01000076.1 GCA_002469305.1 Sulfurospirillum sp. UBA6810
TTATCATGTGGAGTTTTCAAAGTGACCATACGCAACTCAAACTAGAGATTCCAGATCTTAAAAAACAATCTTCAAACAGATATTTAAGACTCTTAGCTGTAAGCAGACTCTATCTTGATAACTTTAAAAACATACAAAGCTCATGGGTAACGCAAGGAAGCTATATAGGACAGTTGGCATTGCAATTTGGTGCAAATGATTTGGGAAGTACGATGATGGAAGAGAATGTTGTAGCCGCAGCTGGGGTTACAAACCAAATGAATCAAGAGCAGATGATACAACTCATCCGTGATATTGATGAATTTCCAGCAAAACGTGATACAGCATACAATATATTAGAGAGATTTTAAGGCATGAGAGATGAAATGGATAATTTTAATGATGGTTTTTTTTCAAGGAGTTTTAGTGAGTAGTGTTGTACAAAATATAGAGATAGATGGGGTTAAAGTACCTGTAATTTACGAAAAAAACAGTGCTTTACCGATAGTATCTTTCCAACTTGTTGTTAAAAATGCAGGAAGTTTATATGATGGAGAGTTTGCAGGACTTGCTAAATTTAGTGCAAATATGCTTGGAGAGGGAACAAAAACAAAAGGTGCTATAACTTTTGCACAAGAGCTTGAAGACAGAGCTATAAGCTTACATGCAAGTGCTGGAACTGAGACTTTTACATTTGATATATCTTCTTTAAAAGAGGATTTTGATTTTGCTGTGGGGATGCTCAAAGAGTTGATGCATGAGCCAAATTTTAGTGAAAAAAGTTTTGATAAAATCAAGCAGTTAACTCTTGGAAATCTCTCCTCTAAAAAGAGTGATTTTGACTACGTCGCAAATCTAAATCTTAAAAAAGAGATTTTTAAAGACACGCCATTAGGTCATGCTTTTGGTGGAGAAGAAGAGAGTATCCAAAAGCTAGAACTTAAAAATGTAAAAGAGTTTTATGAAAACTATATAGATCTCTCAAATATGCTCATTGTCATTGGTGGGGATATAGAGTTTGATGAGGTAAAGAGTTTAGTTACAGAGCTTTTGAGTGGTTTTAAACAGAGCCAACAAAGAGAGTTAAAAAACTATACTGTATCTTCAGAAGCCAAAGATATAGTAGTGCAAAGAGAGAGTGAACAAGCTTATATCTATTTTGGGGCACCTTATAACATAAGTGCAAGAGATAAAGATACATACAAATCAAAAGTTGCTGGGTTTATCCTCGGTGAGAGCGGATTTGGAAGTCGCTTGATGGAGGAGATAAGAGTCAAAAAAGGTTTGGCATACTCTGCGTACTCTCGGATGAATATCAACCTTTCAAACTCATACTTTTCAGGATACTTACAAACGAAAAATGAAAATTTAGAAGAAGCTAAAAAGATTGTAAAACAAGAAGTTGAAAAGTTTGTCAAGGATGGAGTTACACAAGCAGAGTTAGACCAAGCAAAAAGATTTTTACTTGGAAGTGAGCCTTTGAGAAACGAAACACTTTCGCAAAGACTGAGTCGTGCTTTTCATGAGTACTATCGTGGCTATGAACTTGGCTTTTCAACAAAACAGCTTGAGCTTATAGAAAAACTTACTTTGAGTGAGTTAAATGAGTTTATATCAAAACATGCAGAGATAACTAAACTTACATTTTCTGTGGTAACAAATAAAAGTGAAACAAAGTAATCTAGACAAAACAGATGTATCTAGATTAAAAAAGCTAGGAGTAACAAGCTATCTCGATTTGGCCTTGTTGCTCCCAAAAAGCTATGAAAATAGTTTTTTAAACCAAACTCCCGCCCTCAATCAAAAAAATACTATCCAAGTGAAAGTCATCCGCTCGACTTATAGTCCAAAAGCACTTAGTTTACGATTTTATTGTCAGACTTGGGATGAAGAGATAGGTGGCGTTATCTTTTCTGCAAAGCCTTATCATAGGGCTATGTTTAAAGTTGGAAGTGAACTTAGTATCAACGGCAAAGTAGAGTGGCAAAATGGAAGACTGAGTATCATCCAGCCTCTCATCATCACAGAGCTAAACAAACTTACGCCAAAGTATAAAACATCTTTGCAAAACAAAACGGTTATAGGATTGATGGATAAGTACCTCAGTGTTGCAAAGTTGCAAGAAGAGGGATTGCGTGAAGAAGAAGCTGAGATTATCTACTCTTTACACAAGCCAAGCGTACAAAAAGCCATAGAACTTGAGCGAGGTTATAGTGAAAAAATCTTACATGTAATCAAGTTTGTTGAGATATATAACTATCTAAAAATTTTGAAAAAAAAGAAGATATTTTTCGAATCAAAAAATCAACTTAACTCCGATGAGAGTGAGTTTGTGAACTCTTTACCTTTTACCTTGACCAAAGACCAAAAAAAAGCGATAATTGATATCAAAAAAGATTTTAATTCACAAAAGGCAACAAGGCGTATTGTGATGGGTGATGTTGGTTGTGGTAAAACGATGGTTATACTAGCATCGGTTATGATGTGTATCCCTAAAAAAGCTGTTTTGATGGCACCAACTACAATCTTGGCAAATCAGATTTTTGAAGAGGCAAAGAAGTTTTTGCCTTTACATGTAAGAGTTGGATTAGTTGTTCAAAGTAGCTCTAAAAAAGAAGATTTGAATGCGTTTGATTTTATAGTAGGCACACATGCACTTTTATATAGAGAGTTACCAGAGTTTGATTTGGTGATGATAGATGAACAACACCGTTTTGGTACAAAACAGCGAGAACTCATCAATCAACTTTCTGTCATAGAATCAAAACATCCACACTTTATACAATTTTCAGCAACACCAATTCCTCGAACTATGAGTATGATTCAGTCTGAACTTATAGACTTTTCTTTTATCAAAGAGACTCCTTTTGAAAAAGACATCGACACAAAGATAATCCATAAAAATGATTTTAAAAAGCTGATAGAACATATAAAAGCTGAGATAAAAGAAGAGAGACAAACTATCATCATCTATCCTTTGGTAGAAGAGAGTGAAGTTATCGAATATCAGTCTATTGATGAGGGAAGAAGTTTTTGGGAAAAAAATTTTGAAAATGTTTATGTTACCTATGGGGCAGATAAAAATAAAGAGCAAGTTTTAGAAGATTTTAGAAAGAGTGGAAATGTTCTCATTGCCACAACAGTAGTGGAGGTAGGTATCTCTTTACCTCGTCTTTCAACCATAGTGATAGTCGGTGCTGAGAGACTTGGACTGGCTAGTTTGCATCAACTCAGAGGCCGAGTGAGTCGCAATGGACTCAAAGGGTACTGCTTTTTATACACTAACCAACTAGAATCAAAAAGGCTAGAAGATTTTTCTACATGTAAGGATGGTTTTGAGATAGCAGAACTTGATTTACGTTATCGAAAAGGTGGTGATGTTTTGGGTGGTACAAGACAAAGTGGAGAAAAATTTGAATTTTATGATTTGGAAGAGGATATTTTAAGAGAGGCAAAAAAAAGATTAGGGGCATAAAGCCCCTAAGTTACTAATATAATCCGTATTTATTTTCACTTTTTTTATAGATAACACGCATTTTGTCATCCATATCAGTAAATACGAAGAACTGCAATGCACTCTCTTTTAGTTGATTGAGTGCTTCTTCAATCTCGATAGGCTTATAGCTATCAAGTCTCATTGGGATGATTTCTTCAATATCATCAGCAACAGCTGAGATTGAACCATCAACAACTTCTTCTTTTACTTTATGTCCAGTTATCTTGTCATGGTGGCGACGAAGAACTTTTTTAGCTCTCTCAATCGCTAAATCGATAGCTGCATATACATCTTTATCTTTTTGTTTGATAACTATTGTATTTTTATGAGCCAAGTTGATTGCAAACTCAACGCTGAAACCTTTTTTGCCATTTTTTTCATCTGCAGATAATACACATCTTGTAGATATAATGTCTAGATTGTACTTTGTCAATGAGTCTTTAGCGTTTTCTACATAAGACTTTAGTGCGTCTGTAAGTTCTAATTGTTTTCCTACGATACTTAAATTCATCTTGTCTCCTTTGTATCCCTATAACATAGGGGTTTATAAAAAAAGTATAACAAAACGAAGCTTAAAAATAGTCGTTATTTTTTTCGTGAGTTTCTGTGAAAACGAAACTTAAAAAAGAGCCCTTTCTTAAGTGAAGTTTTATCAAAACAAAGGTTAAAAAAACAGTTTTAAAAGAGCAATCTTATGGTTTTTGGATAGTACGCCTGTGAAGACGGATTTGTTCGTTTTGGATAGTTGGATTTGTACTCACAACAGTATCTATGATAACAGTTCTATTGGAATCAGCTGTTGTGATATCTGTACCGTACTGGTTACATCCAGCTGGTAAATTACTGCCAATGTAAGATATAGATATGTTTATATCGTGAGTATAGTCAGCTGTATTTTCAGGGTATCTGATACTTAGAGAGTTGAGACAGGTTGCATTAAAGTTATGGCCACTGATAGCCAACATGGCAAACTCTGTACCACTTCTTAAAAGAAGTTCAGATTGAGTCTTGAGATATATATCTGTTGTTTGTTTGACTGATTGTGTTGAAAGCGATATAGCAAGTGCTGAAAGCGTTGCTATGAGAATTAAAAATATGATAGCAGTTAGTAGTGAAAATCCTTTACGCATCAGTATATCACCCTCTCTTTACAAAAAGAAAAATCAAAATCCATAGCTGTTTGGTTATTGTCATGGATACATAGTTTGATTCTTATAGTTTCACCAATTTGTCTAAATCTAAAAGTACTCACATTTTGGGCTAGTACCTGCGTAGAAGTTGTGTTTTGGTCGTATCTTTCA
>DKEY01000100.1:0-199 GCA_002469305.1 Sulfurospirillum sp. UBA6810
AAAAATGGTTGGGAAGATAAAAAATTCATCAATGACCGTGTATATGGAATAGATGAAATAAGAAAAGAAGCAGCAAAGTGGACACCTGAAAAAGTAGCAGATGTTACTGGTGTTTCTGTTGAAAGATTAGTACAAATCACAACTGTATATGCTAAAAATAATCCTGGTACACTCATCTGGGCTATGGGTTTAACACAAC
>DKEY01000100.1:204-354 GCA_002469305.1 Sulfurospirillum sp. UBA6810
TTGCTCTTGGTAACATGGGTAAAGAGGGTGGTGGTACAAACATCCTTCGTGGCCATGACAACGTTCAAGGCGCTACAGATATGGGTTGTTTGGCAGATAACCTTCCAGGTTATTATGGTCTTGCAGAGGGTTCATGGAAATACTTTGCAA
>DKEY01000100.1:410-3428 GCA_002469305.1 Sulfurospirillum sp. UBA6810
GGTGTTCTTGGTGGTAAGCCAGGTGAAGACGCTATCCATAATGCTGGAACAAACCTAAAAGCTCTTGTAGTTTTCGGTAACGGTATCACTTCAATTTCACAACAAGCAAAAGTAAAAGAAGCTTTGGATAACCTAGAGATGATTGTACTTGCTGACCCATTTGTAAATGAAGCTGCAATCCTTACAGATAAACAAGATGATATCTTCTTACTACCAGCTGCAACACAGTTTGAAACAAGTGGTTCTGTAACTGCTACAAACCGTTCAGCACAGTGGAGATACCAAGTAGTTGAGCCACTTTATGAGTCAAAAGCAGATCAAGATATTATGTTTGATTTGGCTAAAAAACTTGGTTTCTATGAGCAATATACAAAAGGTATGTTCTTAGAAGAGACAAAAGATGGCAAGATTGCTCCAATCGCTGATAAGAAAACATTTACATGGCCAGAAGATGCTACAAATGAGATTGCTAGAATTATCAAGACAATCGGACTAACAGGTTGGACAGCTGAGAGATTGAAAAAGCATACTGATAACTGGCATATGTTTGATGAAGTANNTACTATGGTTTACCATGGCCTTGTTGGACAAAGACTCACTCAGGAAGTCCTATCCTTTATAACGTAGATAGACCTGTAAGTGAAGGTGGTATGGGCTTTAGAAATAGATTTGGTATGGAACACAATGGTGTGAGCCAAATGGCTGCTGAATCTGTGAGTGTAAAAGGCTCTAAAGTAAAAGGCGGTCATCCAGAGATAACTAAAGCAAATATTGAAGAAGTTTTAGGTATCAAACTCACTGAAGCTGAAAAAGCAATGATGGGAGCTAACTGGAAAGTTGATAACTCTAACTTGATTGTTCAAAAATGTATGGAAGCTGGTATTGCTCCTTATGGTAATGCTAGAGCTCGTGCTATTGTATGGCAGTTCCCTGATCAAATCCCAATGCACAGAGAGCCACTACACTCTCCAAGAACAGATTTGGTTAAAGAGTACCCATCTTTTGAAAAAGACAAACCAAATCATTATCGTGTTGATACTAAATATGGAACACTACAACAAAGTAGAGATTGGGGAAAAGATTTCCCTGTAAACTTAGTAACAGGACGTCTTGTAAATATGAATGGTGCTGGTATGGAAAATAGAGCATCTAAATACTTAGCTGCACTGACTCCAGAAATGTTCTGTGATATTCACCCAGATTTGGCAAATGAATATGGTATTAGAAATGGTGGAATGATGTGGATCCACTCACCTGAAGGTACAAAGATTAAGGTAAAAGCTAAATTCTCATTTAGTGTAAGTCCTGATAGAATCTTTATACCATTCCATTTTGCGGGCTTCTTCCAAGGTGAAGATAGAACAGCTAACTTCCCAGAGGGAACAGCTCCATATGCATCAGGTGAGAGTGCAAATACTGTTACTAACTACGGTTATGACATCATCACTCAGATTCCTGAAACAAAAGGCGGTATCTGCCGCATAGAAAAAGCGTAGGGGGTGAGAGATGAGTGAAATGTCAAGAATGAAATTTTATTGTGATGACCATAGATGTATTGAGTGTGACGGTTGTACTGTAGCATGTGCGGAAGCGCATGAATTACCAACAGGTGTTAGCAGAAGAAAAGTTGTTACTCTTAATGAAGGTATTGAAGGAAAAGAATTTTCAACTTCAGTAGCTTGTATGCATTGTACTGACGCTCCATGTGAGCAAGTATGTCCAGTTGACTGTTTCTATGTTCGTGAAGACGGTATCGTACTTCATGATAAAGAAGTATGTATCGGCTGTGGATATTGTTTATATGCATGTCCATTTGGTGCTCCACAGTTCCCAAGAGATGGTGCATTTGGTACTAAGGGAGCTATGGATAAGTGTACTATGTGTGCTGGTGGTCCATTGGAAACAAACTCAGTTCATGAGAGAGAGTTGTATGGTCAAAACCTTATAGCTGAAGGTAAAGTTCCAGTATGTGCTGCTATGTGTGCTACTAAGGCACTTATAGTAGGTGATGCTCAGAGCGTTGCTAAAATTTACCGTGAACGTGTTGCTTCTTATGGCAAAGGTGTACAAAGTGCTCCTTATGGCTGGAGTAAAGCGTACGGCAACTAATTAAGGAAGTGTAATGAGAAAGTATATATATTTCATCATTGCAACTCTATTTTTGGCTACAGCGGCGATTGCCGCTGAGGGCCAAATATGGGGCGATATGAGAGTGCCAAATATATTGGGCTATGGACAAGTAGAGTCTTATAACTTAGGACCATTGTTTACAATGCTTCAACGTGAGTATTTTGAAGTGATATTTTTTGGGATAATAGTAGGGGTACCAGCAGTATTTTTATTGCATTACTTGATTATTGGACCAAAAGTATTTCCACATGATGGAAAAAAGATCTATGTATTTAGTCTTTTCCAAAGATTTATTCACCAAGTAGCAGCACTCTCTTTCATCGTGCTAGTACCAACAGGATTTATAATCGTGTTCGGCGCCGAGCTCGGTGGTGGAAGTTTTGTAAGATTGGCAAAAGATTTACATGGCCTTGCAACTATCCCATTTGCAATAGTAGTTATACCAATGTTTTTAATGTGGCTAAAAGACGCATTTTTTAACTTTGATGATGTAAAATGGATGATGATAGTAGGTGGATACCTCTCAAAAGAGAAGAAGCCGATTCCAGCTGGTAAATTTAATGCAGGTCAAAAGATGTGGTACTGGATAGCAACATTAGGTGGCATGATAATGATACTAAGTGGTGCTGCGATGTACTTTATGGATTTCGATATGGCACTTTTGCGAGAGATGAGTGGTCTGACACAAATAGACTTGCTCAGATTTTCAGCTATCATACATAACGTCGTGGGTTTTGCAGTTGTAGCATTGTTTATAACACATGTTTATATGGCAATGTTTGCAATCAAAGGTGCAGTACATGCAATCATTGATGGTCATATGGAAGAGGAAGAAGTTAAAATCCTTCATAGCTCTTACTATAAAAAACTTAAAGACCAAGGCAAAAT
>DKEY01000033.1 GCA_002469305.1 Sulfurospirillum sp. UBA6810
TATAAAGCTAAAAATGAGAGATTTGGAGATGCAAAATGAGTAGAACAATAACAATAAGAGCGTTAAAGTACAATCCAAACTCAAAAGTTTCTAAGCCACATATCGTTGAATATAAGTTAGAAGAGACAGATGGTATGACTCTTTTTATCGCTCTTACTAAGATAAGAGAAGAGATGGATGCAGATTTGAGCTTTGACTTCGTTTGTCGTGCAGGTATCTGCGGTAGCTGTGGTATGATGGTAAATGGTAAGCCAACACTAGCTTGCCGTACTCTAACAAAGAACTATGAGAGTGGCGTACTAGAACTTTTCCCTATGCCAGCATTTAAACTTTTAAAAGATTTATCTGTTGATACAGGAAACTGGATGAATAGTATGAGTAAACGTGTTGAGAGCTGGATACACTCAAATGAAGAAGTAGACATCTCAAAACTAGAAAAACCAATCGAGCCAGATGTCGCTGATGCTACGTTTGAGTTAGATAGATGTATCGAGTGTGGTATCTGTGTAGCTGCATGTGGCACAAAACTAATGAGACCTAACTTTATAGGTGCAGTAGGACTAAACCGTGTAGCTAGATTTGAATGTGATCCACATGATAACAGAACAGATGAAGACTATTATGAATTAGTGGGTGATGATGATGGAATCTTTGGATGTATGAGCTTACTAGCTTGTGAAGACAACTGTCCAAAGCACTTACCACTGCAAAGTAAAATTGCGTACATGAGACGCAAACTTGTAGCACTACGCTAAACACTTTTTTAGAGAAGAGGTCTTCCTCTTCTCTTGTCTTCCTTAAAATTTATTTCTAAGTATAAAATATTTAATTGATTATAACTTATGTTGATATAATAATTTTAAAAAAAAGAGATTTATGCATATACTTAATGATTTTTTTCTCATTGTTTGGCAAGAGGATGCTAGAGTTATCTTTTCTAGCTCACACGATATAGATAGCTTTTTAAATACGGCTCTAAAGACTGATTATGAGACTTTTTGTGATTATAGCAGTATCATTTTAATTACAACCCCACAAAATATAGATAATTTTGCGCAAGTACAAGAAGCACAAAATGCACTCAAATACCTCTCAGGTGTTCAAGCTTGGGATAAACAACGAGTGCAATACTTACAAAAAGAGTTACTCTTCTTTTTAAATAAAAAAGGAGACACAACTCTCAATAAATCAATAGAAAAAAGATTTGATACTTTAAGAAAAGAGGGTATCATAGGCTATGAAAATGCAAGAAAACTTATCAGCCTTTTAGCGCTTATAGAAGAAAAAGAAGAAGAAAAAATAGTAGCGGTAGAAGAGATATATGAAGAGCAAAGTGATAGCTTTTATAAAAACAGTATTGCAAAAATAAACTTACATGTAAGAAATATTTTAGAGCTTGTAGAGTCTGAATCTTTACAAGCAAGGGTTAAAAATATCCCACAAAAGATAAATGAACAGAGTTTTTCTATAGGGATTACTGGGGTGATGAATGCTGGTAAATCAACCATGCTAAATGCCCTTTTAGGAAAAGATATATTAGGTACTTCAGTAGTGCCAGAAACTGCAAACTTAACGATTTTAAAATATAGTAAAACACCAAGTGCAAAGGTAAACTTTTGGGATAAGGCAGAGTGGGCTGAGATAGAAAAAAGTGCTTCTAGTATCAGCAGTATCCAAGAGTTCATCAAAGAGACAAAAGAGCATTTTAAAGAAAATTTAGAGCAGTATATAACACAAGAGGGTTTTTCAAAAGAAATAAAAACAGAAGAGTTGGCTTTTTACACCTCTGCAAAACACTCAGACAAAGTATGCAATCTAGTAAAAAGTGTTACTTTATATAGTGATTTGGAGTTTTTAAAAGATGGTGTTCAGATAGTAGATACACCAGGTCTTGATGATCCTGTTGTGCAACGTGAAGAGATTACAAAGAGTTATCTTGGTAATTGTGATTTGATGATTCACCTTATGAATGTCAATCAAAGTGCTACTGAAAAAGATGTAGAGTTTATCGTCGATACACTTCTTTACCAAAATGTATCACGTCTGCTTATCATTATAACAAGAATAGACTCAGTAAAAGAAAATGAATTAAAAGAAGTTATAGCCTATACAAAAACAAGTATTAAAAATAAGCTAAAAGAGATAAACAAAGAAAATAGATTTGACTCTATCATAGATAAATTGGATTTTATCCCAGTAGCTTCACTCATGGCACTTTACCATAGGGTAGGCAGGGGGCAAGAAGCATTAGATGCAGGCTACTCACTAGAAAAAAGTGGTATCTTACATGTAGAAAGATATCTTCAAGAAGTACTCTTTGGAAAAACAAGTGAAAAAGTAAAAATCATACTCCAAAGTGCTATAAAAGAGATGGATTTAGCGATAGATTCAAGTAAGACACTCTTTAACCAAGAGTTAGAACTGTATGGAAAAAACTCTCAAGATATTGCGCAAGAAATTGAAAAATTTGATGATGAAATCAAAGAGATAAAAAAACAAATCGAAAAATTGGCACTCAGTGTAGAAGATGCAACAAGTGAGTTAAATGAGTACTTTGCAACACTTAAAAACTTGGCAAAAAACAGAGTCCTTCAACTGCAAGCTATCATCAAGCGAAGAGTTATAGATGATGTCTCTTATGAGATAAGAAAAAATAAAAAAAGACCAAATGAACAAAGAATTTCTTATATCATAGACAGTGGTATTAAAGATGGATTTATCGACCTTGTCAGAGAGTATAGATACGCTTTTCAAAAAAGAGTCAATGAACTTTTTGAAAGACTCAAAAGAAGTTTTGATGCTTTTGAAAAACAAGATAGCTTTAGTGGTGATTCAAAAGAGTTTTTCAACAGACATTTTAGTGATTATGCTTATGCTGCGAGTAACACAACTTTGGTCAATACAATCAATGCTTTTATAGATAGCTATGCAAAGAAAAATCTCGAGATTCTGGATGTAAAGATAGATGAAATCTTTGAAGAGTTTTTTCAAAATATCTATACAAAGTTTGATAAACAAATCTTACATGTAAACCAAAATCTTTTAAGTGAATTTACAAAAGAAGTAAGTACACCCATAGAGTTAATCCAAAATCAAATGCATGAAAAACAGAGTATTTTACAAAATACAAAAGCAAAGCTAGAAGATAACTCTTTTGATGTTGACAAAAGAGTTTCTACTTTGGAAGAGAAACTAAATAAGATGGCAAAAACACAGGAAAAACTAGCTTCTTTGAGGAGTTCTTATGAGTAAATTAAATCTATTTATCACAGAGTACAAAGAAAAGTTTATAGAAGTAGCTCCTGTTTTTGATGAGAATTTACTTGGGCTTATCCAAAAAGCCAAGTATATCCTCTTAGACGATAAGATGTCTCCCTCTTTTGGACTTGAAGATGAGTTAAACAAACTCCAACTCAGAGCAAAAGAGCCGATGAAAGTTGCTATTACAGGGCAATTTTCAAGTGGAAAGTCAACATTTTTAAATGCACTTCTTTCTCAAAGTATTTTGCCAACAGGTATCACTCCTGTTACTTCAAAAGTAAACTATATAAAATATGGAGATGAGTTAAAAATCAGAGTGCGATACACAGATGGAAGCGATGAATACCATAATGTAGAAGAGATTTCAAAGTTTACTGACCAAAGAGGCAATGTTGAGGATATAGAGTATCTCACTCTTTATGCTCCATTGGAAGTTTTAAAGGACATCGTTTTTGTGGATACCCCAGGACTGAACTCTGGAGCAATCACTGATACTAAAACTACGCAAAAAGTTTTAAAAGAGGTAGATGGTATCATCTGGCTCTCTTTGATAGATAATGCTGGGAAGATGAGTGAAGCAAGAGTTTTACAACAGTATCTCAATGAGTACCAAAACAAATCACTCTGTGTGCTCAATCAAAAAGATAAGTTTAGCGATGCACAGATAGAGCAAAGTGTAGAATATGTTAAAAAAAGCTTTTCAGAGTACTTTAGTGAAGTGATACCAATCTCAGCGATCCAAGCACTAGAATCAAGAAGTCACGATAAAAATATCCTCATCGCCAATGAATTAGAAACTTTTTTACATACTTTAAAAGAGAAACTAAGCCTTTCACATGTAAAAGATGAAGAAGAGTTTATAGAACAAAGGTATAAAGAGTATTCCAAAAAAGTTGAGAGTATTGTTGGAAGTGATTTGAGCAAAAACATAGAGTTACTTGAAACATCAAATATAAATAAAGTTTTAGATTTTATCTATAGAGAAATCCAGCCAAAAGCACTTAGTGCAAAAGATTTTGCTATCAAAAAAGAGTTGAAATATATCTGCCATAAGCTTATAGAACAGCATAATATATTTTTAAATATCTATGATGAACTTTTTAAAGAGATTAAAAGTTTTGAAATAGAAGCTGAGGGTAAATTTGCCTCATTAAAAGCTGAGTTTACAAAAGATTTGAAGGATGCTTACTCTAAGATAGAAGAGTTGATAGAACTCATAGCAAACAATATCTTCAATCATATCTCTCAAACAACGAGAACAAGATATGCAAAGAAAAAAGGAACTCTTTTAAGTAAGGCAAGTGTTTATGAAGCCATCGAATATAAAGCACCAAAGGTTGATGCAGATTTGATTTATAAAGAGTTGTTTTATGATGATGAACTTGTAGCAAAAATGTTTAAAAAGTATGTAAGAAGTCTGAGTGAAATCCAAGATGAAGTAAACTCAAACAACGCTCTTGTATATGAGATACTGAAAAAAAAGATAAGAAAGTGGCAAAACCCATATGAACTTATCAGGAAAGCGGATAAGATTTTTTCAGATATAGAGTTTGCCAATATCAGAAAGTTTGCTTCAAAAGCATATGAAAATATACTTAAATCTTTTAGTGATGAGATACAGGCTTCTTATGCAAAGATAAGTTCAGAGTTCAATCACCTAAGTAGTGCAGTGAGTTTCAACTATCAAAATGCGACAGAGGTAAGTGTGGCATTTTTAGATAAAAAGATAGAACAATCAGTAAAACTCTATGAGGATAATCCAACAAAATTTTCTCTGTATTATCCAAAGACTGAAGAGATAAAAGAGAGACTCAAGATAAGTTTTCATCTGTATGAGTTACAAAACATGATGAATACAAACAATACTTTTTTAAATAAAAACTATGATAGGCTCATAGAAGAGTTTAAAAATATAGATAGGCAAAAAGAAGAGTTTATAACACAAAGAAAGCTAAGACATATCAAAACTATAGAGATATTAGAAAAGTTTATGGAAGAGGTCTAAGGCTTTAAAAGCCTTAGACGAAATTTTTACTTTTTAGTATCTCATAGAGTTTGAGTATAGAGATAAAAAGGGCAGTTATAGCAGGCCCTAAAATCATACCCCAAAACCCAAAAGTACTCAGTCCCGCAAGTATCGCTAAAAATATCAGCATCTCATTTATCTGCGTAGGAACTCGTGAGAGTTGGTTGATATACTTGATGATGAGAGGCTTTATAAAAGTGTCAGCTACGATAGAGATGACGATGATAGAGTATAACGCTATGATAGTAGCCTCGTAGATATTGCCATTTGCAAGCTCATACGTACAAAGGGGAATCCACATCAAAGCACCACCTACAACAGGGATGAGTGAGGCAAATCCATATAAAATGCCAAGTAACAACCCATCATATCCAAAGTAGATACCGATGATAGCAAAAAGAGCACCTTCAAAGATAGCAGTAACCAAGATAGAGTAAAAAAGTACACTCATGACATTGGATACTTCCCCATAAACCAAGTCAAGTTCTGTGTCATTCATAGGAGTTACATTTTTAGCATACCTTACAAGGGCTGGTCCATAAAGATTTGTAAAAAAGAAAAATACAACAATCAAAAACATATCTTTTAAAAAAGTGGCACTGTTTTTACCGATGTAAGCTGTATAAGAGAGTGTTTGTGAAGCTAGATTTTTCAAATCAAAGCCAGCTAAAAACTCATCAATATTTGGTTTTAAAAAGGCAAGTGAATTAGGTAATTTAATATTGATATCACTTAGATAGGTTACAACTTGATTTATAGTGGCTGCATTAAATGTTTCTACAATACTTCCTATGGAAGTTATGATATAGATAATTGGAGCAAAGAACAGTAGAGATAAAAGAACAGTGGAGAGAAAAGCTGCCGCTGCATTATTTCTAGTAAGCTTTAGTAACTTCACATTGATACTATATGTTGCTATGGTTAGTAGCGCTGAGATGGTAAATGTGACTAAAAAAGGTTCATATAACCTTATAATCCAGTATAGCACTACTAGAAAAATACCAGCTAAGAAAAATCTATTGCTATTGTCCATTTAATTATCTCCCCTTGAAGATATAAATTTTTTGAAAAAAACTATTGTAAGTTTAGGAAGTAAACTTTTATATTTATTCATTTGCTCCCCCAAAAAGCCCTGTTTGATATGGATTTGAAAACTTGAGTACTTCATAACACTTTGGTGTTGCTATCCTACCTCTGGCAGTCCTCTCAATATACCCTTTTGCTATCAAGTAAGGCTCAATCACATCTTCAACCGTACCCTCATCTTCACTAAGTGCAGCAGCTATGGTACTAAGCCCCATAGGACGACCTTTTGCTTCAAGAAGTATTTGTAAAAACTTCAAATCTAACTCATCAAATCCCAAATCATTCACACCAAGCTCATCCAAACCATAGCAAGAACGTTCCAGTGTTATGATATTTTCATTTTCAACATCAGCATAATCACGGATCCGTTTTAAGAGTCTCAGAGCAATTCTAGGAGTGCCCCTACATCTTTTTGCCATCTCTAGGGCAGCATCTTTGTTACAATCTTTATCAAGTTTCTTTGCAGCTTTTGTGATGATGAGAGAGAGCTCATCAGGGTTGTAAAACTGTAATCTAAAATGCATACCAAATCTATCTCTTAGGGGGGAACTTATCATACCTGCTCTTGTTGTTGCCCCTATCAAAGTAAACTTTGGCAAGTCTATCTTTATAGTTTGTGCAGCAGGACCACTTCCTATGATAATATCGAGACGAAAATCTTCCATAGCTGGATAAAGAATCTCTTCAATAGCGGGTGAAAGCCTGTGAATCTCATCTATAAAAAGAACATCTCCCTCTTCAAGATTTGTTAAGATGGCCGCTAAATCACCACTTTTTTCTATCATTGGAGCAGCTGTCATTTTGACATTGGCTTCCATGTCATTTGCTATGATATAAGCAAGCGTTGTTTTTCCAAGTCCTGGAGGTCCAAAAAAGAGAACATGGTCTAAACACTCTCCTCTTTTTTTAGAAGCTTGTATAAAAACTTGTAGGTTCTTTTTTATCTTTTCTTGTCCGATGTAGTCTTTCCAGTTAGTTGGGCGAAGACTCTTTTCGTACTCGTTTTCAAAAGTGATTTTATCTATCTCTACTATACGTTCCATTAGTATGTATGCTCAGTTGCTGGAAATTGTCTTGTTTGTACATCTTTTATGTATGCATCAAGAGCTGTTTTAATCAAACTTGCACCATCAAGATATTGTTTGACAAATTTAGGTTTAAACTCCTCAAAAAATCCAAACATATCACTCCACACAAGCACTTGTCCATCTGTTGCATTCCCCGCACCAATACCGATAGTTGGGATAGATATAGCTTCACTTACTCTTTTTGCGACATCAGCCTTTACCCCCTCAATCACAATACAAAAAGCACCTGCTTGTTCAATGGCTTTTGCATCTTCTATAAGTTTTAAAGCTTCCTCTTCGGTTTTTCCTTTTACTATATAGCCACCCTCACTTCTAACAAATTGTGGCATAAGTCCTATGTGTCCAACTACAGCGATGGAGTTGTCTGTAAGAGTTTTGATGATGTGAGCCCGTTCAACTCCTCCCTCTATCTTTATGGCATGTGCTGCAGTCTCTTGATAGACACGTGAAGCATTTTTTAAAGCAGTTTTTTCATCTGTATAGGTTCCAAAAGGCATATCACAGATGATAAAACTATCAGGCGCTCCTTTACAAACGGCATTTGTATGGTATATCATTATTTCTAAAGTTGCTGAGAGAGTGTCTTTTTCATTTCTAAAGCTCATATTTAAACTATCACCCACTAAAATCATATCAACTTTTTTGTTGAATAAAGAAGCAAACAAAGAATCATAAGCAGTGATAACAGTTAAAGGAGTATTTCCTTTGGCTTTTTTTATGGAAGTTATTGATTTCATTACAAACCTTTTTTCTTTTTGTATCTTATGCCAAAGCCCATGCTTTGTGAAGAATTGTTTTATTTTTTACTCTTACATGTAAGCTTGAAGAAGATAAAAAACTATTTAAATTTGAATTAGATTTTATCTAAAAAATGGTATGATTACAATCAAAACAAAACTATACTGTGGCTTAGGAATGGAAACATATGGGTTTATTCACACAATTAGAAATTGATTTCGATTTAGAAATTGTTGAAGACTTTATTTCTCACTATGGAATTATGTGTGAAAATATGGAACCATTGATCATAGGGCTGAATAAAATAGAAGCATTTGAAGAAAACATTGGGGAACTTTTTAGAATTTTTCACAATATGAAATCAGCAGCTGGATTTTTAAAACTAGATCCTATCATCAAACTAGCGGCACTTTGTGAAGATGTAGTTGAAGAGGCAAGACTGCTCAAAGGACCAGCAAGTGAAGAGTTTATAGATTGGCTTTTGATGGTAAGTGATCAGCTTGATAGATATCGTCTTGATATAGAAAATGATGCAGAATACTTTGGTATGCTTGAGCCTTTGATTATAAAAGTACCAATTAACTTGGAGAGACATTGAAAGAATTAGTAGGGTATATTACAGCAGGATTTCCAGATATAAATTTTTCAAAAGATTTGACACTTAGTTTAAAAGAAGCTGGTGTTGATAGGCTAGAACTTGGCATTCCTTTTTCAGACCCAGTTGCAGATGGGCCAGTTATAGAACTAGCAAACTTAAAAGCATTGCAAAATGGCTTTAAGTTAGAGCATCTCTTTGAACTCTCAAAAGATATAGCAACTCAAATTGATACGTATTGGATGGGGTATTTTAACTCTTTTTATCATAAGGGTTTTGAAAACTTTACATGTAAGGCTCGTGATTTTGGTGTAAAGGGGTTTATTATCCCTGATTTACCTCATGAAGAGGCAGTTGCTTATACAAAAGAGATGGATACAAAAGAACTCTCTTTGGTAAGCTTTGTTGCACCCACAGATACCCCACAGAGGATAAAAACAGTAGTTGAAAACTCTCGTGGTTTTGTGTATCTTGTAGCATATGCTGGTATCACAGGAAGTGGTGCAAGCGAAGATTTAAGCAATATCATAGAAAATATAAGAAATTTTACAAAAACGCCTGTTTTTGTAGGTTTTGGTGTTGNNTGTTATCGTTGGAAGTGCTTTTGTGAAAGTTTTACTAGATGATTCACTCAATTCAAGTGAAAAGATAAGAAAAATCTCTACTATTGCTAAAAATATCAAAGAGAGTATTAATTCTTAAGCGATTAACTCTCTTTTCTCTTTTATCACTATACTTTTTTTATTGATAACTTTTGCAAATGCGATGATGAGTTCTTCTTTCATCCTAGACATATTTTCATAAGTCTCTCTTTGATCTACGAGTTTACTTTGTATCTCTTTTAAAACTACTTGCCAGTTGTTTATCTTCTTTTCTTTGTTGTCTATGTTTATTTCTAAAGAACGCAACTCTTTTTGTAAAAAGTTTTTTTGTTCTATTAACTTGTCCTCTTTTTTATATAAGTTTTCTTGAGAGCAAATCATATCTTCCATATCACTTTTAAGTATCAAAGAGAGTTCATTCAACTCTTTTTTATTTATCTCTATTGTATTGCTAAGATTTCCCATCATATTTGTTTGCACTATTATTTCATTGTGAAGTGTTTCAATCTTTGCAATGATGTCTTTCTCTCTGATTTCAATCTCTTTTAGTTTTTGTTCTTGATTATCAAGACCCATGTAAAAAGTTCTGATAGTACCAAAAGACCATTTTTGGTTATCTTTATCTATGATAAGAGGACGTTGATGTTTTTCCTCAGCATTTTTAAACAGAGTTTCTCCATTGTAAAAACGTATAAATTGGTCAATATTTGGGGCAGATTTTTTGACTAACTCTAAGACTTGAGAAGCACAGAGATAAAGCAGGGTGTCAAAGTTTTTACGAAGTATATAGTTTACAAAGCCGTTGAAAAATTCTTTGTCAATTTTATTTTTCTCTTTTTTAAATGTCAATGCGATGATTTCTTGGAACTCTTTGATGTAGATAGAACAAAACTTTTTATTGTTTACATGTGAAAAATTGAGAGTTGTTCTAAATTTTCTTTTTAATTCTCTTTGCAATTTTTTTTCAAATGCATCATTGATAAATTCATCTTCTAGTTTTTCGAGTTCTTTTACAGGAATTCCATTGTATCTTCTCTCTTTTGGTAAAGTTTTGTTTTGTTTACTGTTAAAGCGGATTGCTAATTTGTTATGAATAAAAAAAACTTTATCACATTCGCAGAGATTGAAAATCTTAGAAATTTTACACTTGATTATCTCTTTTGCACTTTGGGCAGGTACATCTTTGAAGAAAGATAAAATTGTATCAAAGTGTTCTTCATGAAAAATAACTAAATCTTCACTTTGATAGTACTCATGGAGATTTTCTGCTAGTTCAAATAAATATACACGAAGCTTGTGTAAGCTTTGCTTGTCTAAAGCATGAGAAATATTTTTTATAGGATTGAGATATTTGACTATAAATCTATCTTTATAGTACAAAACAGAGACATCTTGATGGTATGAACTAAAAAAGTCTTGAATAGCTTCTACAAGAGAGTGCAAACTGTGTTGTAGTGAAAAATCCTCTGCATTTTCTTTTAAAAAAGTTATCATAGATGCAGAGTGGTTTTCATCAAAATCTTCAGAAAAAAATGAATAATCATAATTTTTTTCTAGGTAACAAATAGCATTGTCATAATGTCTTTGAGTTGTTCCCATACGCACTTATTCCTAAAATACTAACTGAATTATTGTATAACTAAGTAGCTTGTATAAAAATTAATTTAAAAAAAATATTCAGTTATTATATTTTAGGTTTAAAGATGATGAACAATCTTGGAAGCAGAAGTAATGCTCCCATAAGTGCCATAAACATAACTAAGACAGTCAATAATCCAAAGTAGATTGTCGGTATAAAGTTTGAAAAGGCTAGGATAGAAAATCCTAAGATAATGGCAAAAGTCGTATAATACATAGCATAGCCGATAGAGTTGTGTGAACGATGCATCGCCGCTAGATAATCACCATCTTTTTGTAACTCTTCTAAGTACCTATGGATATAGTGAATAGTATCATCAACCCCTATCCCTAAACTAATCGCTGCTATGGTTATCGTCATCAAATCAAGCGGGATGGAAAACCAACCCATAAATCCAAAAATGATACTCATAGGGATAACATTTGCGACGATAGCAATACTCGCAATTTTAAAGGATTTAAAAATCACTAAAAACATAGCAAATAGAGAGATTAAAACAAAGCCTAGTGTGAGAATTTGAGATTTAAAAAGACTTTGTAGCATATTGTTGTATAAAATCATAAGATTGGACAGTCTATATGAGCCTTTGTCTTCGAGGATATTTGCCATATCTGCATTTATCTTTTTGATTAAGTTATCTCTTCTAAGCTGTGGATTAGAGTCTATGATACGTGTTGTAAATCTTACTTCATCATCTTTGATACTCAAATATGGATCAAGGATTACTTTTTTAAATTCTGGGGGTATTTTATTGTATAAAAGGGCTAACTTGAAATTATCCAAATCAATACCATTGTTAAGGGTTCTTCCTATCTTTAAAATAGTAGCTAGAGATTGGACATTGCCTATTTCAGGAAGAGCATTGAGATAGTCATGAATCTCTTCTATCTTTTTCATTTTTGCTTCTATAAACCAGTACTGAGCTTCATCACTAGTATCTTCAAACTCACTAGCAAAATCATCAAGGAGGATCTCTTTTTGTTCTTTTTTTTGAGTTTTTACCTCATTTGTTTTGAAATTGACGATAATATCAAGAGGTGTAGTACCTCCAAGCTTATCGTCGATAACTTTCATCCCTTGATAGATGGCAGTTGAGCTTTTAAAATAGTTGATAAAACTATTTTCTACCATAAGTTTACTAGCTCCACTAATGCTAAATACAATAACAGCAAAACTGACAAAGAGTATTTTGTTGCCATGGTTTTGTACGATATTTGCAAACACTTTTGTAAGTGCGAAAGACTTTTCAAATGCCGTATGAGGTGTTGTCTTTTTTAGCTTTACTAACAGTGCTGGAAAAACTAAAAAAGATATGATGAGCGATATCATTATGCCACTACTCATCATCCAGCCTAAATTCATAATAGGAAGGATACTTGAAAGGGCTAAAGAGCCAAATCCAACTATGGTAGTGAGTATGGCAAAAAATGATGGACTAGCTTTTGAGAGAACTGTTTGTAAAACTAGCTCTTCTTGAGACAAGTCTGGTTTATGTAGTACCAATTCTCTATATCTTACTATAAGATGAAGGACGATAGAGATAGTGATGATGAGTTGTAAAGAGATAAAGTTTGAGGATATGACAGTTACCTCCCATCCAAAAAGACCAAGAAGACCTGTGGTGCTAAAGATAGATAAAAGAGAGATAGCAACAGGGATAGCAATCCAGCGCCACTCCCTAAATATAACCCACAAAACAATAATCAAAAGTGCTAAAAGGGCAATCCCATAAATATTGAGATCATCTTTTATAAAGCTAATCATATCATCGGCTATCATATTGACGCCACCCAAAAACAGTTCACCACTGTTTTGATTGTTTTGTATGATATCTCTTACATTTTGTATAAATTGATGATTTTTTTCTCTTTGTATATCCCTATGCTTTTTTAACTCTAATGCACTAGCTTTATACTCAAGAGAGTCTTTTTTTAAAGTTTTTAGTTTATTTTTGAGCGCTAAGTACTCATCGTCATTTTTAAGTTCAACAACAATAGCAGTTGTTTTAAAATCCTTACTGACTAAATTGTTTTTATAAAAAGGGCTGTTTAAAAACTCCGCTTTTGCTAGTTTTTTATCAATATCTGGTGATTTAAGGGTAGGCACATTTTTTACAAGTTCACTTACTGCTCTTATAGGACTTTGTAGTAAAGGAACAGTAAGGATAGAAGTGATGCCAGTAATATTTTCAAGCTTTAAGAGTTCATTGGATAGTTTTTCTATCGTATCTAAACTGCTTTGTGAGAGTAATGTATCTTTGGGACTATATGTTATGACTAGGATATCAGCATTGTTGTATTTTTTATTTATGGCTCTTGAGTATAGTAAGTCAGTGTCATTTTCAAGCAAAAGAGTATCTGCTGAAGCATCTATCTCAAGGTTTTTAGTTTGATATGCCAACGCAAGGATAGCTATAAAAAGAAAAAATATAGTCCAAAGAGGAAACTTTAAGACTATATTTTGATAAAAGTTTTTTAGCATCTATTGAACGTTTTTTATTTTTTCAACTAAGTAGTCAAAAGAGTTGTTTGCTATGGTGTCTTCAAACTGTGCTTTATATGTTTTTATCATACTGACACCTATGATATCGACGTCATAAATCAACCAGTCCTTTGAGGGTGTTTCATAAAATTTATAGATGATGTCAAAAGTCTCTTTTTCATTTTGAAGTTCTGTGTAAAGCCAGATACGATTTTCTTTTATCTTTTTAGATTCTTTAACTATAACTTTTTCATTTGTATAAAGCGCTAACTTATCTGTATAAGATTTTTTAACATACTCTTCAAATACAACTACAAATCCATCTTTTTTAGACGCCTCTAGGTTGTTCCAGTATTTTCCCAACGAGAGTCTTGCCATAAGTGAAAAATCAAAAGTTGATTTTAACTCTTTAAATATCGAAGTTGTTTTCTCTTCAATGTTTATATCTTTTTTTCTTAAAACACTTGTAGCAAAGTCTATTTTCCCTTGCATAACGGATGCAATACGACTTTCTTCTATTGCAAAAACGCTTACATGTAAGAATATCAATACTATCAAAACTGCTATTTTATTCACTATTTACTCCGATATCTCTTTGTCTCTTTTTTGTTCATATACATTTTTTAGTAAATGGTACAAATCAATAGAATCTTTTTTTATATTTTCATAGGTCTTATACGTAAATGAGGTTTTATTGAGGGCATCATATGCTTTTACATAAGTAGATTCACCACTGCTATCTAGTAAGTTGCCTCTATCTTCAACATAAGAAAGAGGATTTACAAAATAATCACCACCCATACCTAAGATATCTCGCAGATTTGATGGTCCAAAAAATGGAAGAACTATATGTGGTGTATGGTTGAAACCATAGTAACCCAATGTTTGCCCAAAATCTTCTTTTTTTGCTTCAATTTGGTAACTCTCTTTTGCTACATCCATAAAGCCAACAATTCCAACAGATGAGTTTATCAAAAATCTTTGTAATTCTGTTGCTGAGTTTTCAAACTTGAGTTGTAAAAGGTTGTTTAAAAAACTGATAGGAAATTGGATGTTGGTAAAAAAGTTTGAAATACCTGTTCTCATTGGTTCAGGGACGATTCCCTCATAGCCTTTAGCCACAGGATTAATAACATAAGTGTAAACTTTGTCATTAAAGTTTGTCATAATGACATTGTATGACTTGAAAGTATCATCATCTTTTGTATCTTCAGCAAATTCATCATCAAAGCCTTGAGAAAATAAAAGAGATGAGATAAGTAGTGCGCCAAGCAAAAATCTCATAATCTTCTCCGAAAAAATTGGAAATGGTTTCTATTATAACTTTTTTGTGATTTATTTTAGTTTAAATGGTGGAGCTGTCCTCAACCAAAGTGTATAATCAAACCACTTAAAATTAGGAACCTTAAAAGAAAAATAATTTATTTAGTACCGTAAAGTGTACCGTAAAACTTCATTACTATAGAAAAATTTTACACTCTTTTTGAATAATTTCCGCTGAATTTTTTGCTACTTCAAAATACTGTTCAAAAGGATTAACTATTTTTAATTCCATATCGTATTTATCCTTGTCTAATTTATCAAGAGCATTATGTAATTCACGAATATCTTGACTTGTTATAGCTTCTAAAGCTATTAGTTTTTTAAGAATATTTTCTTTTTGGATAGCAATGCCAATATCTATTATATCTCTTGTAAAGTTTCCTTCTCTTCTATAGATAATTTTCTTTGCAATAATGTCTTCTATACTTTCTACATGTACAGTTGTATTAAAGAGTATATTTGAATCATCAATAAAACAATTTGCGAGGTTGTCTTGTGCTACAAGCACATCTAATTTGATTTTATTTTTAGAAGATAAAACACGAATATGATTTGCAAAATCAATATATGCTTCATCTCCAAAAGTTTGGCTATCTTCTATCCAATGTTTAGGACTAAGATACGTTATTATTTGAGGGTCTTGCACAAATAAATCTACATCAAAGCTCAGTCTATGTTGAAAGTAATATATCGCTAAGGCAGTTCCTCCACCAAAACGAACTTGTGAAGTATCTTGATTTGGTAAATTTTGATATGCATCATTGATAAAGCAGTTTAGCGTCTCAATTTGATTACTATAATGTTGTTTGATAAATTCAATATTTTTTAACATGCTTTGAGTACTCTATCAATTCTTTGTATAGGTATCTTATAATAGTTGGCAAACTGCTCAATTTCAATGTTTTTAGCCTCATTCTTGATGGTATTTATAGCATACTTGTCATAAAGATTGAAAGGCTCTTTTTTATAAAAAAGATTTTTGAGACTTGTAAGCGTAAAATGTTTTGATTTATCTCCTATAGATTGATTAACCGTATATAAAAGCATATTGGGTTTTTTAAGTTTTTGTTTCGATTTTTCTAAAAGATTAAGTACAGTGTTAGTATCTAGCTCTTTAAGCAACTTCGCTAGTTTCTTTTTTTTACTATCTGATTTGTTCCAGTCAAAAAATGTAGCTGGAGCAACACCAAGTATAGAGTGAATTTCTTTTGTTTTCATAACAGCTCCCTTTTTGATAATTATACGATAATCGGATAATTACGTCAAGTATAAAACAGTTTTAAACAGCAAAAAATGTAAGAATACTCTCATGAAAAAAAGGGAAATTCTAAAAAATCTTAAAAAAGGCATGCATTTTAGATCAAAAAATTGTATAGAAAAAAAGAAATTTAATTTTTTATTTAGTTAAAAAAAGTTTACCTTAAATTTTACATATATATACAGAAATTTAAACATAATTTTTAAATTAAAATGTCATGTAAAGCCCTAAAATAAGGACTTTAAGATTTGCAATTGCTGATTTTTTATGTCATGATTTCACCAACAATTTGATACGTAATGGTTCTTCCGAACAACTACGAATTAAGAGAAATAAAAAGGAGATAAAATGAGTGAAGATTACAAATTGCTCAAAGCAGAAGAAGTGAAAGAGTGGTTAAAAATTAGTAATACACAGTTGTACGATCTAATCAAGCAAGGTAAATTACCAAAACCTTTGAAGCAGGGTAGATCATCATTTTGGAAACTAGGTGATATAAAGGAATACGTGGATAATTTATCGACAGCAAGTTAGAAACTCCCCTCTCCAGTTAGCATTCGACCTCTTACTGGAAAGAGAAGCACAACACACCCAAGTTGAGGGTGCTATCTACAATTATAGCAAAAACCCTCTAATTATTTACATACAAAATCTATAAAGGGATAAGTATGCTCGAAATAGAAAGAATGGGTAAAACAAACAACTATGCCCAAGTACATAAAAATATGCTTTACAATCCTAATATATCATCTAAAGCAAAAGGAATAGGCGCTTTGATAGAAACATTTTCAATAGGACTTAAAATATCAAAAAAAAAGATGATTGAAAAATGTAAAGAAGAAGAAAAAGCTTTTGATAATGGGATAAAAGAATTAGAAGAATATGGATATCTATTTAGATTTCAAAAAAGAGGAGAAAGAGGAAGGTATAGAACATGTTGGTACTTTAATAGTGAGGGAGTGGACATTAACCACCTAAATGATTTGATTATAGAATTAGAAGATGTCACATTAGTGACTGAAAGTAAAATTTTAGAAAAGTTATTAGAACTTAATGGATTTTATATTGACAAAAACCTCTCTGACGAGGGGTCGGTCAATGGAGGGACGGATAACAGAGTATCCGTAAATGGGCATCCTCATCTTTATAAAAATAGCAATTTTCGTTCCAATATTATTAATGAAAAATACTTTATGTTTAAAGATGGAAAAGTTAGGTTACATCCTCACTTTACCCAAACAAGAAAGGAAGTCAAATGATTTTCTATAATAAGAATTGCGTTTGTTATTCGGAAGGCTCTCTCGAGCTACATTATGATGAAAAAGTCTTCGACTATTTTCACATAATGACTTCCCGCACGCAATTAATCAAAACCAGATTAAAAAATCTTTTTTTAAGAGGGAGGATTAAAAGCCTCAAATTCAAACGAAAATGCCTTTTTAATATTCAGATACTAAAAATTGCTTTTATGAGCTTATTTTTGCTTGTAGCTACTTCAATGAATGCGTTTGAGCTTCCTTCTCAAAAAGTTCAACAAGTAAAAACCCAAACCACTACAACACAGCAAGAGAAAGAAGAGGGTGAAGGAGTTTATAAATTTCTCAAAGAAAAGCCGGATCCAAATAAGTTGCCAATGGAATTTAGTATCAAAGACGGTTATATATTCAAGCTATCAAAAATTGATTATTCAACTGGTGAAGTAATAGTAGATTTTTATACCGAACAAAGTATTGAAAAAGTAGGAAGTTACACTTTTATTCATAATGGTATCCTATCAAAAGCTACACCTTCACAAGAGGAATTAAAAAGCTCTCTATCGAAAATAAAAACTCAACTTGAAAAAGATAAATATGATGAATATCGAAAAGTACAAAGAAATGATCGAGATATTGATTTTGCCGAATTTATTGTTGCAGTTTTAACGTTTGATGATGAAATTATTAATATTAAACGCTCTATTTTAGAAAATAAAATCAACTTAAATAGTAGCTATCGATCTTCTTTTAATTTAGAAACTTTTGATGATAAGATCTTGATTTTTTATCTTTCAATTTTTGCAAATATTGATGAGTTTATCAATAAAATCAATACGTATATACTCTTTTTAGTTTTACCATTTGCAGTTATGTTTTTACTATCGAAAAAAACTACAACATTACTTGGTAATAAAAATGACCAAAATGATTATTGGGGTAGCGGTATCTTTGCAATGGCTTTAATATACACTTTTTATGTTATTAATTCAACAATTGCAGTAGGTGAAGAGAAACAGATAAGTAGAACAAATTATCAAACTTTCTATGGATCAGCAATTCAAAAATCAGTTGAGTTTGCTACCAAAATTACAGAAGTATTCGGTGAAACTTATATTAACGTGCAACGTAAAAATAGTGGCTTATTATCAAAAGAAGAGGTTGATCGAGTTACTATAGAACAACTTAATATAAATAAGCAACTTGTACTGTACGAAAGAATATTGTCTACATGTAAAAATGCGGTAGATGACATAATATTCAAAGAAGATGGATATAACTATCGAGTTCAAGAAGGTATGAGTAAAGTATCACCTTTAAAAAGTGAATATAGGAGGTCATGGGTTAGTTTAGATTTGTGTGATTTTACAGATTTAGAAGTGAAGTCTTTGCAAGATAGGAAAGCAGAGAACAATAGAATACTTGCAAGCTATAACCAAAGTTTGAACAATAAATTAAACCAAAATCAACTTACACAACTTGCAAATATGCAAGTGAAAAATATAGAGGATTATGGTTTTTTTGCTTTGCCTTTAATAGCCTCAAATAATATGTTTGCAGAGAACTTAGACATGTATAATTCTAATGTAAAAACACAAGTTGAATTAGAAAAATCAAGAAATGAATCTAACATAAAAGAAGGTATAAAAAAAGGAGGCTTTTCAGACCGCATAGTTGCTAATACAATTGAATCACTCCCCTATCTAATGTTACCAGCTGCTTCTACAGTTGCAACAACAATAAATGGAACGATAGGTACTGCAACATCATCTTTAGAGAAACTTCCTATTGTAGGAAAGCTTATATCTGCTGGAAAGCAAGTTATAGCCTATGGAACTACTATATACCTCTATACATATCTGGTTAAATATCTTCCTCTTGCTACTTTGGTGATAGCCTCTTTGTTAGTCATGGTTTATTGGCTCTTATCTTTAGTTATATATATGTTTATTTCTCCATTCCTTATTGTTTGGATAGCCACTAACGAAGAAGATGCTATTAAAAAGTTTCTTGCAAAAGGTCTTAGTCTGGGAACTCGTCCAATAACATTAGCAATATCAATTATTCTTTGTATTGTCTTTTTAGATCTTTTTGCAAGTATCACTAACTTACTTATAGATGAACAATTTGCAAACTTTTTTAATGTCACTATGGGGCAAGACAAGCTTAGTGTAGCCTACAACTTTAGTGATTTTGGATTGTTCTTTGTTAAAGGATTTTTTGCTCTTGCAATAGCAATTATAGGAGTGATTCTTTCATTTTACATTACGTTTAATAGAGTAGACATAATGCTCAAATTCTTAGGTGTCGGTGAGGATATGAATAGTGATGCACAGGGCGTAATTGGTAAAGAAGTAGACAATAGAGGTGGGCAATACTCTCGCCCAATGGTAAGTTAAAAAGGAGAAAGAGAATGAAAAGTTTTATATTAAATATTGGAGTTTTTATAGTAGGTATAGCCGGTGGATTTTTATTATCCTCACCAGCTCAAAATACTAAGTTAGAGCGTACGGTAGAGCAGATGAGTTTGAACATTAAAAACATCCAATTTCAACTTACGAAAAATAAGTTTAATGAAAATTTAGTAGCACCATATGAAAAGATGAGTGTAAGAGAATTACTTGAAGAGATTTACAGTAAAAGAGAACATGATGCAAAGTGAGAATGTAAAACAATGCTTAAGTATATTGCACAACGTTATTGTGATAGCAAATTTAGATAACAAGATCAAATGTATGTATGCAGATCAGCAAGAGTTTAATCTATATCTTAATGATCACGCAATGATAGAAGCATTACAACTGTGTGATGCCTACAATGTTGGATTAGAGTATGTAATGGCGATTCGCGACATTATTCAAGTAGATATAGAAGGTGAACATGGATTAATGATTAACTTCTATAGATCAAGTCAAGATATGTCTATGCTCAATGAACTTTATAGTAAGAGCATACACCTACCAGCGTCTTAATAAAATCAAACCCTTGTGGTGTAGATTTTCACAAGAAATATCCTTTAGGGTATGGAGTGTGTACACACTCCATACCTCTACGAAGTATGGTTGTGTTTTTCTGATCCACAAGGGATACTAGAAAAAAGGAAAATACATGGCAAAATCATCTATGCATATACAAGGATCAGTCAGAGGTTCAATCGGTCATAACAGTAGAGAAAACTTTAGTTATTCGGTTGTTTTTAAAGATGAAAAAAATGAATGTGACATTATGAAAAGCGAAGCTTATAAAGTTTATCGTTCGGAGTTAAAAAAACGAAGCGAAGCTTATACAAAGCGTACAGGGCAAAAGCTACAAAATAGCACAGTTACTCAACTAAGTGCAATTGTTAATTTAGAACAGCACCACACACTCAAAGATTTAGAACCAATAAAAGCAGAACTAGAAAGAGAGTTTGGAACAAAAGTTTTTCAAATGGTTATCCATAGAGATGAGGGTAAGCTCATAAGTAAAAAGGATGGAACAGAGTTTTATAGTGGGAAAGACTTCTTTTTAAATCATGAAGATAATAAGCTCTATTTAGATAAACAATTCACAAAAGAAGTAGATATGGGCATGTATGATATTCAAAAGAATTATCATGCACATTTTGAGATGATGGGTTTAGATAATAATGGCAATGCTATCCGGCAAAAAATGAACACTCGTACATTAAAACGACTTCAAACATTTACAGCTGATACATTAAATATGGAAAGAGGGAAAGAGACAACAAGTTATACTAAAGAACAAATGAGAGAGATAGTTGCAATTGTTGGTGAAAAAACTGATTATGCTAGTACTAAACTATATGCTCAACGGTTTAATGAAGTGGCTAAAGAGCTTGGTTACTTTATTAAAAAAAGGAAACGACAAGACACTCATAAATTTAAAGATATTGGAGCAGAACGTGAGAATGCAAAGAGAGAACAATTAGCACAACAAAATAGACAAGAAGACAATAAAAATGCTACACAAAAGGATCTAAAAGAAGAAATCTTTAACTTACATCAAAAGTTAAAGCAAGCTAATGCAGTGCGTGAGGATTATGCCAAGCTGGAAGATCTAAATCGTACATTAAAACAGCAAGTAAAGGATAAGGATCTTACTATAGGTGAGTTAAAAAAACAGATAGATCTTTTTAAAGAAATGATTGATACTAAAGATGAAGAAATTTCTATATTAAAAGATACAAATGCTACATTAGAACAAGAGAACAAAGAAAGTAAATCTAATATAGAACAATCTCTCAAAAAAATAGAAAATTTAGAAGATGAAAACCGAATATTAAAAGAGGAAATTTCTACTCTTTACCAAGAGAATCGAACATTAAAAAAGTTTGCTAATGCAGTGAAGAAAATCATTAGTGAAAAGCTCACAAATTCACCAATTCATAACCTAGAAGATGTACTTAGAAAGATAAAAGAGTACTTTAACATCAAAGATACTGAACCAGTATATGAAGTGGAACAAAAAGAGGATGCGGAGCATGTTAAATTAGCATTGTTGCATGAAGAATTATCTAATATAGAAACACACCATAGAGGGGATGCAAAAAGTGTAGCATGTTTTATACAAGATGCGTACAGTGACGGTTATACATCACTTAAAGAGCTTAAAAATGGTGATATGTGTATAGTAAATGAAGAAACAGAGCAGAAGTACAATCTAAGAGATAAAAAGTATGCAGAGTATGCAGAACTTTATATTAAAGCTCAAAGTAAATTAGATGAAATGTACAATAAAACGGAAGGGTCTTCAAGTGAGGCTAAAAATGAAGATACTAAAACAAAAGATCAAACCAAGTCTAAAGTACGTAAAAGTAGATAAAAGCATCGCAGATATAGAGCATGGGGATTCTTCCCCAATATGCTCGTAGAAGTCAAAGAGCTATAGCATAGCGTTCTCTTTAATCTCAACGGTACTACTGCATCGGAAGATGGATACTCCTTGCATGTAAAACTTTAAAAATGATGTTTCAAGCACCTTCCTAGAAGCTTGTCTTTGTTAAGTTGTATATTTTCCGGCAACTTAATAAAGTAAGACATGCTCTTATGTTGCAGGAAAATATGCAACTTGTTAATAAATTTATTTAAAATTATAATATAATTTTGATTGGTTTTGTAGATTATAACGCTATTAAAAGGAAGGAATATTAAATATGGATGATAGTAGATTTATAGATAGATACTTTGAAAGTGAAGCTATTTTACTAAAGATAGAACACTCTGAAAAACGTAGTATGACAACTTTTATGACTTATTTAGAAAGCCTTCATTCTGTGAGTGATAAGTTAAGAGATAAATATAATTGTAAAATAAACAATGTGCCAGAATTTGTAATTTTGAGGACTATACGAAATTATTTTCACCATATAGATGATATAGAAGAATATAGTATGTTTGTTGAGTTTGAAGAATGGGGATTATATGAAAATAATAGACATTTAATTATTTCAGTAAAAGATTTTGCAAAGGCTGTAAAAAATTTTATTGATAACAATGGTAATAAAAAGTATGTAAAAAAACAGCTTGATTTAATGCGTGAATTTATTGAGCCTGAAATGATTGATATAGTTGATGAGCTTGTTAATTTACCGAAAATACATATTGATGGAAAAGATTATGAATTGGGTATTGATATATTTAAATATATTTATAATATATCTAATATCATTGCGGATAAATGTAGAGAAATCGATGCTTTAAAAAATAAAGATGTAATTCTAAATTTAAAGGAAACTTATACGAGTGTTTTTAATATTCCAAAAAGAGATTTAATTTGTATGCCAGAGTCTATTCCTTTGATGACTACTGAAGGATTGATTTTTCCTAAAGATCGAAATAGTATTAGAAGAGCACAATAGACAATAGTTATATACCTTATAAAGCTTAACTAGGGCTTTAAGTATACAAAGGAATGATAATATTGTAGTTTTTTTGTATACTGTAAGTTTCATCTAAGAAAAGGAGTTTTAATGTACGAGAATGATATGAGAACCGGCACAGACTATGAGTATAATATGAACCTAGATAGACTTATGCAAAAAAGTTTAGTAAAAAGAAAGATCAAGATTATACTTGCACCAGAAAATGACATCATAGGAGATTTGGCAACGATATACATTTCATCCAGTGATACATTATTTTTAAAAGGTTTAGAAGGCATAGATAATTTTGCATACATGGAGAGATATTTAGATCAGCATGAAGGCAAATATATACAAAGTCCGGTAATCTTTGAAAAAGTGGATAAAACAATAGATCTTAGAGATTCTTATATCGAAGCATTAAATAATACAGCGATACCTTTAGACATAAAACTTGATGCAGATAAGTATATAGCTTATCTTGAAAGTAAAAAGGTTTAAGTAGTTGAAATTTAAAGCTTCATTAAAAATAATAGTTTTGGCGCAATTTGGCACATTTAGGAAATAGATTGGAAAAACTATATATTATCGGTGATGTTCATGGATGCTATGATACGTTAATGGCATTAATCGAAAAATTACTAGATCCAAATCCCAAGCTTGTATTTGTTGGTGATCTAGTGGATAGAGGAAATAGATCCGCGCAAGTCATAGAGTTTGTAAAAAGCAATAATTATGATTGTGTTATAGGCAACCATGAGATTTACATGTTAGAAGCTTTGAGAGCTAAGAGTAGCTTTGCAGATGATTGTATATTAAAAGATAGACTTTGGAAAGAAAACGGTGGTTCTCTTACATTAAAATCTTATCATCGTGAAGATGGAGCAATAAGTATAAAAGAACATTACCAATGGCTAGAAAATCTTCCACATTATTTAAAGTACGATATTAAAGATGAAGAAGGAAGAACACTACTTGTAACACATGGAGTAGGATTGCCATTTTATGATATGTTAGATGCTTGTAAAGAAGAAATTACTACTAATAGAACCATGATTGAAACAGAATGGAATAATGTTGTTAATGTCTTTGGACACTCGCCATTTAAAGATGTCAAGTTTTATCTAAATTATATTGGGATAGATACCGGTTGTATTTATGGTAAAAAAGGCAAAGAAGGATATTTGACAGCCATAGAATGGCCGTCAAAAAAGATTTATCAACAAGCTTATATTGGGTGAGGCTAGGGGGAAATTTATTTCTCTCCCCCCTTCTAGAAGTTTCTTATTTTTTCTTAGTGCTCTTAGATGGTTTCAAGCTTGGTGTATTGCCCGGAGTATTTTTGTTGTCTCTTTGTCTTCTATCTGGTTTACCAGTAGAATCTGCAATACGCTTTGGTCCCGGTTTTAATCCCATCGTAATCACCTCGTTTCAAATAATAAGTAATGGTATAGTGTTTTTTTAAAAAATAAGAAATATATTTCATATTGTAATATATGATATTTTAAGTTATTTTATATTGTATTGTTTCAAACAAAATATATTTGAAGGAAAAAAAATGAAATTCTATTTTGAACTATTTAATGTTTTTGGGAAAAAGGCTTTGATCTTGGTAGGAATTATAGTTATCTTAGGAATACCAACATCTTTAGTATCAGCATATTATAAATTTTATATGCAACCAGCAACTAGATTAGTGTTTGATTTAAATAATGAACGTTATCATTATATGGAAGTTTTTAAAAATCATAATAGAAGATATTTAAGAGATGATTTAAAATGTTATTTTGATCAAAATGAAATAATAACTTTGAAAACAACTTATGAAAATTATGCAGTGAAAAATAAATATTATATTGATGATAAAGATGATAGATGGTACTTTAACCTAGGAGAAAATCCATATAACAATTTTTTTTACAGTAAAGAATTGAATAAAAAAATAAATATTCATTGTTGTTGTACACAGAAAGAAATAGAAGAAAATAAATGTCCATTTGAAGATGCTTCTATAGATAAGTTTAGTTATTGGGATCAAGTAGGATTAAAAGTATTAATGTATTTTATGACAGCTAAACCTAATTATTATAATATTAATGAAAATTATATTAGTAATAAATAATCTTAATTTATAAATAAAATAGATTTATTTATAAATTAAGAATGAACATAATATAATTATCGTACTATAATTAAGGAGTAAAAGTGTTAATAAATAATATAGCAGTACATAGAATCAATAAAATATCAAATGATCAAGCGCCTATCGCTAGCTATGCAGAGGCAGAACTGGATTGTGGTAATGAAGATATAAATGAATTTGGTATATCTTTAGCCAATACTTATTTAACAAAAAAATCAAGATCTTATACCATTTTTTTTGTTGAAGAGGACATAGAACCTCCCTTTAAACAAAAGCTAGATAGCTATATTGATAGTAATAACTTTTTTAATTTTAGCAAACAATTAACAGTAATTTTAAAAGATGAAATGCATAGAGTTACATTATCACGCGGTGGGTATGTCATTATAATGGATTATAATTCAACAAATGGAGATAGATATTTATTTATAGCATTACTTAACAATAAGGAAAATTTTAGTGTTGATGATGATTCAATGGAAGTTATTAAAAATCTAGCTTTGAATATTGAACACATGGCTATGGCTACAATATTGAATTTATCAAGGTATCAAGAGAATCAAGATAATTATATAACATTTTTAAAAGGGCTTAGAGCTATTCCTGATTATTTTATTTCTTTTGTGGGAGCAGATCAGAATAGAAGGAGAGATATAAAAGAAGTAACAAAACAATGGACCGATGCGATTAATGAGTTTTTTGAAAATAGAGAAATTTCTTCTGATATTATTGAAGAAAGAACTAACTCTTTATTAGCACAAGTTAAAAGATATAATAGAGAAGATGAACCAATTACAGCAGAGATAATAGCAAATATTATATATCCTGATCAACCTGATGAGTTTATAGATTTTGTGTATAATGAAGATTCATTATATGAGTTGCCAGCTGAAATGGATCGTCTTGATACGCAGGTATTAAATAAGTTAAATTTTGTGAACTATATTGATAGAAATAAAGGATTTGGACTTAAATTTAAAAGAAAAGACATTGGAAACATGATAGACTACAATGACAATGAAGTTATTATTAGGGATAGTGATATTGCTATGAATATAAGGAGAGAAATAGAAAATGGATAATTATCAAAGTATTGATAATGTTTTAGAAGATGGTATGGTAATTCATTATAATCAAAATGAACATGCTGTCCTAAAATTTCAAGATTTTGATACATTTATTCAAAGGCATCCAAATATAACTTTTTTAATGAAAGAAAAACTTGTTGGAAAATACACTGTTGATAGATTTGAGCAAGAAGGTGAAGAAGATAAATTATTAAAAAAGTATAGAGAAATAAAAGTTTTAGATTCAATAATTGATAAAATTTCGATATCTAAAAAAACTTCATCTAATAGATGTTATGAATATGAATTATTTAATACTAAAAAAATATCTATCAAAAGTTTTATTGATAAGCGCTTACTGGAGAAAATGGATGAGAATTTTTCTCAAAAGCTAGAGTTTATATCGAGTAAGCTAAACTCTCTTTCTACTTCACAATTAGGATTAGAAAGATCATTTCTATCTAAAGCTATTGAAGATATATTAAAGCATAACCAAGTTAAGGGTATAGAAGTTACTTATATTGATATAATCGAATATATTGATGAAATATGTGAAGAGTATGAGTTACTTCAAAAGTCTTATATTGATAGTTTAGATAGTAATTCTATAAGATATGATTATCAGAAAAAAACTCAAGAGATTAACGATAAACTACAATCAATTTCGAGTGATATACAGAATAAATCTATTTTGCCACCGATAGCATTATTAATTGTATTAGCTAATATATATAATAAACCATTAATGATTCAAATCATAACAATGATGATTTTATTTTTCTTTTTTGCACTAACAAGTGTATATGGTTACAGCCAAATAAAAATATTAAATAGCCATATAAGATCCATAAAAGAGTGGAAAAATTTTTATAGAAAATTTTTATCTAAAAACTATATAAAGCTAGAAAATAGATTTAAAGATAGTCATGATACTGCAAAACGTATTAGAATGATTATAAAGGTAACATTATTTATACATTGGATTATGTATCTTGGAGTGATAGCGTTTTTTTTTGTGAAAAAATTTTGAGTTTTGCTAGAAATGAGCTATTTCCAGTTAAATTAATCATAGACTTTCTTGTAGAGCAATTTATAATACTTATTAAATTTGTATGTTAATTTTTATCTAACCACTTTTCCCACCAATTAATTAATTCTCTTTTTTCTTCAAAGTACTTCATTTTACTATCTCTATTATATGCTGAGCGTATTTTATTTGTATCGGTATGGGCTAAACATGATTCGATGATTTCGGTGTGATAACCGTGTTCTCTAATATGTTCATGTGCTATAGTAGAAAACATTGCTCTAAAGCCATGTGGTGTCATTGAGTTTTTGTAACCTAGTCTCATAAGAGCTTGATTTAATGTACCTTCACTAATAGCTTTTAAATTTGATGTTGGACTTGGAAAAACAAAAGAACTTTTGTCAAAAGAGTAGGGTTGCATAGCTTTTAAAATTTCAAGAGCCTTGTTGCAAAGAGGTAAGATGAAGTCTTGACCGGTTTTCATTTTAGAGCCTTCAATCTCTATATATTTTTTTTCAAAATTTATTTCCTTCCATTCTAAATGTCTTAGGTTAAAAGGTCTTAGAAAAACATAGGGAGCAAGTTTTAAAGCGTAAACAGTACTAACATCGGCTTTAAATAGTTCACCGTATGTATCTATACTTTGCATTAAGTCCTTTATATCTTTTTCTTTTGTTAGGGCTGGAAAGTGTTTTACAGTAGGTCTTTTAACTGCATTTCTCTTATCTATATCTGCAATGATATTGTGTTCAACTATGTTATAGGTTACTGCATATTTGTAAATACGCTCAATATAGTTTAAAAGTCTATTTGCACTTTCAATAGTGCCTTTCTTTTCCATGATTTTAATAAGATTGAGGATATCTGTACGTTGTATATCTTTCATATCTTTTTTACCGATATGAGGATAAGTATTATTAGTGATAATGCCTTTTGCTTTTATATAAGTAACCTCTTTCCACTCGTTTTGCATTATCTCTAACCATTTCTCAGTAATATCTTGAAAAGTAGTCATATCAGCATTTCTTTTGTTTTCTATAGGGTCAATACCTTCTCTAATGAGCTTTTTAGTATCTTCTCGTTTATCACGTGCTTCTTTTAGTGAGATATCAGGATAGATACCAAATGACATAGATTTACGTTTACTATCAAAACTATAATCAAAGCGGAAAAATTTTGTACCATTAGGGCGGATAACTAAAAATAAGCCTTGACCATCGCCTATCTTGTATTCTTTGTTTTTTGGTTTAGAACGTTTTATCTCTGCATCACTTAGTGGTTTAGTTATACGTGGCATTTTAGCGGTACTCATTTCTTTATTTGTATTTGTACCGCAAATAGTACCGCAAAATATTTTGAATGTCAATGAATGTAGGCGGATGTAGATGGATTACAAAAGCCTGTAATATCGAAGTTTTAGCATTCTTGTGAATTCTGGTAAATATATAAATGGTGGAGCTGTCCGGAATCGAACCGGAGTCCAAAAGTAGCCACCTATGACGTCTACATGCTTAGAAAAAGTTGTTTGTGTTTAATTTTGCTTCATACAACTCTCAAAATTACGCAAAACGATTCTCTAATTTCATTTTAAGCCGAGACACTCTTAAAGTATATCTATCATGACTATAATACTTCCAAAGTCTTCCTTGGATA
>DKEY01000092.1 GCA_002469305.1 Sulfurospirillum sp. UBA6810
ACTTCTATCTATAATTCTTGAAGTTAGTGTTTCAAAATCACCTGGTTTTGTTTCTCTTTTGATATATCCACCAGGTATTCTACCTGCTGCATATGTTTTTTCGATATATTGCACAGTCAATGGAACAAAGTTACCATCAGCTTGTGTATCATCTCTTGAAATTGCAGCAAGGATTACTGTATTTTTTATCTTTAACATTACAGAACCAGCTGCTTGTTTTGCAACTTTTCCTATATCATAAACTTCTAATTGGTTATTTACATCAATATTGTATTCCATTATTATTCTCCTAATTTTTGGAACGGTAAGTAATTCTTACTTTTTTTAATTATTTCTATCACTTCTTCTGAGCTCAACTCTTTTAGCTCAGAGTAGTAAAACTCTACATCAACAAAATTTAAAACTTTTAAAACTGAAAAAATCTCATCAATAACTGGCTCAAGTGCAGCTGCAACATTTGTTGCTATCACAGGTGTAGCATAAGATACAGATTTTGCTTTTAAACTAATAGCTGTTTTCGTTGCTGCCATCACAGTCATCCCTGTTTCACAACCTTCATCAATCAACAATACATTTTTACCTTTAAGAGTTCCTATCAAGTCCCCTTTTCTATACTTATATACTCTAGGTAAAATTTTTTCTTCATATTTTCTGTGTGCTTCTCCATATATAAAATCCAAGTTAATTCCAAAAGATTCAACTAGTTGATTATTTAAAACAATTTCTTCAGTTTCACTCACCATTCCTACAATACAATCTTTATTGTTAGGAGCGGTTATAGGTTCACAAAACAACAAATCATACTTCATATTCATTTTAGCTGCAAGTAAATTTACGATAGGAATACTTTGCGGTGAAATCGCAATCAAAACCCAATCATCTTTTTGCATTTCATCTCTTGAAAGGATATCCAAAAGCTTCATTGTAGCATCATCTCTACTGGTAAAAAACTGGAAATCTATATTTTCAACCATTTATTGTTCATTCCCTGTTTCTTTAACAAAATCATAGCTTATAGCTCCAATTTGTGCTAAGTTAAACGTAAGATAAATTCCTCTTCTATTTACTACATCTGTACCTGAACTCGTAAGTTTAGGTGTTCTATCTTCTCTATATGTGAGCATATAATTCCAACACTTTTTATCATATGTCCAGCCTATTCTCCAAGACTTAAAAAAATCATCTTCTATATCATAATCAAGTCCAGCAAAGAAGTTATAGTTTTTCATATAATCTGTACTAGCAGTTACACTAATAAAATTTGTTACCTCTTCTTTTTGATTATTTTCATGGGTATGCGTCAAATCAAAACTATACTCATCAACATCCCAATTAAGTACTGTTTGAATTTTTTGTGTATTTGCATACTGGTGTGAATAGTTAATAATGTTACTTAGAGTCAAACTATCTGAAAAATATATTTTTATAGTATTTTCCAAGTTCCCATACTTGTATTTGTAGTCGCTAAAAAACAAAGCCTGTCTTAGTGTATGTGATACTTTTTTTTCACCTGCACTATTGTAAAAGTACTGAACCAAGTCAAAGTTTAAACTCTCTTCATCATCATTGATTGGTATATAACTTTCAAAATGCCCTTTTCTCTTACTAAGTCCAGGGAGTATATAATCCACACCAAAATACATAGTATGATAAAAATTATCATAAGGTTTTGAAAGGTCTGTGTACAAAGAAAAAGTGTGATAGTTTTTACTATATTGACCAAAGTTATCTGCTAAGCTCGCATTTCCATAATCAACTCGTGTGATATAAAAACTCTCTGTAAATTTAAAATGAATATATTCATTAAAAAGAGGAAAATGAATAGAAATAGGGATAGTTAATTCATTTTGAAATGCATTTGAGCCTTCATTTCTTGTATAATTTGTGCTTTTATAATCAACTGAGTAATATACATTGTCTAGTAAAATTGAGTCTAAAAATCTATGATATTGCAATGTTGGTATTTCTTGCAGAGTACTATCATTTGAGACTTTGTCTGTATCGATATAGTACTTTGCATAAATACCAAAATAGTCTTGATCTCTTCTATAATAATAATTTAATTTTGAGGTAACAAGCTTATTATATGAACTACTTTCTCCATTGAGAGTATTGAGATAATCTATATCATTAAGATACTGAAAATCAACAATAAGCCCATCTTCTGTGCGCTCATCATTTAAGCTTGAAAAAAGATTACTTCTATCGTAGTAAAGCGAATATCCATAGTGTTTATCATTTTTTAAATTATTTTCAAGAGCATAATCTTCATATTCATTAAACTGCCCAAAAACAACTTCACCTTGAGAATAAGGAGAATCAACAAATCTAAGTGTAGTGTTTAGCCCATAGCCACGATTTGTTCTTATCTGCGGGTCAAACTGAAGATCCCAATTTTTATATGGTGCTACAAAGATTGGTTGCAAGTAGAAAAATCCTTCATCTTTCCCTATACCATACTTTGGCCTTAAAAGCCCACTTCTTCTTGTTTTATCAGTTGAAAATGCAAAATATGGAAGGTAGAAAACAGGAACATCTTTAACATAAAAAAGTGTATTATAAAGATGCATAAATTTGCTCTCTTTATTGTATTCACCTGTCGTAAAACCCATTTTCCAATCTGGGTCTTGCACATCACATGAAGAGGTTATGGCTTTTTTGGAGAAATAATAGTTAGCATCAAAACTACCACTCTCGCACTTCATCCACAAATCATTTTCACTCATATAAGTAAAAAATGGTGTCATTATGCCTATATCTCTTTTAAGATTGATACTTGCTTTTCCACTTCTTGAAGAAAACTCTGCACCTTCTAAAATGGTAATGTTGCCGCTTAAATCAATGTCTCCATTGAGAGTATTATAAAAAGCTTCATCTGCAGTTATAACATACTTTTGAGAGTATAAAACGACATCATCTTTTGCATGAACGATATCACCATTTTTTTCTACACTCTTTGCTAAAACTTCTACATCATCACCTGCTGCAAAAAGTATCCCTACTAAAGATATTAGTATAAATAATTGTTTAAAATGCATTTACAACCAATGTTTTGCCAAATTTATCATGCCACGTCTCTTTTTTAGGATTAAATAATCCCCATAAAAAGCCTATATAAAATAAACTTTCACTTACTACTCTAATCAATGCTCTGTTAAATGCATAAAAAAGTGATGGATTTTCTAAATCTTGTATGGATATTACTTTAATTTTTAAAAATATTTTTCCGATAGTTGCGCCATAAAGCATAACAAAAAGAGTGTGATAAGCAATCTTTAATCCCACGACATATAAGAACATATTATTTATCATATTTATAGTGTCTTCTATGGTTGCTTCATCTGGGATATAATCTAAATAAATCATGATAAATAAAAATGAAACCAACAATTCATCAATCACATATGCAAAAAACCTAGAGGTTATGGATGCGAGAGTTATATTTTCTCGCTCAAATTTATCGATTATTTCTTCATCTGTCATTATTTCAATGCCTGATATGCTATATCACTTCTAAATTTTTTACCTGCAAAATGAACATCTCCACATCTTTCATATGCTCTGTCTCTTGCTTCTTTGATACTATCACCTATACCTACACATAAAAGTACTCTACCACCTGTTGCAAATAACTTTCCATCTTCTTTACTAACACCAGCATATGAGATATGTGTATTTTCTCTTATAACTGCATCTTGTGATTCATTGACGATGATTTCTGCTGGTTTTGAGTTTGAGTAAGGATAGTTCTCACTTGCCATCACAACACATACTGCATATTTATCACTTATCTTTATATCAAGATTTTTTAAATCACATGTAGCTGCTTTGTAAAAAAGCTCACTAACATTTGATTCTATTAAAGGCATAAGTATTTCACACTCGGGGTCACCAAAACGTACATTGTATTCTAAAACGATTGGCTCGCCTTTTACAATCATAAGTCCTATAAAAAGAACACCTTCAAAAGGATTACCTTCTGAATCCATTCCTTTTAGAGTTGGTTTTATGACTCTTTCTTCAACTTTTTTATAAAGTTCTTCATTGATAAGTGGAGTTGGTGCATATGCTCCCATACCACCTGTATTTGGTCCCATATCATTATCTAAAAGTCTTTTATGGTCTTGTGCCGCTGGTAAAACTTTATAATCTTTTCCATCACATACTGCAAATAAGGATAGTTCATAACCATCTAAAAACTCTTCAACTACAATAGAAGTACCAGCCTCTCCAAAGCTTTCACCACTAAGCATATCTTTTGCAGCTTCTTTTGCTTCTTCTTTACTCATAGCGATGATAACACCCTTGCCTGCACAAAGACCATCTGCTTTTACTACGACAGGTAAACTTAAAGTATCAATAAAATCGCTTGCTTTTTGTAAGTCATTTGTTTGTATATATGCCGCTGTTGGGATGTTATGTCTAGCTAAAAAGTTCTTCATAAAAATCTTAGAACCCTCAAGCTGTGCAGCTCCACGTGAAGTTCCAAATACTGTGAGTCCATGTGATTTAAAAACATCAACGACACCATCAACCAAAGGGGATTCTGGCCCTACGATAGTTAGATCAATAGAACTGTTTTTTACAAAAGTTGCTAATTCTTCAAAATCTGTAATAGATATATTTTCACCTAAATCATCTGTTGCGCCATTGCCTGGTGCAAAGTATAATTTTCCTACATTTTTATCTTTTTTTAATGCCAGAGCGATAGAATATTCACGTCCACCACTTCCGATAATCAAAATATCCATTAAGTGTATCTCCAAAATAAAAATAGCAGTAGAACATAACATTCTACTGCTTAGAACCCAAGTGGGCGTTCCGATTATGTATTGGCCCTAATAAAGCCAACGTAGCAGAACTGACTTTTCTTTAGGCTACAATTTCTCGCTTATTTACATAAACTCAAACGAAACCACAGACACACCGAAAATATACACATTCCACAAATACTAATCTGTTGGACCCTCATGAAAACGGTTATCGCTTCACCCAGGTGATTAATATATCTACTGTTAATTATAGGTTAATTTTGCTTAATTAATGTTTTAGCAAGTTCTATACAGCCTTTAATCGTCTGTTTTGAGCTTACATGTAAGTTTTTTATATACATTGGCAAAGCTTTAGAAGTAACA
>DKEY01000060.1 GCA_002469305.1 Sulfurospirillum sp. UBA6810
TTAAATGTACATTTTGTCGTTTAATGTTTTATAGAAAAAAGGTATAAAATATTCTTACATGTAAGAATAAATCAACTACGAAAGATAGTTATCATAGATGAGTTTCAAGATAGTGATACCAACGATACACAAGAAAAACACTCGTATAAACTTGACATCTTTTTTCACAACTAAACTAGAACCTAAAAAAGCCCCTAGCACTTGTCCTACACCCATCAAAATCCCAACAAGCCAAAGGACTTGTCCACCTATGATAAAGACACTGAGTGAGACTATATTGCTTGTGAAGTTCATGATCTTTGTTTGTGCAGTTGCGCTTTTGAGATTGAGCCCTAAAAGCATCACAATAGCTATCGTCCAAAAAGAACCAGTCCCAGGTCCAAAAAAACCATCATAAAAACCGATAGCTATACCAAAGATAAGATAAAAAAGATTTGGCTTAAGCACATGATGTCTATCCTCTGCGCCTAGTTTTGGAGTAAAAAGTGTATATAAAAAAATCAAAACCAGCATGATAGGTATAATTTTACTAAGTATTGCTGCGTCCATCAAAAGTATAGAGTACGTCCCCATACTCGCACCGACAAAAGTAAAAACAATACCCATATACACATCTTTGAGTTTAACCAAACCTTTTCTTATGTAGTTTGTTGAAGCTGTAAAACTTCCAAAAGAGCTTTGAAGTTTGTTTGTAGCCAAAGCTATATGAGGAGGCATACCAGAGGCTAAGAGGACTGGAACTGTTATGATACCGCCCCCACCTGCGATAGAGTCCACAAAACCAGCTAAAAATCCAGCTAAAAAGAAGATGATATAATAGTATGCTTCAAATTCCATCTGGATTATCTCTTAAGATAGATATCAAATGTTTTATTGCGAACTTTTGCAGCAATATCTCTTTTAACAACGCTAAGAGCATATCTTCTACCCCCTCCTCTAACACGTCCTTTTTCACTCTCGCCACACTCATGACAAACAAAAAAAGTTATCTTTTCATTGAGGTTTGTTGTAGTTTTACAGTTTTCATCATCCACAAAAAGCATAGACTTACATGTAGGGCAATAACACCATAGATCTATGATATCACTCCCTTTCCAACGCCAGCGCCATATGACATCATAAAACAAGTCTTCTTTATATAATCTATATGTTGGTTCAAGGATTTTGACAGTGATAACTACTAAAAATATAAGGATAAAAAACATTGCGATAGGGCCTGAGATAACAAGCCACTCTGGAAGGTCATATTGTTTGCTTATTTTGGTTGCTAAGTCTAAAATTTCATTCATTTATATCAATGCCTTCTCTATTCTTTTTTGCACTTGTAGTGCTTGAAAATGCTCTTTTACATCATGCGCTCTAACTATACTCGCTCCATTATCCACTGCTTTTAGGTGGATAGCAAGAGTTCCAGGGAGTCTCTCTTCTATGCTTGAGGGGATTATCTTATCTATCATCGATTTTCTGCTTGCCCCTATAAGCAACTCATATCCAAAATGCAAAAAATGGCTATGATGTTTGAGTAAAAGAAGATTGTGTTCGAGTGTCTTTCCAAAACCTATCCCTACATCTAAAACTATCTTATCTATCCCAAAACTTTTTGCTTTTTCAATTCGTGCTTTAAAAAACTCATCCACCTCTAAGATGATATTCTCATACTCGGGGTTTTCTTGCATATCTTGAGGTCTTCCCTTCATATGCATCAAAATTACTGTGGCATCATACTTTGCAACGAGCTTTGCAACTGCATCATTTGCGAGGGCTGTTATGTCATTGACTATGCTAAAGCCTCTTTGAAGCGCATATTCAACACATAAAGGAGAGTAGCTATCAAGCGAAAAACGGACTCTTTTATAGAGTTTATGCTCAAAAATCACATCTATGATAGGCTTGATGCGAGAGAGTTCTTCTGTATCACTCACTCCAAGACTTCCTGGACGTGAAGAAACCCCACCGATATCTATGATATCTGCACCCTCTTGTATCATCTGTGTTATGCGATTTAGCGCTGTATTTGCATCAAATCTACTATCAGAAAAGAAGCTATCTTCATTGGCATTTAAAACACCCATGAGTTGTACCTCTTTTTTTTCTACATGTAGATATGTTTCAAGCTCTTTTGCAAACTCTTTTAGCCCGAAAGGTTGTGCCAACTCTTTTTTGCTCAAAATCTTAAGCTGTGCATCACTTGCTATCAAAATAGCATCTGTAAAAGGAAACTTACATGTAATAGTATCTTTACCAACTGCTAAATCTGCGCCTATGGAGAGTGCATCTTGTTTGAGTATGTTTGCAGCGGGTGTTTTCAAGTCTTTGATATATATTAGATTTAAGTTTGCTTTATCTTTGAGTATCTTTATGCCTGCCGTTGTTGTCCCAACTGCTTCAAAAAGAGAAGATTTGTCTATGTCATTATTTAGTTTATAAATCTTCATCTATTTTTTCTCATCATGATATTCATCAAAAGTGAAAAGAGGATATTTTGTGCTCTTGTGTTAAGCTCAACCAATTCTATAAGTGTTTGAAAGTAGTTCAACTCTTTTTCACTAAAGGAGAGTTTATACTCCAAAACAGCTTCACTCACTATAACTTGAACCAAGCTCTTTAACTCTTGTTTTGTAATTCTTGAATTGTCTTTTACAAAAGTGTAGATGTCATTTACATCTAATTTTTGAAGATTGAGACCTGAACTTTTTATCTCTTTTTCTATTTTTAACTCTTGCAAAGACATACGTGAACGGATAGTTGGCAAAAATCCTGTTTTTGAAGTAGCTATAAGGATAAAAACTATGTTTCGTGGTGGCTCTTCTAGTATCTTTAAAAGTGCATTTTGAGAGTAGATATTGTAAGTATGCGCTCCCAAAACTATAATTTTTGTTTTTGATTCAGCAACATATGCTTCTTTTAAAACACTTTTAGAATCCTCTATCGAAAACTCTTTTTCTGGAAAGAAGTAAGCTATCCTAAACGCAGAGTAAGTAGAAGCTATATGCTCTCTTGCTTTTTCTAAGTCTTGACAAACTAAGATATGACTCGTCAGTCTATCTTCATTCATTGCCTATATTGACCTCAGCAAAAAGGATAGCATCTATACTCTTATCAAGCAATCTAAAAAGTTGAATGAGCTTGATATCCAAAAGATCATCAGCAGATGAGAGATAGAAACTATTTTGCAATCTTTCATCAAATACCCACATAAAGCTTTCATCACTTCTTTTTGCTATTTGCATCTTTATATCATTTCCTTTGCCTACATAAAAAAATGTATATCCATTGGGGAAAGATTGGCAAAGCATATCTTCTAGCAGCTCTATGTCCTCTTTTCCTTTGATACTTTGCAAGTTAGGAAAGAGTGTTTTTAAAGAGATAAAAGGTAAAAGTGGACGATTGTTTGTTGGCTTATTGACTGCTTTGAGTACATAGTTACAAAACCATTCTCTATCATCATCAGTAACTAAGATAATAGTATGTCCATCAAGAAGGTTTTTAAGCATAGAAGCGGTGAGTGGAACCCACTCAAATCGCTTCTCTTCCATCCAACTCATCATAGAGTCGTCTTTTCTGATGGTTTTTAATGTCCACTTTAAGAAATCTTGCATATATTAGGCGTCCAGTTTATAAGCACTATGTAAAGCACGAACAGCTAATTCGCCGTACTTATCAGCTATAACCATAGAGATTTTTATCTCACTTGTACTTATCATCTCCAAGTTAATTCCCTCACGTGCTAATGTATCAAAAGCTTTACAAGCTACACCGCTGTGAGACTTCATACCAACACCGACGATAGAAACTTTTACGATATCGCTATCATACTCAACTGATTCTGATGCCTTGATAGACTGCATTGCTTTTTTAGTCAATTCTAACTCATTTTGAGGTACAGTAAATCCTAGATTTGTTGTACCATCATGTCCAACATTTTGGATTATCATATCAACATTTATATTATCATCTGCCAATTTTCTAAAAATTTCTGCTGCAATGCCTGGTTTGTCAGTTACGCCTCTTAGGGTAACACGTGCTTGATTTCTATCAAGTGCAACGCCACTTACTACTGGTTGTTCCATTATATTTTCTTCCTTTGTTATAAGAGTACCTTCGTTTTCATTAAAACTACTTCTAGTCACAAGATTTACATTTAATTTTTTTGCCATTTCAACTGAACGAGTTTGAAGTACTTTTGCACCCAAACTTGCAAGTTCTAACATCTCATCATAACTGATTTTGTCAAGCTTTTTAGCCTTAGGTTCTATCCTAGGGTCTGTTGTATAAACACCATCAACATCAGTATATATCTCACACAAATCAGCTTCAAGTGCTCCTGCTATTGCAACAGCAGAGAGGTCACTTCCACCACGACCAAGTGTTGAAACGTCACCAGAGCTTGTTATACCTTGAAAACCTGCAACTACAACGATATTGCCCTCTTTGAGTTTACCTTCGATTTGTGTTCTGTCTATATTTTCAATTCTTGCTTTTGTATGTGCAAAGTCTGTCTCAATACCAGCTTGACGACCACTCATAGCAACAGCAGGATAGCCCATCTCACTTAGTGCTATGGCAAGCAATGCACTCGTAACTCGCTCGCCAGAACTAAGTAGCATATCCATCTCTCTTTGCTTTGGCGTTTTACTAAAGTGTTCGGCATAACTTATAAGTTTGTTAGTTTCACCACTCATCGCTGAAACCACAACTACAACATCATGACCTTTTTCTTTTGTTCTAGCAACCCTCTTTGCAACCTCTTCAATTCGCTCAAGCGTGCCAACACTTGTTCCTCCATATTTTTGAACAATAAGCATCTCTATAAATATCCTTCTTTTCTAAAATATTCTAATACTTTTTTATAAACCGGTCTTTTAAAATATGTAATTTCTTTGAGTACATCACTGTAACCTAGAAATTTATATTCAGAAAATTCAGGCTCTTTTGTATCTAAATTTATCTTGGCTTCTGGTTTTAATCTCACCAGATAATACTTTTGAGTTTGTCCATCAAAAGGATACATCTTTTTAGCTATCGTTTGTGGAAAATCATAACTAAGCCACTGTGGATACTCACAGAGTATCTCCACATCACTTGTTCCAATCTCCTCTTCTAATTCCCTAAAAAGAGCTTCTCTTGAACTTTCTCCCTCGTCTATTCCACCTTGTGGAAACTGCCACACATCATCTATATCAGTACGAGATGCAACAAAAATCTCGCATGAAAATGGATACTTAGAAGAGACAATTACAGCTGCCACATTTGGCCGATATCGCTTCATACTTTTCTCTCCTTTCAAAGAAGTCCAGCTCCTTGATAATCTTCTTTCGATATGTACAACTTACTACCGAAAAAAAATCTTTTTCATATCGCTACTAATTTTTGATAAAATATTATCGAAAAAGTAATTAAATTTGCGTAAATTTGTTAAAGGTACTATTTTGTTGTTCTATTTACATATCCCTTTTTGTGATTCCAAGTGCCACTACTGCGCATTTAATTCTTATGTTGATAAATTTCATTTAAAACAAAGTTATATGGATGCTATACTAGCACAAACTAAAGAAGAATTGAAAAGATTTTCAGCAAAAAAAAACTCTATAAAGTCTCTATTTATAGGAGGAGGAACTCCCTCTAGTATCCCACATGAACTCTATAAACCTTTTTTTGACTTGGTTCATGACTACTTGATGGATTCATGTGAAATTACCACTGAAGCCAATCCAAATTCAGCCAATTTAACTTGGCTAGATGGTATGAAAAAACTAGGAGTCAGCAGAGTAAGTTTTGGTGTACAAAGTTTTGATGAAGAGAAGCTTAAATTTTTAGGTAGAAATCACAATAAAACTCAAGCGATACAAGCTATCCAAAATGCCAAAAAAGCAGGTTTTGAAAATATCTCTCTTGATTTGATATATGCAACAAAGCTTGATACACAAGAGCTTTTAGAAGAGGATATCAAAACGGCTATGAGTCTTGGGATAAATCATCTTAGCTCCTACGCCCTCACGATAGAGGAAAATACAAAATTTCAAGACAAACATGAGTACACAAACAATACAACAGAACTCGCAACATTTTTTATCGAAAAAGTAAAAGAACTTGGCTTTGAACAGTATGAAATATCAAATTTTGGACAATACCAAAGCATACACAACTTGGGTTACTGGCGTGGTGAAGACTATATAGGTGTTGGAAGTGGCGCGGTTGGTTTTTTAAAAAATAAAAGATTTTATCCACCAAATGAGATAGAAAAATACATAGAAAATCCTTTACATGTAGAGATTGAATCTTTAAGTGAAAAAGACTTACATGTAGAAAAAATATTTTTGGCTCTTCGCTCAAAAATAGGCTTTGAAAAATCAATCCTCAGCGAAAGAGAACAAGGGAAAGTCACTCTTTTGGAGGAAGAAAAAAAGCTCTTCTTTAAAGAGGGAAGATACTACAACCAAGACTACCTCTTGGCTGATGAGATAGCCCTTTTTATACTAGATTAGTTTTATACTGTATTTAGCAAAAATTGGCTAAAATTTGCTTCTTTATTTAAGGTGGTAAGATTATGTTTGGTATGAGTTTCGCTGAAATTTTGATTATAGCAGTCATTGCTGTACTTTTTCTAGGTCCTGATAAACTTCCTTCTGCAATGGTGCAAATAGCTAAATTTTTTAAAACATTTAAAAGCGGTATCAATGATGCCAAAGCTTCATTTGAACAAGAGATGAAGTTAGAAGAGTTAAAAGAAGAGACAAAAGCATATAAGAAAAAGCTTGAAGAAGCACAAACAAGTATACGCAAAACAGTAACTTTTGATGAGTTAAATGAGATAAAAAAATCTACCCAGAGTGTAACTGATACCTTTCGTGAAATCGAACAAAATGTCAGCAAAGCAAAAACAGCTGCAACGAATCCAACAAAATTAGTAACTGATGAAATCATGAAACCAAAAGAAGAAAAAAAGGGTGATAGTTAATGTTTGAAGATTTAAAACCACATTTAGTAGAGTTAAGAAAAAGACTTGGTATATCAGTTGCAACTTTACTTGTTATGTTTCTTGTATGTTTTACATACTGGCAACCGCTTTTAGCATGGATGCTAGAGCCACTTAAAAGTGTTCTTCCCTCTGAATCAAAAGTTATCTTTACGGCTTTGCAAGAGCCATTTTTTACAGCTCTTAAAGTTTCATTTTTTGCTTCATTTATCGTTTCATTGCCAATAATCTTTTGGCAATTTTGGCTCTTTGTAGCTCCAGGATTATATGACAATGAAAAAAAGCTTGTTATACCTTTTGTAACATTTGCTACTATCATGTTTTTGATGGGTTCATCATTTTGTTATTATATTGTTATCCCTTTAGGCTTTGAATTCTTAGTCAATTTTGGTGGTGAGCTTTTTACTGCTTTACCAAAAATTGGCGAATATGTAGGCTTTTTTACAAAGCTTCTTTTTGGATTTGGTTTGGCATTTGAACTTCCTGTTATCACATTTTTCTTTGCAAAAATCGGTCTTGTAGATGATAGAACGCTAAAAGATTTCTTTCGATATGCTATCGTTGTTATCTTTTTAGTCTCAGCTTTACTTACACCACCAGATGTTCTCACTCAGTTTTTGATGGCTGGCCCTCTTGTGATACTCTATGGTGTTTCGATTTTAGTAGCGCGTGCAGTTAATCCAGCTCTTCCAGAAGACGATGAGGATGATGATGAAGATGAAGACGAACTTGAAGAGGATGCAAAATAGACCCGCTTTTATTAAAAGATAGTTATGACTACGCTTTGCCAGAAAATCTGATAGCAGATTTTCCGGCAAATCCAAGAGATAGTGCAAGATTGCTTGTCTATGATAGAAAAAACAAGACTATCACTCACACAGTTTTTAATAAACTTTTTGATTTTTTACCAAAAGAGATATCCATACTACTCAATGATACAAAAGTTGTAAAAGCAAGAATTTTTGGTACAAAACACAGTGGTGGAAAAATAGAACTTCTTTTGAACTCTCCTTTACAAGATAACTTATATAGCGTATATATCAGAGGTAAAGTGAAAGAAGGGAGTGAGCTTTTTTTCGAGCAAGGGCTAAAAGCCATAGTTAAAAAAACACAAGAAGATGGTACAAGAGTTGTAGCTTTTTTTCAAGATGACAAAATGTTGGGAACAAAAGAACTTTTTGATGTACTTGAACATGTAGGACATATCCCTTTGCCTCCTTATATCAAAAGGGCCGATGAGTCAGCAGATGAGATAGAGTATCAGAGTGTTTTTTCACAAAATCAAGGAGCAGTAGCAGCACCAACCGCTTCTTTGCACTTTAGTGATAGTATGTTTAAAGAGTTAAAACAAAGATATACTCATGGTTTTTTAACCTTACATGTAGGGGCAGGAACTTTTAAACCTGTTGAAGCTAAACATATCAATGATCATATAATGCACTCAGAATTTTACACTATCCCAAAATCTACATGTAAGATTATCGACACACTTGATAAGCCCATCCTTGCAGTAGGAACAACAGTGACAAGAACAGTAGAATACTACGTAAGACAAAAACAAGAGACAGGTTATAGTAACCTCTTTTTACACCCTCTCAATCAACCCTTGCGTGTAAACCATCTTTTGACAAACTTTCACTTGCCAAAATCTACTCTCATCATGCTTGTTGCTTCTTTTATTGGGCTTGAAGAAACTCTTAGGATATACAAAGTTGCCGTAGAAGAAAAATACAGGTTTTTCTCTTATGGTGATGCGATGTTGATTATATAGATAAATCTAAAAGAGAACCCAGCATCTCATCTTGGGCTTTGATAGCTTTTGTATCCGCTTCAAAACCTTTTTCTATATTTATCTGTTCAGTCATCTCTTTTGCTAAATTTGTTCCGCTATCACTTGTCGAAAAAGTTGCTTGAACACTTCCTTCAACTGGATTTTGTAAAGTAGTACTTGTAGCTTTAAAGTCTTGAGTATTGACATTTGCTACATTATTAGAGTTACTTGACATCCAATTATCATAAGCCATCATCGAACTTGCATTTACTTGCATCGTAACTCCTTTTTAATCTTAAAGTCTATATACTATACTCCTCTTTTCTTAAAATATATATAAAAAATTAGGAGTAAACTATGAAATTATATGGTATCAAAACTTGTGGTAGTGTAAAAAAAGCCATGAAGTATTTTAAAGATAAAAATATTGATTTTGAATTTATTGATTTTAAAACAACCCCTGTGGATATAGAAAAAATTCAAAGCTGGCTTGCTAAAGTTCCAATGGAAATTTTACTCAACACAAAAGGCACAAAGTATAAAACACTCAAACTCAAAGAGTTAAACTTAGATGAGGCACAAAAACTAGCGTGGTTGGCAAAAGAAAACTTGCTTATAAAAAGACCTGTAATTGAGTTTAGTGAAAGTGTTGTAGTTGCATTTGATGAAGAAAAGTATAACTCAATTTTTAAGGGTAGTGTAAAAACAACTGTGTAAATCTAAGAATAAGACTATCTGATGGTAAAATATCAGATAGTTTAAATATTCAAGGATCTACACGATGAGTATCTTAAATAAAGAAGAGTTGCGAAAGCAAATAAAAGAGGGAAAGGGTATCAATATAGAAGATGTC
>DKEY01000178.1 GCA_002469305.1 Sulfurospirillum sp. UBA6810
CTCTGTGTCGCAGAACCAAAGGCAAACATTCCTAAAGTAGCTGTGATAAATATAACACCAATTTGTATAGGATCAGTTATCCATACCCAACCACTTGGATCATCAGGATTATATGGGTCAACATGACTTATAAGCAAAAGTTCATTGTTGAAAAAGAACATAAAAGGCAAGATGGCAGTTCTCATGTCGTATATAAAGCCTTGAATACCAGTTTTTATAGGATCACTCTTAGCGATACCAGAAGCCGCGTACGCAGCGATACCCACAGGAGGCGTGTCATCAGCAAGTATCCCAAAGTAAAATACAAATAGATGCGCAGCAATAGCTGGGATGATAAAGCCACTATCGTATGCTAGTGTCATGATAACAGGTGCAGTCAAAGAAGCCATAACGATGTAGTTTGCAGTTGTTGGAAGCCCCATACCCAAGATAAGAGATGTTATAGCAGTGAGAACTAAAACCAAGATGATGTAGCCATTGGATAACTCTTCTATAACCTCTATAAGCACTTGACCGATACCAGTAAGAGTAACAGAGCCAACAACCATACCAGCAACAGCAGTTGCTAGTGCGATAGGAACCATGTTTTTAGCACCATTTATCATACCAACACCTATATCTACAAAACCCTCTATAAAGACACCTAGAGTTAGCTTTTCTTTCATGATGATGGCAAATATAGGTTTTTGAACAACCATGATAAGCATGATAAAGGTTATACCACTCATCGCAGCACTTGTTGCTGATTCTCTAAGAATTATCAAGGTATAAACTAAGAAAAATATAGGGATAAGATAGTGAATACCTTTTATAAATGTATTCCATCTTTTTGGTAAATCTTCAGACTTCGCGCCTTCAAGTCCGAGCTTGAGTGACTCTAAATGCACGATATAAAAAAGGGCAAAGTAAGAGACAAAAGCAGGGATAAAAGCTGACATAACAACATCTGTATAGCTAAGCCCTAAAAACTCCGCTATGATAAATGCAGCAGCTCCCATGATAGGAGGCATCAGCTGGCCATTTGTCGAAGCGGCTACTTCAACGGCAGCTGCTTTGTGTTTTGGAAAACCTAACTTTTTCATCAATGGTATAGTAAATGTACCAGTTGTTACAGTGTTTGCGATAGAAGAACCAGAGATGATACCAGTAAGACCAGAAGCAGCAACGGCAGCTTTAGCAGGTCCACCACGATACTTACCAAGAAGTGAGTAAGCAAGGTTTATAAAGTACTCTCCAGCCCCAGCTCGCTCTAAAAGTGCACCAAAAAGTACAAACAAAAATACAAAACCAGCACTTACACCAAGTGGTACTCCAAAGATACCCTCTGTTGTAAGATACATTTGACCTGCAAGTTTATGAAAACTAGCACCTTTATGTGCAATCAAATCAGGCATATAAGGCCCAAAATAATCATAAAGTAAAAAACAAATTGCTATGATTGAGAGGGCTGGTCCTAAAGCTCTACGAGAAGCTTCCAAAATCAGAAAAACCGAAATAATAGCAAAAACAATATCTCTATCCAAATATAAACCTGGTCTATAAGAAAGGCCAGTATAATCTATGTAAACATACAATGCTCCAGCAACACCAATGGCTGCTAGGATAAAATCATACCAAGTTATTTTAGAACGGAGCTCTACAGTTTTTTTCATAGGATACATGAGAAAAACAAGAGCTATGGCAAAAGCCAAGTGTACTGAACGTACAAAGACTGCATTGACAGGAACAACACCAACATAAAGTTGGTATGATGACCAAGCAAATGCTAAGAAGGCAATCATCCAGTATTGCCAATTTTCAGTCGTGAAAATTCTCTGACCTTCTAAATCAGAGATGATTTTTTCTTCTGCTTCCAAATCTTCTTCATTGTGTATATTGTCTCTCTCAAAAGAGAGAGAGTCGAGTAATTTTTCATTTTTAGGGGATAAATCCACTTTTCTTTCGTCATTATTCATAACTAAATCCACTTTTAAATTTATGAAGGAGCTTTAAAAACTCCTTCTTTTGTTGTTTACTTATAGTAAACCAGCTTCTTTAAATGCTTTTATAGCACCAGGATGCTGCGTAGCTGTAAGACCCTCTAAAAGAGATTCTTTTGTTATTGTTTTATACGCTGGGTGTAACTTTTTAAAATCTTCAAAGTTATCCAATATCGCTTTAGTTACTGTGTAAACAGCTTTGTCGCTTACCTTGTCACTTGTAACCAAAACAGCTTTTACACCGATACTTGGAGTGTCATTTGTGATGCCTTTATAGAATGTTCCAGAGATAACACCTTTTGCATAGTATGGGTATTTTGCGATAAGAGCATCTACATTTTTTCCATCAAGTGGTACGATATAAGCATCAGTTGAATTTGCTGCATCTTTTATATTTGCTGTTGGATGACCAAAAACACCAAAGTAGCCATCTATCTTTTTATCTTTCAGCATATTTGGGCCTTCAGTTGATTTTAACTCACTTATAAGAGCTAAATCACTTGTGCTTACACCCTCAGCGCCCATGACGATTTCAGCTGTAACACGCGTACCAGAACCTGGGATATCTATGTTGATTTTTTTGCCTTTTATGTCTGTTAGCTTTTTGATACCAGTGTCAGTTCTTACGACAAGCGCAAGTAGCTCAGGATAGATTGCGATAACACTTCTTACATCTTTATAAGGATTATCTTTAAATGCAACTTCACCATTGAGTGCTTGGCTGATAGTATCACTTTGTGCTATACCAAAATCCAACTCACCAGCACGGATAGTGTTGATGTTGTAAACAGAACCACCCGTTGATTCAACAGAACATCTAATCCCTGTCTCTTTTTTTAGTTTATTGACTAAACGACACACTGCACCACCCGTTGGATAGTATGTTCCTGTTACACCACCAGTACCTATAGTGATGAATTCTGCAGCAAAAGCTGGGACACTTAGCGCACCTGCCAATGCGATAGTAGCTAATTTTTTTGTCATAAAGACTCCTTTTGAAAATTAATCTATTTCATGGTAGCAACTTTCCTCTTACTTTTCCTTGAAATTTTTTTCTCAAATTTTAAGATTTACTTTATAATTTATATGTTTTATAAGTTAGCACTGAAAACCCTTGACATAAAGAAGTTTTTTTACTATAATTTCGACCTTATTAAACGTGTTCCGAATTAGCTCAGCGGTAG
>DKEY01000012.1:0-11555 GCA_002469305.1 Sulfurospirillum sp. UBA6810
TCTGTATAGCAATTTCAAGTTCTTCATTGGTTGGTATAACAAAAACTTTTACTTTGCTATCTTCTGTACTTATAAGTCTTGCCTCTTTTGAACGTATAGAGTTTTTAGCCAAATCAAGCTTGATACCTAAATTCTCTAAATTTTTACAACTATTTGCACGAGCTATGTCATCATTTTCACCAATACCCCCTGTAAAAACGATACAATCTACTTGCCCAAGTATTGCACTATATGAACCTATATATTTTTTTAATCTGTAGTAAAACATTTCAAGAGCCAATTGTGCTTTTTCATCGCCTTCTTCATTCATTTTATGAATCTGACGCATATCATTTGCTCCACAAATGCCTTTTAAACCACTCTCTTTATTTAAAATTCTATCAAGAGTGTTGATATCAAATTTTTTCTCTCGAGCCAAGTAAAACAATATAGCAGGATCCAAATCTCCACTTCTTGTTCCCATAATCAAGCCCTCAAGCGGGGTTAATCCCATAGAAGTATCTATACTCTTACCTTTTTCTATAGCAGTAACACTTCCACCATTGCCAAGATGAAGAGTTATAGCATTTAACTCACTTAATTCTTTATTAAGTAGTTTTGCCGCTTGTGCTGCTACATATTTGTGTGAAGTTCCATGAAAGCCGTATTTTCTTACTCCATCTTCTTCATAAAACTTATATGGAAGTGCGTACATGTAAGCAAAATTTGGAATACTTTGATGAAAAGCAGTATCAAAAACAGTTACATTTGGAACTTTTGGGCTCAATTTTAAAGCCACATTTATGCCATCTAAATGAGCTGGATTGTGTAAAGGAGCAAGTGGAATCAATTTTGTAATTTTTTCTATTACATCTTCATCTACTAAAGTTGCTTTAGAAAAGTAAGACCCACCATGAACTACTCTATGTCCTATACCATCTAATTCATCTAAGCTACTGATAACTTTTTGTTCAATAAGCATAGAAGTTGCAATTGATAAGCCCTCAGCATGTGTAGAAATTTTTTGGGAAGTCTTAATCTCTTCGCCATTTAATAGTTTTAAGGAAACTGAGGAATTTTCTTCACCAATTTGTTCGATTAATCCTGATACAATTGATACACATGTATCCATCTCAAAAATTTGAAATTTAACAGAAGAGCTACCAGAGTTTAGTACTAATATTTTCATTATTTATCTCCATCTTGCTCTTGTGCTTGTATGGCTGTTATAGCAACAGTGTTGACAATATCCGCTACTAAACAACCCCTACTTAAATCATTAACAGGTTTGTTAAGACCTTGCAATACTGGGCCAATAGCAACTGCCCCTGAACTTCTTTGAACAGCTTTATATGTATTGTTACCTGTATTTAAATCTGGAAAGATAAATATAGTCGCTTTTCCTGCAACTTGGGAATTAGGCAATTTTGTTTGAGCTACACTCATATCAATAGCTGCGTCATATTGAATTGGACCTTCTATTAGTATATCTGGTCTAGTTTTTCTTACTATTTCAGTTGCATTTCTAACTTTTTCAACATCTTCACCCTTGCCTGAGTTTCCTGTTGAATATGAAAGCATTGCTACTTTTGGCTCAATTCCAAATATCTTGGCTGTATCAGATGAAGATATAGCTATCTGTGCCAATTCATCTGCACTTGGGTCTTGATTGACTGCACAATCTCCATATACTAAAACTTTTGTATCTAAACACATAAAGAAAAGACTTGAAACGATAGAAGTTCCTGGTTTTGTTTTTATGATTTGTAAAGCTGGTCTGATAGTATCTTGTGTTGTATGTATAGCACCTGAAACCATCCCATCTGCATAACCACAATAAACCATCATGGTAGCAAAATACGAATAATGAGCCATAGAATCTCTAGCAACTTCAAGACTTAAACCTTTTGCTTTTCTAAGATTGTAAAAATGCTCTACAAACTCTTCTACCAAGCTTGATTCTTCTGGATTTATGATCTCTGCCTTACTTATATCTAACCCTAGAGATAAGCTTTTATATTCTATCTCATCTTTTTTACCTAAAAGAACGATATCAACAACATCTCGTCTGAGTAAAATTTCTGTTGCTCTTAAAATTCGCTCATCAGTACTCTCTGGTAAAACAATTTTCTTTCTATTGAGTCTAGCTCTTTCAAATAAATTATATTCAAACATCATAGGTGTTATAGTTAAGGATGAAGTGGTTGAAGTGATTCTCTCTTCTATCGTTTTTATATCAACATTTGCTGAAAACAGACCCATCGCAAGTGCGATTTTTCTTTCACTTTTTGCAGTGATAGTTGCTGGTACATTATTGACTTTAACAGCTGTTGTATATGTATCATCATCTACACTAAGTATTGGCAGAGGAAATTCATTAAATCCTCTAAATAAATCTCTGATAGACTTATTTGGAACCAATCCACCAGTCAGCAGCAATCCTGCAATATTTGGATAGTTTCTAGATTGTATAGTAGCGATAGAACCTATGATGATATCAGCTCTATCACCTGGAACTATTATCAAGTCTCCATCTTCAACATGCTCTAAAAAATTTTCAAGTTTCATCGCAGCGATTTTACTTTGTTTAACAACTCTTTTTAAATCTTTTTGTTCACCAAGTATTTGCATACAATTTAATTTTTTCATGATTTCATAAACAGTTGGAGTATCGAGTTCTGGTACTTCTGGTAAAAAATATGTAGGTGCTTTCAAAGACTCTTCACCTGGCATACTACTTACAAAAGAGTCAAGTATATGGCTATCAACACGATTTACAAAAGTAGCAAAATGACTACATCCAGCATTTTTAATCACTTCTGTCTCTATTGTTATTTCATCAGTAATCTCTTTTGCTGTTTTGTTTTTTCCCTTTAGTACACTCACATAAGGAGAACCAATATTTTTAGCAATCAAAAGATTGATATCAAAATCCAAACTTTGAGTAAAACAAGCCTGATTGAGCCCTTCAATCAAAACAAAATCAAAATCTCTCTTTAATTTTCTAAATCTATCTATCACACTCTCAATCAAAAGATTGAGTTTATTTTCAGCTATCATAGCTTCAACTTGATGCACTGTATATCCATAAGTTTGAGTATACTTCATATCAAGATCATATCTTTCTAAAACAAATTCAATATCATGATCTTTTTCTTCCAAATCTTCAATAACAGGTCTAAAAAAGGCAACCCTACCCAATCTTCTTCTTAAAATCTCCATGATACCCATAGTAACGATAAGGCTACCAGCGGAAGGTTCTAATGAAGAGATATAAAGACTTTTTGCTTCCATATAACATCCCCTTTGTAGAAAACTACACCCTTTACAATTTTATTTTCCAAAATCATATAACAATAGTATAAAAATCATATAACAAAATTTATTTTACATAAAACCTGGGGTATCATTGGAAAATATAATTAAATCATTGACAAAAGTATGCTCTTTTAGTACATCTTGCAATTTGGACTTATCATTCAAGATGAGTTTTTCAGGTTTTTTGATGTTTTGACTTAAAACTTCTTGATTACTTTTACCTGTAATTATCACTAAATCAAAAATATTATCAATCACTTTTGCCAAATTTATATTTGTTTCAATATTACTTTCAACAATGCCAGGAGTAACGATGACTTTCCTGCCATCGTATGTGCTAACAAGATTATAAGAACTTACCATGCCCTCAAAATTGCCATTGAAACTATCATCTATGATGATTTTACCACCTGCTTCTATCTTTTGAAGTCTATGTTCGACTCCTTGCAGCTTTGATATAGCCAATTTTATATCTTCTATACTCATAAAAGAGAGCGCAACTTTGATACAGGCAAGTAAATTTGAAGCATTAAATGCTCCAAGCAAAGGAGTAAAAAAGCTCTCAACTTTTGCTTGTATTTCTACATCAAAATAGAGTCCATCAAGTGTTGATTTTAGATTGTGTAATTCATCACCATAAACAATAATACCTTCACTTGGATTGATATTTGCACTTTGATGAACATATGCTTTTTGCAATCTATTTGAATTTATAAGTTCCATCTTTGTATTGCGTATATTTTCTAAACTTTTAAAGTACTCAAGGTGTTGCTCACCAATTTGTCCTACGATAGAGTAGTGAGGATTTATAAAGGTTGCTATTTCATTGATATCACCTTTGAGTCTTGCTCCAGCTTCTACTATATATATCTCTATGTCTTTTGGCAAATCATCATTGATATCTTTGATAATCCCGCCAAGAGTATTGACACTTCTTGGTGTCATATAGCATTTGTACTTATTTGATAAAATTTGAAAAAGATAATTTTTTATACTCGTTTTTCCATAACTTGCTGTTATAGCGATAACTACTAAATCTTTTCTGCTATAAAGCTCTTTTTGAGCAGATTTTTTATACCCTTCAAAAAGTATCTTCTCAAATAACCAGCTTATAAAAACAGCAACAAATACTGGTAAAATTGCTCCATAAAGTTCACATAAAGGAGATATTAGACACAAAATATTTTGAAAAATTGTTGCTATAAAAAGAAATAAAAAAAATCTTTTAACACGTGAGGTAAAAATAAGTTTTTTATCTAGTTTCTTATACCACATATAAAGTGTCGGAAGAAAAATAAAGTAAAGATATAAAAGAAAATATTCTCCTCCAACGTAGTATATAAATGTTGGAAACAGGAAGAAAAACATATGCCAATCATATCTTTTATAGTTTAAAACTACACGCTCTAGTCTGTAACTATACCACTGAAGAGCACTGATAACATAGTAACCTAAAGTCAATACAAAAACTACATGTGAAATAAATAAAAAGACATCTTTATAAATTTGTAAATCCATCATATCCCTACTATAACCTCTTTTTCAATATCTTTTGCATATTTTGTGAAAAAGAAGTGATCCCCATCATAAAAGTTAAAACTACTATTTTTTATCAAAGTATGGATATTTTTCCCACTTTCAAGTGGTGTCGCACTATCATTTTTACCCCAAAATATAAAAGTTTTATTCTTTCTTGAAGCAAATTTATCTGTAAAATCTTCATCAACAACTTTTTTAAACACTTCATACATCACTTGACTCATGCCACTTACATCTTTTGAAGCAAAAAATCTAAACATCCCTTTTGGCAGAATATTTTTAAATAATTTAAAAACTTTTATCTTCATTTTTACAGAGAGTTTTTTTTCAACAACGATGCCAGCAGAACTTAGTAAAACAAGTATTTTGGGATTTAAAAGAGTTGCTACTTTGCCTCCAAAAGAGTGCCCAAAGATAAAATTCTTTTCTACATGTAAGTCTTTTAAAAATATATCTATGATATTTGCATAATCTTGTGTGCAAATAGGCTTATTTATAGAAGAGTTACCAAAACCTGGCATATCTATATAGATGTGTCTAAAGTCTTGAAAAACCCCTTTAAAAGAGCTCTTCATTATCTCTTTATTACTTCCCCAACCATGCAAAAAAATCATATCTTGTTTTGCTTGAGGATTTATAATTTCATAGCTTATTTTATAGTTACTATTATCGTGGAGGACTTCTCTAATTGCCATTATTATTCATTTTAGTTTTATTATAAATTTTTTGCAGTATGTCAACTGCCTCTCTCATCTTTTCATACTCTTCTACGCTGATAAGTACTGCTTCTAGGCGATTATTTTTCACTATAACGATTTTATCTTTTTCTTTTGTGGAGACACTGTTAAGTGCTGCGCTAAAGTTTCTAACGATATCAGTTGCAGTCATTATCTCATTTTTTGAGTAAGTAACCATCACAAAACCTTTCTTACATGTAACAATTATTTGCCTTTTGCTGCTTGAATAGAATTTATATACTTATAGTCACAAATAATCTTTTGTTGCTTTGGCAAACTAGCAGATAGTTTTAGTAATGTATCTTCAAAATCACTAAAAAGATAGTTTGCCATACTTCCTGGTACTGGGTTTATTTCATTGATATAGACTTCATTTTCATGTACAAAAAAATCACATCTTATGAGTGCTCCTTTGAAGATATTGCCATATATCTTTTTGAAAGCATCTTGGAGTTTTTCTACCATACTTGCATCAAGTTCGGCTTCATTGACTCTTTTTGTTCTTGAAAAATCCAAATATTTTTTGTCAAAGTCTAAAAATTCCTCTTTTTGTGGCTCTTCTACGATAGAAAATTTAAATTCATTATCTGCATAACAGCCTGCTAAGTTATACTCTTTTATCCCTTGGATAAATGGTTCTATGAGCACTTGATTGTCAAACTCATAAGCAACATCAAGAGCATAATCAAACTCTCCTTTGCTTTTTACAATACTTATGCCGATAGAACTCCCTAGTCTTGAGGGTTTGATGATAACAGGAAATGTAAGCTTGATATCTCTACTATCTTCTTTGTTTAAAACAGTATAATCCAAAGATTTTACACCAATCTCTTTCGCGTACATTTTTGTATAGAGTTTGTTATAGCTTAACACACTAGCTTCTATTCTTGGACCTATGTAGTTTATATTGAAAAAATCAAGTATAGAAGATATTTTGCCATCTTCTCCATCACTTCCGTGTATCACATTGAGGACAAAATCAAAATCCAATTGCTTGTATCCAGTGAGTGATTTTTGGAAAAAACCACCATTTTTTATCTCTAGTTTTTTGTCCTTTTTATATTTCCCACTACTAAATCTTTTTGAATTTATTTTATCAGTAGGAATCAAGTAAAAATCTCTATTGAAATCACAAAATATGTAAACAATTTCAGAATTTAAAACTTTTTTTAACGCTATCGCACTTACAACACTAATCTCATGTTCAAAACTTTTTGCACCAAAAAGTACAGCTATCTTCATCTATCTAACCTTCATAAACTTATATTTTTTATTTTGCTAACTTTTGTAAAGCTTCTTTTATCAAAGAACTTGTGTCATTAGCGCTACATGTAGAGAGGACTTTTTTGACACTCTCTTTTTTAAATCCTAAACTCTCCAATGCTTGTAAAGCTTCATTGAAAGATGTATTTGTATTTTTATCTTCTACATTTTCTATTGAGAAATCACTCAACTCCACAAGTATCCTCTTTGCACTCTTTGGACCTATACCAGGAACTTTTTTAAACGCATCTATATTTCCTGATAACAAAGCAGTTGAAAACTCCGAGGGTGTTAGTGTTGAGCAAACAGCAAGAGCAGTCGATGGTCCGATGCCATTGAGCTTTACCAAAGTATCAAAAACCAACTTTTCTTCTACTTCGATGAAACCATACATGCTATGCATATCTTCTCTTATGATTTGAGTGATATGCATCGAAATTTCACCAAGCTGCACTTTCGAAGAAGTATATAAAGAGATATTTACCTTATACAAAAGCCCGCCATCTGTCTTTACATGTAAAAAAGTTGGCTCTTTTTTTACAACTTTTCCAAATATTCCTACTACCATTATGAACTATACTCGCTTGATCTTTCTATTTTATACTGTCCATCACCAACTTGTTTTAACATCATTTCCCTCACTATTTCGTGGTCTTTTGTATTGTAAGAGATTTCAGTAGGAGGAGAAATGAGTTTAAATTTTATCTCATTGAACTCTAGCCATGGTGAATGATTTATAATTTTAGCAGTAAAAACTTTTAATTGAACTTCATCTAAGTCGCTATTGAGATCTTGTAGTTTAGCTTTTTGCTCTTTATAATTTTTTAGCATTTCATTATAGTTATTGACCATAAGTTGAAACTCTTTTATTTTCCCTACAAGCGTTACAGGAGGTGTTTTACCATCATTTTTTAACTCTTCGATTTTCTCTTTTACCATATTGACCGTAGGTTTAGTTTTATCAATAAGTCTTTTTCTATCATCTAACTGTGTAGGTATAGGCTTCAATCTGATTTTTAAATCTTTAATCTCTTGATTTATCTTTTCTATTTGTTCATTAAACTCTTTTGTAACAGTTGGGTCTATGAGAAACTTATTGTTATTTCCTTTTAACTCTTTTATCTCTATTCTTTCTGAGGCTATGATAGTTGCATTTGATACTAATTCATCTATAAGGACACTTTTAGCGATAATCTCTCCACCAATAACTTGTTTTATCTCAACAATATCCCCGATAACTTTTCCGCCCTCTAATCTATCTATCGAGATAACTTCTCCTGTTATCTCTCCTCTGTGTGTTACTATGTGTGCCTCTTTCGCATATATAGTAGAGGTTTTATGTGTCTGTCCACCGATTTGCAGTTTATTGACTTTTATCTTTGCACCACTTCCAACATTTCCATCGACATTAAGCTCACTTGTTTCAACACTCATGCCAGGGCCAATAGCATCTTTGAGCGTATCTGCTTCTTTGATATTTATCTTCACGTTTGAACTCATACTTGTTTCGATAGAACCAGTTGATCTAAAACTTATCTCATCTATCTCCATCTGATCATCAATGTCAAAAGAGTTAGGGCTTATCTCTGTTACATAACCACTCTTTTTTGAGATATACTTTATTCTATCCTCATCTTCTTTTTTAGTTATGTTTTCACTCACACTTATAGCAACTTCATGTTGTACTTTTGGCTCAGCAACTGCTAGATATTTACCTTGACAATTCCTACCAGCTTTACCTTTTTTTGCTTTTATATACTCGATTACACATTCATTTTCATCAACTGCCAGTATATAACCTCTACGTGAATAATCAACTCTCCCATGAGCATCTTCTTTTTTTATCTTCTTTTTGTAATGATAAATTAAATCATCATTGATAGGTGCGATTGGGTCAATACACTGAGAAACTATAAAAGAGTGGTCTTCACTTAAAACCCCATTCACTCTTACACCAGCAACTATCTTTTTGACTTCTCTTTGCAAGTTTGCATCATTGACACCTACAAACACACCTGCTTTTATCTTCTTTTTATTTATCTCTTCTATGATACTTGCTTCTAATTGTGAAAAATATTTTAAATGTAAATCTTTTTTGATATTGGCAATTATCCTCGTTAAAAGCTTATTGCCACTAAGAGTGATATCTGGAAGCTTTGGTCTCTCTTCTTCATCAATTTTCTTATGTATATCTACTTTAAAAGATTGCTTAATTTTTAAATTTTCATTGAGTAAAAAATCTTCTGAGTCAAACATTTTTAGTTTTGCATCATCAACTTCTATCCAACCCTCTTCTTTTCCATCTGAATATAAAGTCTTTACTTTTAAGATTTTAAAATCGAGCTCATCTACCCTTAGTTTATTTGCAACTGCTACACTTTTTAGTTCTCTTGGTATATTTTCACTCTCAACAATTATAGATTTAAAGTCTGGTTTTTCCTCTTGTTGAGTATCTACCTCTGAACTTTTATCCCCTATAATCTTGTCAAATAATCCCATTTAACCAACCTTTGTATTTACAAATATCAATTCTATTATACTATAAAAATATAAATCTCTTTTAAAAAACAGCCCTATTTAACTAACTTTTTGCTAAAATTCGCCCATGATAATCAAATCTTTTTTTACCAATAGCATTGGCATATTAACATCAAGAATATTTGGCTTTGTTAGAGATTTACTGACAGCATCAATTCTTGGTGCAAACATATATAGTGATATTTTCTTTGTTGCCTTTAAACTGCCAAATCTATTTAGAAGAATTTTCGCTGAAGGTGCCTTTTCTCAAAGTTTTATACCCTCTTTCATAAAATCAAAAAATAAATCCGTATTTACATATCGGATTTTTACAAAATTTTTGCTCTTTATACTATTTATTTCGTTCATAGTAACTCTTTTTAGTGGTTTTTTTGCCAAAATCATAGCTCTTGGATTTGATGAAAAGACCATAGATATAGCTTCTCCTTTGGTTGCTATCAATTTTTACTATCTTCCTTTGATTTTTTGTGTAACATTTTTCTCATCACTTTTACAGTACAAAAATCATTTTGCAACAACTGCTTTTTCAACAGCTTTACTCAATATAGCTTTGATTTGTTCTTTGTTACTTACGCAAGGTATGAGTAAAGAGACTATCGTGTATGCGATGAGTTATGCTGTCATAGCAGGTGGTTTTTTACAACTTTTCACCCACTTTATAGCAATTAAAAATAGAAACCTCCTCAAAATCTTTACATCAGGCTTTACATGTAGAAAAAGAAAAGATATAAAAGCAGAAGAAAAGAGCTTTTTTCACTCCTTTTCTCATGCCATCATAGGAAACTCTACCCCACAGATTTCAGCATTTTTGGATACTGCCATAGCAAGCTTTTTAGCAACAGGAAGTATCAGCTATCTTTACTATGCTAACAGAGTTTTTCAACTTCCTCTTGCCCTCTTTGCCATAGCACTTTCAGTGGGAATTTTTCCTCGCATTGCTAGATACATCAAAGCCAATGAGAGAGAAAAATCACACCAGATGTTTAAAGATGGATTTTGGATTTTATTTTTTCTTTTAACTCTTTCAACCATCGGTGGCTACATACTCAGCGAAGAGATTATCAGAGTTCTCTTTCAAAGAGGAGCATTTACAGAGTATGACTCCCTAACAAGTGCAAATGTCTTACAAATGTATCTTCTAGGCTTACTTCCTTTTGGTTTGGCGAAGCTTTTTTCACTTTGGTTATACGCTTCTCATAAACAAAAAGAGGCTGCAAAAATCTCCATGTATGCACTGATATCAAATGTTTTATTTTATGCTCTTTTCATAAAGCCTTTTGGTGTTATGGGATTAGCGCTCGCAAGTTCTTGTGCAGGTTTTGTTCTTTTGTTTTTTACAATCAAATCATTTGGTGTAAAAATGTTTTTAGATATAATACTCGATAAAAAATTAGCAATATTTGTTGGTATGCTTATCATTTACATACCAACTCTTCTATGGATTAAGGAAATAATTAATGACTATTTATGATTCGGTACAAAGACAAAAAGTAGAATTTGTACCTATAAAAAGTGGTGAAGTCAAGATATATGTTTGTGGTCCCACGGTATATGACGACGCTCACTTAGGACATGCAAGAAGTGCTATCGCTTTTGATTTGCTCAGACGAACTTTTGAGAACTTAGATTATAAAGTCACTTTTGCAAAAAACTTCACAGATATCGACGATAAAATCATAAAAAAGATGAATGAAAGTGGAAAAAGTTTAGAAGAGATAACCTCTTTTTACATCAAAAGATACAAAGAGGAGATGAATCAAATCGGCGTAAAAGATGCGGATATTGAGCCAAAAGCAACCCAGAGTATTGAAGAGATAGTAGCGTTTACAAAAGCTCTTTTGGAAAAAGATATCGCCTATAAAACAAGTGATGGTATCTACTTTGATACAACAAAAGATGACTCCTATCTCAGCCTTTCTCATATGAATATCAAAGAAGAAGATGCCAAATCAAGAGTAGAAACAAATAGTGAAAAAAGAGATGCAAAAGACTTCGCTCTTTGGAAATACTCAAAAGCAGATGAGCCTACATATGAAGCCTCTTTTGGAGCAGGCCGTCCTGGTTGGCACATAGAGTGTTCTTGCATGATAGAAAAGCATATGAAAAGCGAGGGTGCTTTTCAGATAGATATCCACGCTGGTGGAGCTGATTTGCTTTTTCCTCACCATGAAAATGAAGCTG
>DKEY01000012.1:11583-12998 GCA_002469305.1 Sulfurospirillum sp. UBA6810
AAATGGCGAAAAGATGAGTAAATCTTTGGGCAATAGCTTTTTCTTAAAAGATGCTCTTGCCTCTTATGATGGAGAGATTATAAGATTTTATCTTTTATCTACACACTACAGAGCTAACTTTAACTTTTCAGAAGTTGATTTGCTCGTAAGCAAAAAAAGACTAGATAAACTTTATAGGCTTAAAAAACGAGTTTATGAGGGTAAAAAATCTGCTGTAAACAAAGAGTTTAAAAAAGCCATGCTTGAAGCTTTGAGTGAAGATTTAAATATCTCAAAAGCTCTCTCTATACTAGATGAGATGATAGCAAAAGCAAATGAAAAACTAGATACAAATCCAAAAGACAAAGAATCAAAATTTGAGATAAATGCAAACCTCGAATGGATAGAAAAACTCTTAGGCATTGGTGCAAAAGACCCATATGCATATTTTCAAATAGGTATCAGCGAAGAAGAGAAACAAGAGATAGAAAGCTTGATTTTACAGCGAAGTGAAGCAAAAAAAGCTAAAGATTTTGCACTTGCAGATGAACTTCGAGAAAAGCTTACATGTAAAGGCATAGCACTCATGGATACAGCAACAGGAACGCTTTGGGAAAAGGCCGAATAATGGAAGGTCTCAAATCGGTTTTACAGAGATTTTCTCCTTACTTTAAGGACTATATTCCTTACTTTATTTTTGCCATTTTAGGCATGATTTTAGCTTCTGGGGGAACAGCGATATCAGCTTATCTTGTAAAACCTCTTTTGGATGAAATCTTTATCGCAAAAGATGCAGATATGCTCAAACTCCTTCCATATGCTATCATCGGTGTCTATGTTGCCAAAGAGTCTGGAAGATATATGCAGTCTTATTTTACAAGCTACATTGGACATGATATCATCAGAAGATTTCGAGACAAGATTTTAAATAATATCCTCATCCAAGATTTGAGTTTTTTTCATGAGTATAGAACGGGTGAACTTATAAGTAGAAACACAAATGATGTAGAAAAAGTAAGAACCGTTGTATCAAATCTCATCCCTGAATTTTTCAGAGAACTCTTCACTATCGTTGGTCTTGTGTGTGTCGTTATATATCAAAGCCCTACTTTGGCATTTTACTCACTTATCATCTTGCCTCTTGCTATCATCCCTCTCAGTAAACTTGCAAAAAAGATGAAACGGATTTCAAGACAATCACAAGAAAAAATCTCTGATATCACAGCAAAACTAAGCGAAATATTTAATAACATAGAAGTTATCAAAGCAAACAGTGCGATGAAACATGAGAGTGACATCTTTGCTCATGAAAACAACAACTACTTTAAACTCACTATGAAATCTGTTAAGGTTTCCCAACTAGTAAGTCCTTTGATGGAAACTTTAGGTTCAGTCGGTGTTGCAACAGTTATCATCGTAGGAGGAACTCAAGTTAT
>DKEY01000012.1:13009-14250 GCA_002469305.1 Sulfurospirillum sp. UBA6810
ACTCCTATCAAAAAACTCTCAGGACTTTACAATAATCTCCAAGAAGCTATAGCTGCTAGTGAGAGGATATTTTTTCTCCTTGATAAAAAACCTGAAATCACAGGAGGGGAAAAAGAAATCCCTGAAATTATTGAAAATATAGAATTTAAAGATGTGAAGCTAAAATATGGTGACAAAAGAGCACTCAATGGAATCAATATCTCTGTTTCCAAAAGTGAATTTGTAGCTTTAGTAGGAGATAGTGGTGGAGGAAAAAGCTCTCTTGTCAATCTACTCATCCGTTTTTTTGACCCAAGCAGTGGAAAAATTACAATCAATGGCACAGATATAAGAGACTTTTCCCTCCAAAGTCTGCGGGATTCTATCGCGATAGTAACACAAAGAGTTTATATCTTTAGAGAGAGTGTTGCAGCAAATGTCGCTTATGGAAAAGAGATAGATGAGCAAAAAGTTATCGATGCCCTTAAAAAAGCAAATGCCTATGAGTTTATAAGTGAATTACCAGAGGGCATACACACAAGACTTGATGAGTTTGGAGCAAATCTTTCAGGTGGACAAAGACAGCGTATAGCAATCGCTAGAGCTATCTATATCAACCCAAAAATTCTCATCTTTGATGAAGCAACAAGTGCGCTTGATAGCAAAAGTGAGTTAAAAATAACTCAAGCTATGGAAAACTTGGTAAAAGACAAGATAACATTTGTGATAGCGCACAGACTAAGTACCGTTCAAAAAGCAGATAAGATAGTCGTTTTAAAGCATGGTAAAGTTTCAGCCATAGGTACAGATGAAGAGCTACATATCAGTAGTAGCGAGTATTTAAAACTAAAAGGTTTACAAGCATAATCCTCTACATGTAAAACCTTACATGTAGAGTTCTTTGAAAGGAATTTTATGAGGTATTTCATGTTACTTTTGGGGCTTGCTTTGATTATTTATTATAGTGCTGAGATTTACTATTGTCCTGCACACACTTGCGAACAGGAAATTGCAAAAGGAGGTTGATTAGCCAAAAGCTAGCCAAGCTCCTACTCCTAACATCAAAGTCCCTGCAACTTTATTCATAAGCTTTACATTATCACTTTTTTGTAAAAATTTTCGTAAGGTACTTCCACCACTAGCATAAATAATCAAGCATATAAATTCTAAAGAGAGGATGATAAAAAGTAGAACACTTATCTGAGGGATAAGTGGCAAGTCTTGCTTGATAAACGGAGGTAAAAGTGCGATAAAAAATGCCC
>DKEY01000094.1 GCA_002469305.1 Sulfurospirillum sp. UBA6810
CATCAGTCAAAGGGTTTTCTTTTGATTCATTTTCTACAAGATTGGAGATATAGTTTTTTATCTCCGAGGATGAGAGTCCACTAGAGACTTCATTGGTAAAAAAAGATTTTAAAGAAAAAATACCTCGTTTACACTGGATATATTTATTTGAAACAGCACGGCTGATAGTTGATTCATCAAAGCCAAGTTCATCAGCGATGATAGCCATAGTCAGGGGTTTTAACTCACTCCCTATGAAAAATCCAACTTGTTTTTCTACGATGACAAGTATGAGTTTGTAGAGTGTTGCTTTACGAAGTTCTAGTAGATTTACCATATCTCTTGCTTCTTTGAGTTTATCTTTGAGTTCACTGTTTTTAGTGCCAAAAGGGTCACTCACTACTACATCAGGATAGTAGTCATTGTTTATCTTTACAGTGATATCATCATCAACTTCTACAAAAAAATCAGGCACTATCTGTACATCGTCACTCATATACTCCAGTGCTGGGGGAGAATTAAACTTTTTGATTACATTTTTTGCTTCTTCAAAGAGGTGGTGTTTATAGTACTTGTCTAAAGTTTTTAGATTTGCTATCAAGGTTTTTACAAAGATAGCCAACTCCTCTTTTATCTCTAAGTTATCTAGTTGAAACAAAAAGGACTCTTCTAAATTAAGTGCACCAACACCAACAGGTTCCAAGTTTGCAAATCTCTTTCTTACACTTTGTACAAACTCATTTGTAGTGTTACAAGTGATAGCAACTTGCTCGATATCTCCCTCAAAATAGCCCTCATTGCTGATGTTGTTTAGTATTTCAAAAGCTACTTTTTGAGAATTTGGAGTTGGAAAAAGTGGGGCTGTGAGTTGTTCGGAGATTTTGTCATACAAAGACTCTTTTGCTAAAGAAGTGTTTTCTATGAAAGCTCTTTTTTCAAAATCACTTCCACGAGAGCTATAACTTGACTCTATGTTTGAAGTGTACTCTAAAAAAGGATTTTCGTAAGACTTCTCTTTAAAAATCGTTTCTAATTCATCTAGGGGTGCTTGTAGTAGCGGAAGCCACAGCTTAAGCGAGAGTTGCAATGATTGTTTTTGTTTAGGTTGAAGAAACATGCTCATACCAAAAGTTTACCCAAACAAAATCTTGTTTGGGTAGGTATCATTGTATATTTTTTAATCTTAGTACTTAAGACGTACTATACCATTTGGCTTTGCAATTTTCATTTGGCAAGAGAGGCGTGAGTTTGGTGTACAAGTACCTGAACAAATCTCTTTCAGTACTTTAAACTCTTTTTCTGTCTTGTCAGACAAAAATTCCATACCTTGTACAACTTCAACAACACATGTACCACACTCACCATCTCTACAACCAAATGGTAATGCGCTACCGCTTGCCTCTACGATATCTTGAATCGTAGCACCTTCTTTTACGTTTATAGCTAAGAAATCATTTACTATTTCTACTCTAGTTGTCATGTGAATCCTTTTTTTATAGTTTAAATGGTTTGATTAAAACATCACCCTTGATTAACATCATAGGGGCTATTCTTATCTTTGGACTGATTGTGTACTGCTGGCACTGGTGTGCATCATCTGAAGATATCGCACCTAATTCTACTAAGATATCTAACTCTTCATCTTCCATATAACTTGTAGGCTCAACATCTGCTATGTGTTCAACACTTACCAAACAGTTTTTATAATTGTCACTGCTACATGTAGTGAGTGGAATACCTTTTTCTTTAGCCAATCTTACAAGAGGCTCACCTATCTTTGCATCATAGATACCATCAGCTTTTTCATCAAAATGCATGAAAATTACTTTTGCCATATTTTAATCTCCTTTTTGGGTTTGTTGTTTTTTCTTTTTTCTTCTAACATTTTTCTAAAAAGCTCTCCCTCTGTGGCTTCACTGAGGTTGCCATCTTCGAGTGCTTTGAGTTCATGCTCACGACACCCTATGATATCCACTTCCATATCTGTACCAAAAAAATGCACTTCATATACTCTGATAACTTGTAAAAACTCTCCCATAGATTTTATGTAACCTACTGAGCCTTTTGGCATCATCAAAGTACCTATGGGTGAGTGAGGATATGTTCCGTCATTGACTACATCTTCTAAAAGCTCAACCTTTTGTCCTGCTACAAAAAGAGGCTCATCAGCATCACGTGCTGAGAGAGAAGCAGTCACACTGTCGTACAGTTTTGTATTTGGATCAACAATCACAATCGCCTCCTTGTAAGCTACACGCTAAACACCCTTTTGGTTTGCCATTTTCAAACATGTTCCAAACATCAGCAGCTCTTGGAGCATAGCCATTTTTAAAATCACCATATACCTTTAAAAGAGAAAACTTTAAAAAATCAAGAAGTCTATCCTCTTGTTCTTTGAGGTGGTTAAGACCTGTTTTGATCATATTTCCATACTCTTTGAGTATATGTGAACGCTTTACATGTAAAAGATTTTCATCATACTCCAACTCAAAAAAGTCAAAGTACTCTTCTGCGTCGCTAAGTTCATAAAATGCTTTCAATGTTTTAGTGTTTGTCATAGCTTATCCTTTATATCTCAGATTTGAGTGACTCTATCCAAGTTTCTATCCTCTTTGGTGTTTTATCTGATTCATTGTGCTCATCAATCGCCAAACCACAAAGTTTGTCATCAAGTTCTGCCAATGAAAACTCATAGTTATAACCATCTTTTGGAAAATACCCAAAAGGTGTTGCCCCAGCATCTACAAATGCTTTATGCAGTTTTCCAAGTGCACTGCAAAAATGCTCACCATGTTTTACACTATCACCTGCTCCAAAAAAAGCAACTTTTTTACCACTAAAATCAATACCATCAGAGCTTATTTCAAACAGTGGGTCAACCCAAGAGTGATGCACATCACCTTGTCCCCAAGTGGAACTTCCTATAAAAAGAACATCATACTCTTGCAGTTGTTCTACGTCATCAAAATCATCTTCCATATTGATAACTTCATCAACCTCAAACGCTTCAGCCAAAGCATCTGCTATCTTCATAGAAGTTCCACCAGCAGTTGCACAAAAAATTCCTATATTTGCCATGAATTTTCCTTATTTTTTGTATTGTTCATAAATTTTCAATGCATTTTCAAGCATTTTTTCACCCTCTTCTAAAAACTCTTCATAGGTTCTAAAAGAGTATCTGTGAGCATCTTTGAAAAATTTGTTTACGATGACTATCTTCTCTGCTATCACAACAGCACGACCAAAGCCCTCATGACTCATCTCCATGACCACAGAACACATAACGCCGTTTTTCTTTTCAAAGGCAAGTGCAAGCGCTTGAAAGATAAGCCTTATATCTTGTATTTGCATTTCATCGATATCTGCGATGACAGGGATGTTTTTTAAATCTTCTTTTGTTTTTACATACTTTTCACAAAGTATCTCTTTGTCATCTTTGTTTGCCCATGTGCCAAACTGGTCAAGTGCGCGCACTTGACCTATCAGCGTTGTTGTAAATAAATTTTCCATCTTAGGCAGCTCTCTTTTCTAAAATCTTTTTGATAAATGGAGGGGGATTGTCATTTAACATTTTTTGTAACTTCAGTATCTCCGTATCTATCGAAACTACTTCTTTGTACTTGATAGGAAAAACACCAGAGTTGATAACTTTTGCAGCCGCAGCTGGACCTATCTCTACAAAATAAACTATATCAGAGCCTTTAAGTAAAGCTATCGTTTTATCTGTATTTTTCTCTTGTATTTTTATGATAGAAGATATTGCAAAACTCTCTTTGGAGATATCATATATGTTAAATTGTTTTGCTCCACCAAAGTGAGCATCTATGTTTTCATTGTCATTTGTAGCGAAAGCTACTCTGATACTTCCACTTGCTGTTGAAGTTGATGAAACCTTGATAGTTGAGCTCATAAAATCTCCTATAATAAAATATAACTAAGGATATACATAATGTGTTCCATAGCTTTTAATGGTTTGCATTTTTATGATGAGCAAGTATATTTGCTACTTCGCAAAGAAGCATCGTACTTCCCTCATACAGCACATCATTTTTAAGTTGATTTCCTACTACTTCATAGTTTGGGAAACCTCTAAATAAAACAGATTTTTTATACTTTTTTACAAGGCGCTCTGCATGAAAGTTACTTATGAGCATGTCATTTTCACTCAAGTTGTGCTCAACGTCTTCAAAATCCCCGATGATAATCTTACATGTAAGAGATTCTAGTGCCTTGCTTTTTGTAGGGCTTACCACTGTATCGACTTTGACTCCAGCTTCGCTGAGCGTGTTTACAATGCTGAGTATTTGGTCTGGTTCGAGGGCGACGATGACTTTGGAGCCACCAAGTGCAAAGTGAGTATCTAAAAGTGCATCTTGAAGCCTTTTTCTCCATCTTACGATACTTGGATTTGGTTTTGAGAGTTCTTTGAAGCGCATCAATTCGCCATAAAATTCATCACTATTTTGTAAGCCACCCAGAGAATCAAAATGCAGATGAGATACTTTTGTATTTTTCTCTCGCAATTTTTGTCCACATTTTTGTACAGACTCTCCAACGGTTATGACAACAGAGCTATTTGCAAGAGTTTTTATCTCCTCTTTGCTGATCCCACCACTACTGAGTGCTCCTTGTTTAAGACCTAAGTGTCCATCAAGAGAGTCGCTTATATCAGGCAGAGCATAGGTTTCAAAACCAAAAAGGCTTATCTGCTCTTTTATCTTCTCCACTTCGAGGGGGGTGAGGTTTACATTTGGGATGAGAAGCGCTTTTTGTGTATTTATAGTATCTGTTTTTTCTACTAACTGCTCGATGATGGCTTCGATGGATTTTGCATACCCACTCTCTAAACCACCTTCAAAATCAGGGGTATTTACATAAACCATATCAATCGTATCTTTTAAAAGAAAAGTTGCACCTTTGATATCATCCCCTTTTGTTTCTGTAAGCCCTGTTGTAAAAAGTCCGATGAGTTCAGGTTGTACTTTTTTTGTGATGTTTTTTATAGCTTCACTGATAGAGTAATCTCCTCCATCAACCACCGCTGTGATGTCATTGACCGCTGTGGTTTGGACAGCTATGGGGTCATTGAAGTGGCGTGTAAAAAATACTTTTGAAAAACTTGCACATCCTTGCGCACCATGCATGAGTGGCATAGTGTTTTTGATACCCAAAAAACACAGAAGTGCCCCCATAGGCTGAGAGAGTTTGAGAGGATTTATCTGGAGTGGTTTAGTCATAGCATACTCTTTACATGTAAAAGTTTTTATATATGGTTATACATGAAGTGTTCCGCTAAAATAGAGCTCTATTTACTGGAAAAAAGTAAATTGAAAAACGCAAAAAATTAGTGTAAAATGCCAAAAAAACAAAAGGTAGATAATGAGTGATTTGAAGGATAAATTGCAAGAGTATGGCTGCTCAGAAGAGTTTATTGATGATGCAATGCGTTATGCAAAGCTATACGATGGAAATATTGATGATTTTCTTGATAGAGTTGAAGAAATTTTGCAAGATGATGATACTTATGAGGAAGATGAGATAGAAGAAGAGGAGAATGATCCTATCTTTGTAAGTGATTATAACTATGATGGTAATGATGAAGATATCTACTTTGAAGAGGAAGAAGAAGAATTTGAAGAAGATGAAGAGGATGAGTACTAAAAGACTTTAGAGCAACAAGGAGATCTATCTTGTGAGTGGAACTCCTTGTCTTAGTAAGTGGTTATTTGAAAAACTTATTGACTAGGTTTTTGAGCCATTTGTTTTTGATACTACCCTCATTTGGTGCGATTTCTCTCTTTTTTAGCATATTTTGAACAATCTCTTTATAATCAGTATCATCATGTTGGATATGATTGATAAGCCACATTTGAAGGTCAAGCATAAGTTGTTTTGTGATATCTTCACCATTTTCAAAACGCTCTTTAAAAAAGTTGATACGCTCTATAAAAGCATTGTGAACATCTTTGTGAGGTTGTAACATCGGATAACCTGCTTCTTGCATGAGACGCTCTTCAAATGAAAAATGCGATACGGTATATTCTACTAATTGCAAGATGATATCGTGTACTTTGTCCTCAGTTTTAAATGCCAATGCATTATTGAGTTCATTGATATACTCTATGATGCGTTTATGCTGATTATCAATGACGGCAATGCCCACAGAATAAGATGACTCCCATCTCCAATATGCCATAAACGCTCCTTTTAATTTAGTATTTTTATCATTAAAGTGCGTGAATTATAACATAAAATTAATATTCTCCAATATAAATTCATATAAAAGTCATAAACCTTTACTCCTCCCAAGGAGCTTTTGTTCCTACTATCTTAAAGACTGGATTTTGCACAGCATTACAGACATCTTTGGCTAGATTGACTAAACCATTATATGCCCCATAGCTCACTTTTTTCTCTTGGTTGACATCTACAAAAGCTACTTTTTTCTTGATAGCAGTATAGAGACTTCGTCCACCTGCAAGCAAGATATCGACTTTGTGTTCATCTATGAGTTTGGCTTGTTCATTTGCGGGAACTTGCATGAGTATCGGGACGTACTTTTTAGCTATCTCTATATCTTCGAGCGTTGCTTTTCTCACACTTGTTGCCACGACTTCTATGCCTATGTCTTGGAGTGCTGAGGCTATCGACCATGACTTATTGCCACCAGTGTTTAGGATGGCTTTTTTCTTGCCCAAAATTTCTCTAAAAGGAGTAAGCTTTTCTTCTAGTTTGGCTTCTTCTTCAGCGATGATGCGTTCAGCTTTTTGGCTTAGTTCACTATCACCAAAGGCATCAACGATAGTACGAATTGCATTTGAAGTGTCACGTTTGCCATAAAAAGAGACGGAGACGTGAGGTATGCCATACTTTTCTTGCATCTTGCGACAGAGTGTGATGAGAGATTTTGCGCAGACTATGACATTGAGTTTTGCTCTATGAGCACTCTGGATATCTTCAATACGACCATCTCCTGCTAGAGTAGAGACTACTTTTATACCGATTTTTTCTAAGATAGGAGTGTACTGCCACATATCTCCTGTGACGTTGTATTCGCCTATGAGATTGATGCCAAAGGGGTGGATAACTTGGGGTTCACGAGTGCCGATGAGCTGTTCTAGCACGGCAACTCCGCCAAGACGTGAACCCAAGTTTTTGCTTCCTACAAAACCAGGTGCGTGTACTATGATGATAGGGATGCCATGCTCCTCTTGTTTTGTGCGTGCAAGATTGTCGATATCATCGCCTATCATCGCAGTGACACATGTTTCATAGACAAAGATTGCTTTTGGATTTTTGTGTTTGACTAGATAATCTATACTTTCAGTGAGTTTTTTTATCCCACCAAAGATGATGTCATTGGTTGTGATATCCGTGCAGTAACCAAGAGGTGTGTTATCTTCTCCCTCGTAGCTTGTCATAGTAGCTCTCGTTTCCCAAGAAGCTCCTTGGCAAGTCGCAGGGGCATGGACAAGATGCACCGCATCTGCATAAGGAAAAAGAGCTATCTGCGCACCCTCAAAAGCACAACCACCACTGGTCGCTCCAGGGCGGGGTTTGTCACAACTACTCTTTTTTTCTTTGTTATGAGAACAAGCAGATTCATCTAAGAGTTCACGTATGATTTTTTTATTTGTCAGCATTTTTTCTCCCTTACATGTAAGCTTTATATACATAATGTATTCCACAAAATTCGCAGAGGAACACATTATGTATAGTTGTATGAAAAGATAAACAAAGGAGAGAGGTATGTTAGCAATTCCACTAGATACAAATGAGGCAACGATACTTTCTGAACTATATGGGAAAGCCCCATATTTTGCACTTTTAGACTTGGCTACGGGTACATTTAAAGTTGTTGAAAACAAAGAGTGTGGCAATGGTTTAAAGAGTGCTGAGTACTTAAAAGATTTGGGTGTAAAATCAACAATTTTTTTTCATATGGGCGAGGGAGTTTACAAAGCCTGTGCTAAAAATGGCATAGATGTTTATACAAGTAAAAAAGAGCCATTGAGTATAGATAGTATCTACACAAAAGCGCTCAATGGTAGCTTTAAAAAACTCAACAGTGAAAACTACAATGTCTATCTTGATGCGGGAAGTGAGCCTTGTACTTGTGGGTGTGCAAGTAGATAGTGATTTATCTAAAAAGTATGATTTTGAAAAAGGATAGACGATGAGTCACACAGAAGCACTAAGTGCATATAGAGTAAAAGATTTTGAGAAGGCATTTGCGATTTGGAGTGAAGAAGCTGCAAAAGAGAGTGACCAAGCTATGGCAAATCTGGGGCTGATGTATCTAAAAGGTGAAGGTGTCTCAAAAGATATACAAAAAGCCAAAGAGTGGTTTGAGCGTTCAAGTAGCTTTGATAATGACTCTGCACATTATAATCTCGCACTTATGTATCAAAGTAGCATTGGTGTGAGTGAAGATATCCCAAAAGCGATAGAACACTTTAGACGGGCAGTTGCAAAAAATCACCAAGGAGCAAACTTTAGACTAGGACTTTTGCTTTTAAAAGACAGAACACAAGAAGAGTTAGTCAAAGAGGGATTTACCTGTATGTTAAATGCTGCTCTAAGCGGACATGCTATGGCACGTATCCAGATGGGTGGCGTCGATAAGCCACGCAATCTTACATGTAAGAAAAATGAAGTATTTAGAGCAAAAACGAAGGAGGAACAAATGGCAGTTGTAAAAGATGCAATACAGAGATATATAAGACCCATCTTGGTAAAAGATGGGGGCAATATCATGTTGATTGATTTTATGCATAATCCTGAAGTGGAGATAAGACTTGCATATCAAGGAAATTGTGCTGGATGTTCTTTGGCTACTACTGGGACGTATGATCTTATAAAAGATACGCTTAGTAAAGTTATCGACGAAGATATCAAGGTTTATATCATATGAAATATTCTTTGCGAAGCAAAAGCTTTAGTAGGAGTGTTAAATGAGCCTTTTTATCTCTTTTGCTTCCCTTGATGGCGTACATGTAAATCAGCATTTTGGCTGGTGTGAAAAGTTTTACATGTACAAAATTGATACGCAAAGCTACACTTTTGTCACCGAACTTGATGCCTCTTTGGAAGTGGAAGAAGAGAGCGATAAACTAAACTATAAGATAGAGTGTTTGGGAAGAACACAGATAGTATGTGTCTCACAGATAGGTCCCAAAGCGGCGACTTTGGTGCAAGCTAGAGGGATATATCCTATGCGCTCAAAAAATGAAGAGGAGAAGATAGAAGATGTTTTAAAAACTCTGCAAACTCTGCTCAATGGCACAACGCCACTTTGGTTAAAAAGGATAGTTCTCAAAAATGAAAGCTGAAGCCATAAAGATAAAAAAAGACCTCTACTATATAGGTGTTAGTGATGCAGATATAAGAGTCTTTGATATCATTATGAAAACAGCAAATGGCACGACGTACAACTCTTATCTTCTTAAAACTACTGAGGGTGTTATCATCTTTGATACTGTAAAAGAGGAGTTTAGTGAAGAGTACTTTATAAAGATTGAATCTGTTTGCAAGTATGAAGAGATACGCTATATCATCATGCATCATCTTGAACCTGACCACAGTGGAGCACTTGGTGAGCTTACAAAAAGAGCACCAAATGCAAAGATACTTATCTCCCCTATGGCAACCTCAATGATTAAGGCTATCATGGGAAGAGAAGATATGGTTTTTGAGAGTGTTTGGACGAACAAAGAGTTAAAACTAGGAGGAAAAACACTTCAGTTTTTGAGTACTCCAAATCTACACTGGCCTGAGACGATGAGCTGTTATCTTGTAGAGGATAAAGTGCTTTTTAGTGGGGATGTTTTTGGTTCTCACTATCATGATAGCAGATTGTTTGATGATTTGGTGGGGGATTTTGACTATGCTTTTAAGTACTACTATGACCATATCATGAGACCTTTTAAGAGTGATGTTTTAAATGCACTCAAGCTATATGAACGCTTTGAGATAGACATCATCGCAAACCTTCATGGCCCTGTCATAAGAAACAATCCAAACAAATATATCGAACTTTATAAAATGTGGAGTACAAAAAATGACAGACATCATGGTAAAAAAGTTGTCTCTATTTTTTATGTTACAAGCTATAAAAATACAAAAGAGATAGCGCAGAGTATTTATGATGGTGTTGATGAAGATGACTCACTCATAGCAAATCTGTATGACTTAAGTGCGCTTGATGAACAAAATATGCTCACTATCTTAGAAGAGAGTACGGGTATAATTATCGGAGCACCCACTATAAACGGGGATGCACCAAAGCCTGTATGGGAGCTATTGAGTTGTATGATGTTACTTGAAAAAAAAGGTAAAATAGGTGCTAGTTTTGGAAGCTATGGTTGGAGTGGTGAGGCTGTGGATATGATAAATGCAAGGTTAAAAGCGCTAAAATTTCGTGTACCACTGGAACCACTAAAAATAAAGCTTATCCCTACAAAAGTAGAGTTGAGGGATAGTTACAATTTTGGTGTAGAGTTTGGCGAAATAGTCAATGGCAAGATGATGGAGATGAGTTTATGATAGTAAAAAATGAAACACCACTTGATATCTTAGAGCATAAAGTAACAGAATTTTTGCAAGAGTATGCAAAAGATGAAAAAGCTCTCCATGAGATAGCCCCATATCTAGCAAAGGTATCTTTAGAGATGAATCACCTTTATCAAGACTTGGGCTTTGAAAATCGTGTACAGATGGGAAAGTATATGAAAGAGCATTTTCCCTCACTGTGTGAGATAAAACCTGCCGATAAACTTTGGAAAAAATTCATCTATGACTCTATCGGAGAAATTGCTCCTGCTTGTGCGACATGCCATGACCAAGATAACTGCTGGGCGTGTCGAGTATAGCTTTAAAATCTTACATGTAAGAAAGGAAGAAGAGTTATGAATTTTAATGAGATAGATGCCTACTTGCTTTCAAAACAGGGAGCTACATATGACTATCCTTTTGATGAGGTAGTTCGAGTGTACCATGTTGCCAACAAGATTTTCGCTCTTTTTGTAGATGAAAAACCACTTCGTATAAACCTCAAATGTGACCCTATTTATGCACTTGAACTTCGCTCCATCTATGAGGATATAAAAGCAGGTTACCATATGAATAAAAAACACTGGAATACTCTAACCATAGGTGGTGATGTAGATCAGGCACTCCTCAAAGAACTCATCGACCACTCCTATGCACTTATCTATAACAAACTTCCTAAAAAACAACGAGAGTTGTTGAGGGAGTAGAGCAAGATAGCAACAATTGGATTGCTTTTTTGGGTAGCATTAGTATAAACTACCGATAAAAAAGGTTCATTATGGAGTTGAGGCATTTCAATCTACTTCTTATCCTCTCTTTCTTGTGGGGAGGTTCATTTTACTTCATCGAAAAATCCTTGCTTTTTTTCTCCTTTGAACAGATTGTTTTTTTGAGAGTTTTCTTTGCTGCATTGACACTATATCTCTTTTTGATACTTAAAAAAGTACGGTTTGATTTTAGTTGGAAATTATGGCTCTCTTTTTTAGTGATGGGGATTTTAAACAATGTCATTCCCTTTTTAGCATTTGCTTACGCCCAAGAAGGTATAACAGCTTCTTTAGCTTCACTTTTTAATGCAACAACACCTATCTTTGTCGCAGCTTTGGCGCATTTATTTACCAAAGATGAAAAACTCACAAAGCTAAAAGTAGTGGCTATCACGATAGGTTTTTTGGGTATAGTTTTTCTCTTAAACCCACAAGAGGAGATGAGCTTAGATAGTTATAAACTTATCGCTTTAATAGCTCCTGTCTCTTATGCGATTGCAGGGATATTTGGCAAAATTTTAAAAACACATGACCCTATCTTTTCTGCTTTTGGAATGCTTACATGTAGCAGTGTTGTGATGTATCTCTTTTTTCATCAAAACATTCATGCAGTAGGGATAAATAGCTTTGAAAACATGAGTGATATTGTCTATCTAGCTATCTTTTCTACGGCGATTGCTTATATTATATTTTTTAAACTTTTGGCAACTTTGGGAGCGACTAAAGTGCTTTTGGTGACATTTCTCATCCCTATAAGTGCATCCTTGCTTGGGGTGCTTCTTTTGGATGAGTCTTTTACCTCAAATATGTATCTAGGGATGCTAACAGTTTTTGGAGCACTTTTTTTGATTATCAAGGATAAAAAGTAAGTTATAAAGAGAGCCTAAAATGGCTCTCTTTTATGATTTGAATTTGACTAATTCGTTGTTGAGATTTTCAGTCATCGAGTGAAGATGCTCAGAAGCTTGAGATACATTTTCTATGCTTTGGACATTGCTTTTTGAAATTGTATTTATCTTCTCAATCTCTTCCATGATAGTACCTATCTCAGAAGAGGTTTCTACAAAGGTAGCAACAGAACTTGTAGTGCTTTGTGTAGTCGTTTTGATGATAGAAGCGATAGTATTCATATCTTGTTGCAACTCATTGGAAATCAACGCCAACTCGCTTACCTCTTTGGCATTTGCAGCGATATTTGTATTTGCTTCCATGATGGATTGGACAACAACATTGATAGTTGCATCTATCTCAACCAAAGATTTTTGCGTGCGTTCAGCTAGTTTTCTTACTTCATCTGCGACCACAGCAAACCCACGTCCATGTTCACCAGCCCTTGCTGCTTCTATGGCAGCGTTGAGTGCTAAGAGATTGGTTTGGTCTGCGATATCGCGGATGATACCTAATACCTCTTTAACATCATTTGCATTGTGGCTTACGTGATTGAGATTTTCAGAGAGCATATGCTCTTTTTGAACAGTCTCTTGCATCGTAAGTTCAAGTTTTTCCACTTTTGCTTTTATCTTTGCTATATCGTTGTTTGTCTCTTGAAGACCTTTTTGTGCCTCTTGAACCTGTTCTATGGAAGTTTCTAGTTTGAGGGTGAGATTTTTTCCTTTTGATTGAGTTTGCGATACTATTTTAGATTCTATCTCTACGTTTTTTACAACTTGCGTTGCTGTTTGAGAAAGTTCTTCTGAGATAGCAGCATTTTCAGTGCTTATAGATTTTGCATTTTTAACTATATCATGAAGCTTTTCTATAAATTTATTGATATTGCTAGAGACATTACCAAATTCATCTTTTTCATGAGCTCTCAGACGCTGTCTCAAATCTCCCTCTGAACTTGAAAGGTCTTGAACAAGAAGGTTTAACTCATCAAGCGGTTTTATAAGTATCTTCACCAGCATGATGACGATAAAGATAGAAGAGGCAACCATAACAAGACCTAGAAGGAGGAGTTTTTGGAGTTGTTTGTTTAAAAAACTGTAAGCGGCTGATTTGTCAAAAGCGATACCCGGTCTCCAACCACTCTCTTTTGAGATTTTAAAAGTATAAATTTTTTCAGCACCATTGAAAGTATAGTTTATGATGCCTTGTTCTTTATCTGTAAATTGAGAAGTAAGTTCTGGAAGAATTTTAGATAAATCTTTTCCGTGAAGTTCTTTATTTGGGTGAGCTACTACTAAACCTTTTGAGTCTTGCAGTACGCCATATCCTCCATTAAAATTGACATTGCCGATAGTTTTTGTGATAGCATCAAGTGCTATATCGATACCAAATACCCCTAAAAAAGTCTTATCTTCCATGATAGGTGCCATGATAGAGATGATAGGTTTACCAGTAGTTGCATCTGTGTAGATATCGGTTATACCAAGCTGTTTTGTCTCTTTAGCCTGAGTGTACCAAGGGCGAACTCTGGGATCATAATCATCTGGTAACTTACTCTCACTGCCTAGTATCATCGAACCATCTTCTAACCCTATATTAAGAGTCCATAGCCCCTAAAACTTCCGTAGCCTCTTTGAGTCTATCTATGAGGTCTTGTGTAGCTGTTGCTTCTACGTCTTAAATGACTTTGCAGTATTTTTTACGCCACTTTTTTTAGAGTGCAACCACAAATCTATATAATCAGTGAGTGAATTTGAAGCCATCACTAGGCTTGATTCTATCTGGATAACAGCATTTTTCTTGGTATCTTGGTAGCTAAAAAATCCAAATATACTTAGACCTAAAACCATCAACACTGAGATAACGAGTGTCATTTTTGTTTTAAAGTACATAAAAAACTCCTTTTTTTCTTATAGTTATTTTAGCACAAAGCGATTACAATAATGTCACAAAAGTGAATATTTTTTACGCCTTAGCATACACTTTTTTAAAAATTCTTCACATGTAATAATTTTGTGTTATACTCTCATCGTATAGGAGGAATTCATGAAAAAGTTATTTGTACTTATGATTTTTCTTGTAAATATACAAGCCGATATTCTTACTTCTATCACAGAAACAAAAACTCTTCGTGTTTGTATATGGCCTGAATACTACGGTATATCTTATATTGATCCTAGAACTCAAATCCCACAAGGTGTAGATGTTGAACTGGCGTATGAGTTTGCCAATGAACTAGGAGTAAAAGTAGAGTTTGTTGAAAGTTCTTTTTCAAAACTTGTATCCGATGTAACTTCTAACAAATGTGACATCGCTATGTTTGCGATAGGAAGAACACCACAGAGGATGGAACATCTCAAACTTACAACACCGCACCTTTCAAGCGATATCTATGCTATTGCTACAAAGAGTAACAATCGTATTAAAACTTGGGATGATATAGATAAAAAAGGGGTAGTAGTAGCTGTCGCACAAGGCACGTATCATGTAGCTATCATGCAAAATTATCTCAAAAATGCTACCTTGTTAGTTGTTGATTTGCTAGGGGCAAGAGAACAAGAAGTCCAATCAGGTAGAGCAGATGTTTTTATGACTGACTACCCTTTTGGCATACGTATGCTAGCACAAAGAGATTGGGCAAAGCTGATAAAACCGCCAAAAACTTTTCATTTAACTCCTTATGGTTGGGCAATGGCAAAGCATGAAGAGGCTTTTCTTGTACGTGTTGAAAAGTTTATAAAAGATATAAAAGCAGATGGAAGACTCTATAAAATAGCAAAAAAATATGCACTTGAGCCTATAATCGTGAAATCAAAATGAAAATATTGGTTTCACACTCAGGGAAGATAAGAGTTTATATTGTATTTGGACTTTTTCTTATAACCCTTGCAGTATCGGCTCTATCTATCACTTTAAGTGGACTCAGGAAAGAAGCTATCTTGACACAAAGACATATAGCTACCTTACATGCACAAACTTTTGAAGAAAATTTTTCACAACTCTTGCAACAAGTGGAACATATGATGGACAGTGTACCTGTTTTGAGTTTGCAAAGTAGTGATGAAGAGTCTATTTTGAGTATTTTTTATGAGATGCTACAAAGAACAGTTTTTCTTCGTTCTCTCTCTTTGGCAGATGAAAATGGAAAGATAATCATAAGCTCTTCCAAACAAAATCTTGGAGTTGTTGTAGATAAAAAACTGTTTTTGCCTGTTCCTTTTGGGGATGTGCCTCTGCTTCGCTTAGGTGTGCCATATCATGGAAGAGATTTTAATGACGCAAAACCATCAAGCATAAATGACCCAATCTATAAAGATGAGATACATTTTTTACCTCTTTTAAAAAAAGAGTACATTGACACAAAAGCTTACTATATCATAGCTAGTGTAAATTTGGATTATTTGATACATACCTATTTGGATAGTCTGCCACAAAGCAGAGGAAGCTTACAAATATATAGAAGTGACGCCACTCTTCTTTTTTCTACAAAGGCTGATGATTTACTGGGTAGTTTGTATGAGGATTTGCTGAGAAATCCTAGCGAAACTATATTTGCTATCAGGGAGTCAAGGTATCTTCCTATAAGTGTAAAAGTTGTTATATACGAAGATGATGCTCTGAGTTATTGGGATCAAGAGAGAAGTAAAGTCATGTTTACTATCGTAGCTTTGATAGGATTTATAGCGTTGCTTAGTTTTGCATTGATTGTTAAGTATTATCGTGAGGCACAAAGGCAAATAAAGCAACTCGCTTATGAAAAACAGTTTCGTATCGCGATGGAAGCAACACAAACAGGACTCTGGATATGGAATATAAAAACAGGTGAAGCAACATGGGATAAACAGTGTTATCTCCTTTTGGGGTACAAACCAGACGAATTTGTTCCAAGTTATGAAAAGATTTTAGAACTGACACATCCAGAAGATGCGCAAGATATGGTCGAGGGTGTTAAAAAGCAAATTATGCAAAATGATGGATTTATTTTTGAACGTCGTATGAAATCAGCTTATGGAAAATGGATTTGGGTGCAAGTGAGAGGGAAAGTGATAGAACACACCTCAGATAATGAGCCTTCTATCTTAACTGGAGTCTATATCAATATAGATGCTCAAAAAAAAGCAGAAAATTTGCATCTTACAGCTGTTGCATTCGAAGCACAAGAAGCTATTGTTATCACAGATGCAAATGAAAAAATCATAAAAGTAAATGAAGCCTTTACTCGTATCACTGGATATGAACAGAGTGATGTTTTAGGCCAAACACCTCGTATATTTGCCTCAGGAGAACATGATAAAGAGTTTTTTGAACAGATGTGGAAAAGTCTCAAAAAAGATGGATTTTGGAGGGGAGAACTTTGGAATAGAAGAAAAGATGGTGAAATGTATGCTGAATTTTTAACGATCACAACTATACGCAATGAGTTAGGAGAGGTTTCACACTATCTAGCAAACTTTAACGATATAACAAATCATAAGATGGTACAAAACAATATCAAAAAGTTGGCTTACTATGATCCTCTAACGCTTTTAGCCAATAGAAGGCTTTTGTTTAGTTCCTTAGAAAAGGCACTACAAAGAGCACAGCAAGATAAACTTTATGGGGCGATTATCTTTATAGATTTGGATTATTTTAAAGAGTTAAACGATACATATGGCCATGATGCAGGCGATATGGTTTTGGTACAGTTGGGCTCAAGATTATTGGATGCTACAAGACAAAGTGATACCGTTGCTAGACTTGGGGGAGATGAGTTTGTTGTTTTAGTTGAAAATCTAGGTGAAGAAGAAGATATAGCTATGAATTTGGTAAAAAACATCTCTTCAAAGATACTTAGCAGACTCAATGAACCCTATTCGCTTACTAAAGGAAATTATCTCCTTGGGGCTAGTATCGGTTATACGCTTTTTAGTTTTAAAGACAATAAAGATGCAACTCAAATTCTTAAAGAAGCAGATACCGCGATGTATGAGGGTAAAAAACGTGGTCGCAACAGGGTTGTATCTTTTGATACAATAAATCAAAAAAATAAATAAAGAGGAAAAAAGATGCCTTATGTCAATATAAAAATCACAAAAGAGGGTGCTACAAAAGAGCAAAAAGCAGAACTCATAAAAGGTGTTACCCAGCTTTTAGTAGATGTTTTAGGAAAAAACCCAAAAACAACTGTTGTTACGATAGATGAGGTAGATACAGACAACTGGGGTATCGGCGGAGAGAGCGTAAGCGTGATAAGAAAAAAAGAAAAATAGGATAAATGACATTTTGTAATTTTTTTGATATTTTTTTATGCTAAGATAGTACACTTAAAATAAGAGTTTGTTATGTATGAAAAAAACTTAAAAGCAAAATTACTGATTCCTACTATCTTGATTTGTTTTGCATTAACACTTGTTATGGGTGCTTTGGTGTATAACTTAAAGCTTGATAATCTCTCCCATATAGCATATGATAAATTAAAAAATGTAGGCAGAGTTCTTGATAAAACTCTTTTACAAACTGTGGATAAACTTGATACTGCTATCTTTTTTCTACAAGAAGATAAAGCTATCCAAAAACTTTGGTTGGCAAAAGATAGACAAGCACTATACAGATACACTCAATCCCTCTTTACTACACTTAAAGAAACGCAACAAATCACACATATGTATTTTATCTCTTTGGATAAAAAAGTATTTTTAAGATTGCACAATCCTCGTAAATTTGATGATACAATCAAGAGAAAAACTTTGGAATATGCACAAACAAACCTCTCAAAGAGTTCAGGACTAGAGCATGGGATAAACCATAACTTGACTCTTCGCAGTGTACACCCTTGGTACATAGATAACAAACTTGTAGGTTATGTTGAGATGGGAGAAGAGATAGCCCATATGACACATACTTTAGCAAACAACACAGGGACAGATATATTTATAACACTAAAAAAAGATTTATACGACAGGGAAACTTGGGAGCGTGGAAACAAACTTTATGGAACAAACGCCCAGTGGGATAGACTTAGCCATAGAGTAGTCATCGGTCAAACTTTGAGTTTTGATGCAAAGTTGGATAAATTTCTCAACAAGGATGTAAAGATAGGAGACAATGCTCTTTTTATGCTTGATAAAGAGGGTGTTAACTACTTTGGTGGTTATATTGATTTACAAGATATAAGTGAAAAAGTTGTTGGCAATATAGTTGTTCTTATAGACGTCAGCAAGTATATGAGCACTATAAAAAAGACTATATTCTTTTTAATAATTGCATTTTTTATCTTTTTTGCTATTTTACTTTTCTTTTATCATAGGTATTTACATAGACTGGAAAATAGCTTAGAAGAGAACTTTGAGACTATAAAGTTCAATTATGATTTTGAAAAGTTTGTAAACACTATATCGAAAAGATTGTTGCTTAATGAAAATATGGATGAAGCTTTATGTGAAGACTTAAAAGAGTTAGGAGAAGCACTTCATGCTCAAAGAGCATACTTTTTTACATTCAATGAAGATTTTACTCAAATGTCAAATACGCATGAATGGTGCGCTCCAAGTATCTCTGTGCAAAAAGACAATCTACAAAACATCAGTACAAAAGAGTTCTCTTGGTGGATGGAAAAATGTTTCAAGAAAGAGCCTATCATCATCGAAGATATAGAAGATTTACCACCAAGTGCAGCCATAGAAAAGGAATCCTTATCAGCTCAAAATATCAAATCACTTTTAGCATATCCTGTTTATAAAGAGAAGGCGCTTTTAGGATTTCTTGGAGTTGATATGGTTTACAAAAATGTAGTGTGGACACAAACACACCACTCTTTTATAAAAGTATCATCAGAGATAGTTGCTGTATATCTTAGCCAGTACAATACAAAAGAAAAACTAAAAAAAGCACATGCTGATATGTCTTTGATGCTAGAAGTAGCGATGAATGGTATCTTGTCTTTTGATAAAAATGCAAAGCTCAAGTTTTATAACAACGCATTTTTAAAACTATTTAACATTGAAGATATCAAAAAAGATATAGGATTTAATGCATGTGTCGCTTACTGTTTTGAAAAAAAACTCTTACATGTAGAAAATTTTCATAAGATAATTGATGCGATAAAAAGAAGTAAAGATACAAAGATGTATTTTACTCTCACAGCATATGATGGAAGAGTTATAGAGATGACAGTGCAATCTCAATACATGGATAATGTTTTTGAGGGAAGAACTTTTAGCTTTAAAGATATAACCAAACGCATAGAAAATGAAAATGAAATAAGACTCGCTTCAAAAGTTTTTGAAAACAGTTCAGATGCTATCATCATCACAGATGAGTACACAAACATCATCCGTGCAAATAAATCTTTTGAAAAAATCACAGGATATACTAAAGAAGAGATTATAGGTAAAAAACCAAATGTACTTCGCTCTTTCTACCATACAGTTTCATTTTATGAAAACCTATGGGAAACATTGCATGAAAAAGGTATTTGGGAGGGTGAGATTTGGGATAGAAAAAAAGATGGTGAGCTTTATTGTAGTTTGGCATCTTTGATAGCACTTAAAAATATCGAGGGAAAAGTAACAAACTATATAGGTATCAACAGAGATATTACAGATCTCAAAGATGCACAAGAAAAGATAAAAGATATAGCTTACAATGACCAACTTACAGGCATACCAAATCGTGTAACTTTCAACCAGACATTGGATGCTTTAGTCGAAAAAATTGATGAAAAATTTGCTCTGTTTTTTATAGATTTGGATAATTTTAAGTATGTAAATGATGCAAATGGACATCATGTAGGGGATAAACTACTACAAGTAGTTGCTAAAAAGCTAAGATACACTATCAAAGAAGAAGACTTTGTTTTTAGACTAGGGGGAGATGAGTTTACTGTTATCTTGCAAAACTATGGCTCTCTTGAAAACATAGAGAAAATTGCACAAAAGATAGTTGAAAAGCTTAGTGAAACTCTAGTGATAGATGGCAAAAAAATTCAAGTTGGATGTAGTATAGGTATCAGCTTGTATCCTGATATGGCAAGCGATAAAGATACTCTCATAAGATTTGCAGATACTGCGATGTACAGTGCCAAGCGCCGTGGTAAAAATGGCTATAAAATCTATATAGCATAAGAGAAAAACAATTTTGCAACGCACTAAACAAACTTGTTAGCCCAATTAATCTTCTTTTATCTATCTTTTAAATAAGATATAATCCACATTATTTTTTAAAGGATACTCATGAAAAAGATAGTTTATATACTGATGCTTTCTCTTTTTAGTCATCTATTTGCACTAGATGAAGTAAGTTCGATAGATGAAAGTCAAAAAAAAGTCATTGACCGTGTTGTGGAAGTGTTAGGTTTGCCAAATACAACAAGCTCTAAAGAGATAGTCTATGACAAATTAAGTACCTTTTTTACCGAGGGCTGGTCAGCACACTGGACGACCAACGATACAGGTGTTGATTCTAAGATAACAAAAAGCACTACACAAATTTGTGATGTAACTATCTACAATAACAACAGAGTTGTAAACACTACTTTTGTCTATTTTGCAAAAGAGAAACAACTCTTTATCACGCTTAAGCAGTATATTGAAGCAGAATCTTCTACGGTTATGGATTTATATAAGAAAACAAAAGCAGATACCAAATATGAAGTGCAAAATGAAACGGATAACTATGCATACTTTCAAGAAAAAGGTTATATGAGTTATAACACATACCATATAAAGGCACCTGTGGGTATGGTTATATATGAAAGCTCTTACTTCATCAATATCAAATAAAACAACAAAAAAACAATTTTGCAACTAGATTTTGCAAAATTGTTTTCCTTTCAAAACTTTTACATGTAAAACTCTCAAAATTATTTTTCTCTTTTCAAAGCCCTAAAAAACGCACTTTCAAAAAAAATTACTCCTTTTAAATTTCTATGGAACACTATATGTAATATAACTCTCGAAAACAAAATTTGATAACAAGGGAGTTAAGATGTCTGAATTAAGACAAATTGCATTTTATGGCAAGGGTGGTATTGGAAAGTCAACAACTTCACAAAATACATTGGCGGCTATGTGTCACTACTATGGACAGAAAATATTAATCGTAGGATGTGATCCTAAGGCAGATTCAACAAGACTTATCTTACATGAAAAAGCACAAAATACTATCATGCAACTAGCTAGCGAGGCTGGAAGCGTTGAAGATTTAGAATTAGAAGACGTATGTAAACCAGGTGCAGGTGAATTTCACCCTGAAAGTAATGAATTTAGCGAAGGCTACATTATGTGTACAGAGAGTGGTGGACCAGAGCCAGGAGTAGGCTGTGCAGGTCGTGGTGTTATCACAGCGATTAACTTCCTTGAAGAAGAGGGAGCTTATGATGATGATTTGGATTTCGTTTCTTATGACGTTCTAGGGGATGTTGTTTGTGGTGGATTTGCGATGCCAATTCGTGAGGGAAAAGCACAAGAAATCTATATCGTTATGTCTGGAGAGATGATGGCAATGTACGCTGCAAATAACATCTCTAAGGGTATCTTAAAATACGCAAACACAGGTGGAGTACGTCTTGCAGGTCTTATCTGTA
>DKEY01000171.1:0-569 GCA_002469305.1 Sulfurospirillum sp. UBA6810
CGCTAGTCATAGCTGATTATTTTGTTTGGAGAGAGTTTTCCAAAGAGTTTTTAGCCAATAAAGAGCGTTTAAAGCAGATTTTCTTGCACTCTAAAACTTCGCTTATCCACGGGGATTTACACACCGATTCGGTGATGACAAAAGAAGATTGTATCGCTGTGATAGATAGTGAATTTTCACTTTTTTGTGAAGTCTCTTTTGACATCGGCAATCTTTTAGCTCATATCATTTTTTGCGAGATAGCTCATAAAAACACACCTTATCAAGCAAAAATCAAAGCTCTTTTGAAGCCTTTTGAAAAACAGATAGTGCAAAACTCTATCGGATTTTGCTCAGTTGAGATGGCAAGAAGGCTTTATGTTCCCGCAAAATCTCGTGATTTGGAAGCGTGTTTACACAAAAAAGAAGCGTATGAGTTAGCTTACGAGATAGCAAATGAGTTAGGAAGTTTACATGTAAAAAACACAGAAGAGTTTTTCAATATCCTAAAGAGGTATCTGTGAAACAAGCCCTCATCATTTTTACAAAAGAACCACTCCTTGGAAAGGTCAAAACAAGACTTGCAAAAA
>DKEY01000171.1:581-2757 GCA_002469305.1 Sulfurospirillum sp. UBA6810
TTACATGTAAACGCTTCCAAAGTTGTTTTCGTAGAAGCTTACACAGATGAGTATCAAAAGCATTTTGAGAACTCCCAGTGCTTTGTGCAAGTTGGAGAAAACATCGGACAAAAGATGGCAAATGCCTTTAAAAAGACTTTTGCTCTTGGCTATGAAAAAGCTCTCTTAGTGGGAGGAGATATCCCACTTTTAGATGAGCAAGTTATCAATGAAGCTTTTGCGTTTGAACAAGCGGTTTTAAACCCAAGCTGTGATGGAGGGTATTATCTCATAGGTTTTCACAAAGAGAGTTTTAGTCAAAAAGCTTTTGAGATAGACTTTAGCGATAAGGTTTTTGCTCAAACTCTGCAAGCCTTAAAACCTTTACATGTAAAGAGGGGAAAAGAGCTTTTTGATGTGGATGTTTTAGAGGATTTGAGAAGTTTTGATGCTTTAAATCTCCAAAGTAAACTTGGCTTACATGTAAAGAGTTTTTTAGCCACACTTCCGCTCATAAGTGTCATCATCCCTGTTTATTTTGAGGGTGAAAATCTTCCAAAAACGCTTTTGCATTTAAGAGAAATGGTAAAAGAGAAAAACTACGAAATCATCATCTGCGACACTCCTCAAAGAACAACCATAGAGGAGATAGATACTCAAGGTTTGCGTACAACTTGCTCACAAATCGCAGGTCGTGCATATCAGCTACAAGCTGGTGCTAGTTTGGCAAGAGGTGAGATCTTGCTCTTTTTACACGCAGATACACTTTTGCCACATCACTGGGATGAGCAGATAAAAAGCTTACATGTAAAACAAAAAAAATTAGCTGGTGCTTTTAAGCTTGGTATAAAAACAAACAGCCTCTTACTCAAAGCTATCGCCTACTTTGCTAACCTACGAGTAGCCCTGACAAACACGCCCTATGGTGACCAAGCGCAGTTTTTTAGCGCAAACCTCTTTTATGAAATAGGTGGCTATGATGCGATTGCTCTTATGGAAGATATAGCTATCATCAAAAAGTTACATGTAAGAGGTTTCCATGTCAAAATCCTCCAAGATAAAGTACTAACAAGTGATAGAAGATGGCAAAAAGAGGGAATTATCTATGCCACTTTACGCAACAGAACCCTTAGCAGCCTCTATTTCTTCGGGATTTCTGAAGATAGTTTAAAAAGGTTTTATAAATGAAACAAAATTTATCTTATTAAGAAATTTTATCATTTGCAAATTATATTAACTTAGCTTTAAGTATCAATACATTAAAATTCTCTTGTAAATAAATTTATTAAAGGAGAATTTATGTCTTATTTATTGAAGGTTGCAACTGCAACTCTTTTAGTTTCAACAGCTCTACTTGCGGGAAGTGGTAGCGAGTTGGCAAAAAAAGCTCTTGAGAATGGTATAAAGCCTATACCACAATCAGAAGCTGCTATCTTGAAGTTGGTTGATGACCCAAAAAACCCTATGACAAAAGCAAAAATTGAGCTTGGTAAGAAACTCTACTTTGAACCACGTTTATCAAAAAGTGGCTTGATAAGTTGTAATACTTGTCACAATCTTGCACTGGGCGGTGTAGATGGTGTAGGTGCTGCGATAGGGCATAAATGGACAGCAAATCCACATCATCTAAACTCTCCAACAGTTTATAACTCAGTACTCAATGACGTACAGTTTTGGGATGGTAGAAGTCCTCACTTAGAAGACCAAGCACAAGGTCCTATCCAAGCAGGTCCAGAGATGGCAGCTCCAGCTGAACTTGTTGTAAAAAGAGTTACATCTATGCCTGAGTATGTTGCAGAGTTCAAAGCTGCTTATGGTCCAGATGTAAAGATAGATTTTCCAAAGATTGCTGATACGATAGCAGTTTTTGAGAGAACACTTATAACTCCTTCACGTTTTGATGATTTTTTACATGGTCAGAGTGATGCACTGAGCAAAGCAGAACAAGAGGGACTTGAACTTTTTATAGATAAAGGTTGTGCATCTTGTCATAATGGCATAGGTCTTGGCGGCACTATGCAGCCATTTGAAGTAGCTAAAAAATACAAATTTGCAAGCGTTGGTGACTTTGTTGGTGACAAAAATGGTATGGTTAAAACTCCAACGATAAGAAATATACAAGAGACAGCTCCATATTTTCACAATGGTACTATCTGGAGTCTTGAAGAAGCTGTAAAAGAGATGGGTAGTGTACAAC
>DKEY01000114.1 GCA_002469305.1 Sulfurospirillum sp. UBA6810
CTGCAAAAGATCCATATGGTATACCTATCCTTGATATGAAAAAAGCACTTCATGGTCAAGTAGAGTTGGGCCTTGGACCTTTGCATAACCAGTATTCAAATGTTGATGGTGAGATATATACTTCATTGTATGTTGATTCACAAGTTGTAAAATGGAATTTTAAAACACTTAAAATCTTAGATAGAGTAAATGTTCACTATAACATCGGTCACTTAGCTGGTATGGAGAGTAATACAGTTGATCCTCAAGGTGAATATATCATAGCACTTAACAAGCTTTCTATCGATAGATTTGCAAATGTTGGACCACTACATCCACAAAATCACCAACTTATAGATATAAGTGGTGGTAAGATGGATATGCTTGTAGATATGCCTATACCTCTTGGTGAGCCACATGATGCTGTTGGTATTAGGATAAGTAAGCTCAAAACCGAGGTGCGTTATCCTATGGGAACAAACACTAGAACAGGTGAAATTCATGAGGGTAAAACACTTGCTGGGCAAGAGCGTATAGAGAGAAAAGGTAACAAAGTAACTGTTTATGCAACGCTTGTTAGATCTCACATCAATCCTGAGAGAATCACTGTAAATAAAGGCGATGAAGTTACTATCTATATGACAAACTTAGAACGTGCCCAAGACGAAACTCATGGTTTTACTGTGGATAATTACAATGTTCATGCTTCAATCGAGCCAGGTAAAACTTCAACTGTGAAGTTTAAAGCTGATTTAGAGGGTGTTTTTCCATTTTATTGTACAGAGTTTTGTTCTGCACTTCACCTAGAGATGATGGGTTATTTGATGGTTAAAGATCCAAACAAAAAGTATGAGAGCGTTCAAAAACTCAAAATGGCAACAATGACTCCTGCGCAACTCAAAGCGGAGTATGACAAAACAGTAGCGGTAAATAAAGCAACTGATGATGTTATCCAAAGTGTTGTGAAATTCCTAAAAGAAAATCACTATGAGAAGCATGAAGTTGTCCAAAATCTTGTTGTAGATGCGCTTGATCAGTACGGCAAAATCCCTGAGCAAAAGAAACTTTCAGATGCAGCACTAAAAGCTGGAGATATCGAGAAAGCAGTTCTTTTTGAAAATATGATTTGGCAGTACATGGTAAAGACAGCAGACGTTGGAATAAGAGCTAAAGATTTACTTGTAAAATTTGTTGCAACAAAACAATCTCCTGAAGTAGCTAGAGGAGAGATGGCATTTAACGAAGGTGGATGTTCAGGTTGTCATGTTATAGGTAAAGTAAGTTCTGGACCTGACCTCACTGGTGTACTTGACCGTCACGAAAATGGAGAAAAATGGGTTGCTGATTTTATCAAAAATCCAGAGCATCTCTATAGTGATCCTTATGTAAAGGCAATGATAGATTACTTTAATCTAAGAATGCCTAATCAAAACATGAAAGATAATGAAGTAAAAGACATTATCGAATACTTAAAATGGATAGATAAAAACGCTAATCTATTTTAGATTTCACTCCCTAAGAGGTAGGATAAAATCTTTCCTCTTAGTGGATTGATATATATCATTGTTTAAAAAAATATTTATAGATATTATAAGTTTATCTTAATATGCAGGGGCATTTTAAGATAAGGTTACTAGGAGGATATGTATGCATTCAAGCTTTTTAAAATCAAAAATTTTCACAGGAATCGCTCTTGTTATTTTAACACTAGCCTTTACTTTTCCGATGATAGGATTTCATGGTGTTTTAAACAAGGTAGATGAGGGTAAAAAAGAGGAAATTTTTTCTTTTTCAAAATCTATTTGGAATTTTTATAACCAAGGAAGATATAAAAGTACAACAACAAAAAAAGAGGCGCACAATAATTTAGAGGAGATGATAAACTCTTCAGCAGAAATCGGAGTCGCTTCTATGCCAATTTGGTCAGTTTCTCTAGAAGCTCCAAACTACCCAAAAGAAGCTTTTCCTGAGGGGATTCCTGTATTTTTTCATTTTGATGGATTTACTGGGGAAGTACATGAAATGAATACAATCAACCACTATATAGGGATGGATCCTATGTGGGTTGGTGGTGTTTTAGAGAGAGAAATTGGGATTTATGCTTTGTTGCTTTTAAGTCTTGTTATGGTCTATTTTATAGCGTATAATCATAAGATATTTACTTACTTCATGTTTATACCAGTTGCTTTGCCTTTTCTCTTTATTGCTGATTACTCTTATTGGCTCTATTGGTTTGGACACAATTTACATGATTGGGGTGCTTTTAAAATCAAACCTTTTATGCCAACTGTATTTGGTGATGGTAAAGTTGCACAGTTTACAACCCACTCTTATCCTACGATAGGATTTTATCTTTTAGTTGCAATTAGTCTTTTTTCTCTTTTAGCCATACTTGCAAAAAGTAAAGCCTTAAAAGAAAGCAGTGTAAATTAAGATTATGAAAATACTATTTTTTCTCTGCATGGCACTTTTTATCAGTTTAAATGCAGCAGATGAAAAATTTATATATGATACTACGCAAGTTGTGAAGCCCTATACAGGGCCTATTAGAGAGCTTACTCGTAGTGCTTTGCAAGATGTGATAGATAAGGCAAAAGATGGTTCTATCATCAAGCTTAAAGCAGGAGTTTACGAGGGGAATGTTGTTATCAATAAGCCTTTAACACTAGAGGGTGTTGAAGATGGCGTTATTTTAGATGGTTTGGGAGTAGGGAGTGTTGTCATGATAAAAAGCTCTTATGTTACACTCAAAAATCTCACCATTAGAAACAGTGGAGAGCGTGCTGATATACTTGATGCAGGGATTAATATAAATGGTGATACACAAAGTGGAGCCATAAAACAGTGTGAGGTAAGTAACTGTCGTATTGTTGACTCACTCCTTGGAATCAATATGGAGATTGTCAATAATTCACTCATACAAAATAATTTTATAACTTCCAAAAACTATCCTCTTGGGCTTAGAGGCGATGGCATACGTTTGTGGTATAGCAATGATAACATGATCCGTAAAAACCACTTATATAGGTCTCGTGATATGGTTGTATGGTATTCACATGGAAATAGTATAGAAGAAAATTTAGGTGAGCATGGAAGGTATTCTTTGCATTTTATGTATGCAGGAAAAAACTATGTTCATAACAATATATACCAATATAATTCTGTTGGAATATTTTTCATGTACTCAAATGATACTATCGCAACAGGCAATCTTGTCAAAAGTGCGATTGGTGCAACTGGCATGGGGATAGGGTTAAAAGACTCATCAAATTTTGTTATAGAGGACAATACAATTATCTATAACTCACAAGGTATGTATATAGATAGATCACCATTTGAGCCAGATACAAATAATTGGATTAGAAACAATAAAATCATGTATAACGCAGAAGCGATGCATTTCCACTCTTTGTGTGAAAACAGTATCATCAAAGGCAATACAATCATGGGAAATATTGAAGATATCGTCAATGATTCACGTAGTGAAAAAGAGTTTAATAATGAATTTGATAAAAACTATTGGGATAATTATGAGGGATTTGATAGAGATAAAGATGGATATGGAGATAATCCTTACAAAGTATATCAGTATGCAGACAAACTTTGGACATATAATCCATCAGTCAAATATTTCTACGGTTCGCCAGTTTTATCGCTGTTGAACTTTTTATCAAAGTTGGCTCCATTTTCAGAGCCACTCTTCCTTTTGGAAGATAAAAACCCTAAGTTTAATAACTAATTGGAGACAAGATGGCTTTACATGTAAAACAAGAACGCAGAGAATTTATCCAGTATTCTACGCTTGGTATATTGGGATTGGTTCTTGGTGGAGGATTCTTTGGGGCACCTTATCTAAAAGCAGAAGAAAAAAGACTCAGACCGCCAGGGGCTGTGGAAGAAGATCTCTTTTTATCTTTGTGTATTAAGTGTGGGCAGTGTTTGCAAGTATGTCCTTATCACTCTATCGAGCTTGCAGATTTTGGCAAAGGTTATGGGATGGGAACACCTTATATAGAAGCAAGACAGAGAGGTTGCTATCTTTGTGGGGCACTTCCTTGTGTCTTGGCTTGTCCAACGGGTGCCCTTGATCACCATACAGAAAAGCCTGAAGATGTGAAAATGGGAATAGCAGTTTTAGCTTCTCCAAAGACCTGTTTGGCTGTTACTAGAGAGGCTGTACCAAAAGAGAGTATAGAGCGAATCTACTCACACCCTCATACAAGAGAATTAGAAGAAGAAGTTTTAGAAAAACTCTCAAAATTTGAAGGCAAACCTTGTACTATTTGTGCAGATATGTGTCCATTGCCAAATCCTCTAAGCGCTATTGAAATGGTGACGACTGAGATGGGGATAACAAAACCACTCATAAAAAGTGGCTGTGTTGGATGTGGTGTTTGTGAGGAATTGTGCCCAGTTGCAACTCCAGCGATTATTGTTATGCCACGTGAAAGTTATGATTCGTATTATACAAAAAGGGAAAACTCATGAACATTGTCAAATATATTGTTTCATTGTTATTTATTGGACTTTTTATCGTAGGCTGTGGTGAAAAAAAAGAAGAAGAAAAAACACATGTCACTTTAGAAAAAAAAGCAACAGCAGAAGCCATAGAAGTAGTTGAAAATCAAAATTATAAAGAAGAAAAAGTAGCAACCAAGGTAAAAGACGCAAATGAGAGCAAGGTTTTTTATTATGATTATAACAAAGATAACTCTTCAAAATCAGACACATCAACTGAAGCAACAAGTCAAACTCCACTAGATGCAGTCTTACATGTAAGAAGTCCTTATGAGCATGTTGAGATTAGTATGCTTGTGAGTAAGCTTAGTAAAAAGTTTATCGTGAAGTGTTCAGCTTGTCATGATGATTATGCAAATGGCATTATAGGCCCATCGCTATTAAGCAAGGACAATATATATATTTATGAGACTATTATGCAGTACAAAAAAGGGAAGAAAGAAAATATTTTGATGAAAGAGTTGGTTCATAATCTTGATGAGGGTGAAATCAGAGCTTTATCGGATGAAATTTATACTTTTAACCAAGAAGTAAAAAAAATAAGAGAGAAACAGCAATGAAAAAAAATATCATAATCGCAACAATTACAGTTTTAGTATTTGGTTTGATGGCTTATACTGCTAGTCAAGGAAGAGCATTTCAAGGTGGAGAAGCAAGCAGAGTCATTGAAGATGTTACTAGTAAGAAAAATACCACTGTACAGAATATAGATACAAAAAGTGAACAAGATATCGAAGCTGAAAAACTCAAAGCACTCAAAGATAAAGCTGGAAATATAGCAGCTTTTAAGGTGAGTGATAATTATAAACGTCGTTGTGCTTCGTGCCATGGGATTGACGGTAAAGGCGCAGTTGGATTACCGATATTTGGTCAAAGTGCAGAGGATATATATACAAAAGTACTTGAGTACAAAAGTAAAAAACGCACAAATCCTATCATGAGAAGTGCGGTTGCACATATCAGTGAAGAGACTATCAAAGAGTTAGCTCAAGAGATAAGTAAATTTAAAGAAGCAGAAGCAGCAGCGAACTAAAAAGGATATGATGTGAATAAGTATGAAGAGAGAAAAACTATTGCTAGAACAAGTTTTTTTGATACTTTTTTTGATGAAACAAAAGAGGGCAAAAAAAAGTTGAGTCTTAGAGCAAAACGATGGATAAGTGTTATAAGTTTACATCTGTTATTTTTCTTATCTTTTAAGATAGATATCCAAATCCTAGAGGGAACACTCAATGGTTCAAGATTTTTAGGGTTTCATTTGATAGATGTATTTACAACACTTGAAGTTTTTGTAGCTACTTATCACCTTCCTATAAACATGATAATAGGAACAGTAACCATCATCATAGCTTATCTGCTTATTGGCGGGAGGACTTACTGTTCGTGGGTTTGTCCTTATGGAATTATCAGTGAAGTGGGTGAAAAAATTCACAATACTTTAGTAAACAAAAAGATTATTAAAGAGCGTACTTTTGATAACAGAGTACGCCATATATTTTGGGCTATATTTTTGATTTTGGCTTTTACAAGTGGTTATTTGGTGTTTGAGCTTATCAATGTTGTAGGAATTTTGAGTCGCTTTATCGCTTATGGCTGGAGTGTGGCACTCTCTTGGGTACTAGCAGTTTTTCTCATCGAAGTCTTTTTTGCACGTCGTGCTTGGTGTAAGTATCTGTGTCCTATTGGAACAACTTATGGATATCTTGGCAAAGTAAGTGCGCTTAGAGTCGAGTGGAATGACAACTGTGATCACTGTATGGTTTGCCATGATGTCTGTTTTGAAAATCAAGTGCTAGAACTTACAAAATCAAAGTACGATAAGCAGCGACAAGAGTTAGGTATCAAAAATGAGATTGTAACCGGAGCTGATTGTACTTTGTGTGGAAGATGTATAGATGTTTGTCACGCTGACGCTCTTGGTTATACTTTTAGATTAAAGTCTTTAGTATGATAGCTATTAAAAATCTTACGAAAAAATTTGGAAATGCAATCTCTCTTGATGGCATCAATCTTGATATACACAAGGGCGATTATGTTGCACTGATGGGTCCAAATGGTGCTGGCAAAACGACACTTATTAGGCTTATCTTAGGATACTATCATCCAACTAAGGGGGAAGTGCTTATCAATGGCAAAAATCCTATAAAAGAGCGTGTTGAAGTCTTGCAAAATATCAGTTTTGTACCACAACTTCCACCTCCTATCAAGTTAAGTTTAGAAGAGCTTATCTCTTATGTTTGTAAAAGTACTCAGATACAAAAAGAGGAGATTATACACTATGCCAAAGAGATGGAACTTGACATAGAGCCAAATCTTGGGAAATCCTTTTTTAAACTCAGTGGAGGGATGAAGCAAAAAATGCTTATTGCTATAAGCCTTGCAAGAAAAGGAGAGATTATCATCTATGATGAGCCAACGGCAAATCTTGACCCAAAAGCAAGAGACAATTTTCATAGACTTTTGAAAAATCAAAATCATCCAAATATATCGCTTTTTGTGACACATAGACTTGATGAGATGAAAGATATCATCAATCGTCAGATATATATGGATTTAGGGAAAATTATAGATGATGAAAAAATTTAGTTTAATTTTTTGTTTTTTATCACTCTTTTTTTTAGGCTGTGAAAATAAAACTAATTTTGAAGCAAAAAAAGTTCATTGGGATAGAGATATGTGTGAACGCTGCAAGATGGTTCTTAGTGACCGTAAGTTTTCAGCACAAGTTATCCATCCGCAAAATGCCAAAAAGTACCCTTTTGATGATATCGGATGTGTTATACTATGGTTTAAAGAAGATAAAATAAGTTGGAGCGATACTGCTATCATCTGGGTTAATGATGCAAAAAGTGGAGAGTGGATAGACGCTAGAAAAGCATTTTACAGCGTTGAAAATATCACTCCGATGGCGTATGGCTTTGGTGCACATTTAAAAAAAGAAGATATTCAAATTGGACAAGAGGTTATTGATTTTGAAGAAGTTACAAAAAGAGTTATCAAAATTGGAAAATAGTTTGATGTTTAGAGAGATGATTACATGAACAATAAAAATATTATATTGATTTTATTCCCTGTTGTGGCGATAGCACTGCTTTGGTACTATGCTAGCGTAGTCAATCAAAAACCTGACCAAGTGATAAACAAAGAGCAAAAGCCACTTGGCTATAAAGACAATACAGTGCAATGCCCACAATGCAACATGTTTTTAGTGGGGAAAAAAGATACTGCTCAAATCATCACAAGTGATCATAAAACACATTTTTTTGATGATGTAGGATGCGCTGTTTTGTGGTTAAAAGAGCACAGTATAGAGCCAAAAAATATAAAGTTTTGGGTACATACAAGAGATACGCATGAGTATATCTTAGCGCAAGATGCTTTTTACTCGAGGATAGATGAAACTCCTATGCGATATGGATTTGGTGCGTATAAAAACAGCCAAGAGGGCTTTATAGATTTTGAGCAGATGCGGCTAAAAATGCTTCGTGGAGAAAATATGAGTGACCCAAAAATTAGAAAAAATTTACTAGGATATTAAATAATGAAACTCTCATGCCAACAAGTTGACACAAACAAGAATGAAAATGAGGGTTTCATTCTTGCCGAAGGCAAAGCTTTAGTGAGAGGAATTTTTTCCGAAGCTTGCTTTGAAAAAAAGGAGATTTACAAGTGAATAATTTACTGCTGATTGCTTTTTTAGATATAAAAGAATCTATACGCGCCAAATGGTTTTTGGTTTATACGATAGTATTTGGTGGCTTGATTGCTCTTTTTTTTATAGCAGGTGTAACTGAGTCACAAGTGATGGGATTTAGTGGTTTGAGCAGACTTTTGCTTATGTATATACAAGTTACTATTATCATTTTGCCTATTTTTATTCTTATCACAACAGTGAGGTCAATCTCAGGAGATAGAGATAACCATATCTTAGAGTACATGCTCTCTTTTCCGATATCGCTTCATCACTACTATTGGGGGAAGATTATCGGTAGATTTGCGACAGTTTTTTTGCCCGTATTTTTTGCAATGATTTTAGCTCTTATCATAGGAGTATTAAAAGGTAGTGGTATCCCTTGGAATATTTTTTTACTCTATTCTGGATTACTTTTTGCACTCAGTTCTTCTTTTTTGGGTATCGCCTTTTTAATCTCTTCAGTAGTCAAATCTTCTGAAATTGCTCTTGGGATATCATTTTTCATATGGATATTTTTACTAGCGTTTATAGATATCGCTCTTATCAGCCTTATGATGCAAAATAGACTCAGCGAAGAGCTTATCATTGGTATCTCACTTATCAACCCTATGGAAGTCTTTAGAGTAGCTGCCATCAGCTTGTTTGACCCACAACTTACTGTTATGGGGCCTGTGGCTTACTATATACTTGACAATGTAGCCCTTTGGGTTTTTACTCTTTTTTCGATTATATATCCAACACTGCTTGGACTTATGTTTGCCTTTTTAGGCTTTAAAATTTTTAAAAAAACAGATCTTGTTTAGGAGCATGATGATGAAAAAACTTTTTTTACTACTATTTTCAGCGATTATTTTATGTGGAGCTACGGTGCAAATTCCAAAAGATGCAACATGTTTTATCCGCCATGTTAAAGTGTATGAACATCCAGAGTGGGCGAGTACCATAGAGTTAGAGAGTGGAAAAATTCTCTACTTTTCTTCTCCAAAATCTATGTTTGAATTTTACTATGAAACTCCAAGATGGCCTGAATTTAATATAAAAGAAGATAAGCAGATGAGTATCTATATCACGGATTTTGAAACTTTAGAAGCTATACCTGCTAAAGAGGCGTATTATGTTTATGGCAGTAGCAAAACAAGTTTGGCAGGAGATGATTTACCAGCATTTGCAAGAAAAAAATCAGCCCAAGCATTTGCTATAAAGTATGGTGGTAAAAGGGTTTTAGAATTCAATGAAGTTTCTCATGGACTTGTTAACCTTTTAAATGGACGTTACCGTTAATACATATTTAACACTTTTTTGTTACAATCGGTTTTTTTGATAAGGATACAGAGGTGATAACACAAAAAAGAGCAAAGATATTTTTATCTTTGCTGGCATTGATAATATCTGTTTTTATTTTCGAGGTTGGTTTTTTATATGCAACTCAAGATAACTTCTTACATGTAAAGCAAGATTTTGTCAAACTCTCTCAAATGCCAGACCTCTCTTTATCCAATGAAGCACATTTTATAAGACATAGAAGTTATAGCGATACTTTTTCTATCTTTGCAAATTCTCCTGAACTTTTGGAGTATTTTCCCTCGAGTTTTGTCTATCATCATCCAACAATGAACAATCCATCAAAGATAAGCCATGAATAGATATTTTAACTTTTTTCTTTTTGCATACGCTGTGCAATCACTCAGACGCAGAGGGTTTAAAAGCTTTTTTACTTTTTTTGTATTGGCGCTTATCGTATTTTTGCTCAGTAGCATACTTTTGATAGCAAACTCCATCCAGTACGAGCTTGATATGACACTGGAATCTCTTCCTGATGTGACTATCCAAAAACTCCAAGCAGGACGTCATGAAAACATAAGCACAAAAGAGTTGGATTTGCTTTTGGATATCCATGGGGTACAAAGTGCTATTCCTAGATACTGGGGGTATTACTACTTTGCAAATGCTGGAGTGAACTTTTCAGTTGTTGGGGTAGATATCTATGATAAAGCATACAGCAAACTCTTAGCGCAAGTTTTAGATACCAAAGAGTTTGAGCGTGATGGTATGTTTGTGGGAATTGGTGTGCGAGAGATACTGAGTGAAAACTACTATAAAGAGTATTTTAACTTCGTAAAGAGTGATGGAAGTTTAAAAGAGGTGAAACTCTCAGGCGTCTTTGATGCAAGAACATCTCTTGAGTCAAATGATATGATTTTTATGTCAAAAGAGTTGGTACAAGAAGTCTTTGGTATGAAAAAAGAGGAAGCTACTGATATCGTGCTAGAAGTGCCAAACAAAGATGAGATACCAAATATCATCTCAAAAATTAAAGAGATATATCCAGATAGCAGAGTCATCACAAAAGATGATATGCGTATCAGTTATCAAAATATCTTTGATTACAAAAGTGGACTGTTTTTGGCTCTTTTTGTTATCTCTCTCTTTACATTTTTTATGATTATATACGATAGAGCAAGTGGTCTAAGTAGCAATGAAAAAAAAGAGATAGGCATCTTAAAGGCTCTTGGTTGGAGAGTGGAAGATATCTTGCAAGAGAAGTTTTATGAGTCTTTTATCATCTCTTTTTTTGCTTTTGTGCTGGCTTTGATAGTTGCACTTTTTTATGTTTATATCTTACAAGCGCCAATTTTGCGAGATATCTTTATGGGGTATTCTGTGTTAAAGCCAAGTTTTGAGTTACCTTTTACACTTGATTTTAGGATGCTTAGTATCATCTTTTTCTTAAGTGTTCCTATCTATGTAGCTGCCATCATCATCCCCTCATGGAGAGTTGCTAGTATGGACGCTGATGAGGTGATGCGATGATAAAACTAGAAAAAATCAATAAAATCTTTGCAAATGATTTTCATGCACTCAAAGATATAAGCTTACATGTAAGAAAAGGTGAACTTGTACTCTTAAAAGGTGCAAGTGGAAGTGGCAAGAGTACTATCCTCTCCCTTATAGCAGGACTGAGTAAACCAAGTAGTGGAGAAGTCATAGTCAAAGAGGAGAGGATTTCAAAACTTCCTGATGATTTTGCTTCCCTCTTTAGGCGAGAAAACATAGGCTTTATCTTCCAAAAGTTTAACCTCATAGAAGATTTGAGTGTGCGAGATAACATCATCATCCCACTTATCCCCTCATCTTTTGATGAAAGCCTTATAGACAAAAGAGTTGATGCACTTTTAGCAATGCTTGATATAAGTGAAAAAAAAGACCAGCTTGTGCGAAATCTCTCAGGAGGACAGCAGCAAAGAGTTGTCATCGCAAGAGCTTTGATGAATGAGCCCTCTATCATCATAGCAGATGAACCAACAGCAAATCTCGATGAAAAGCTTTCACTTGATTTTGTAGAGTTTTTAAAGCTTCTCAAAAGTGAAGGCAAAACTATCCTTCTTGCGACACATGACCCACTCTTTTTTGATTTGCCTTTTGTAGATAAAATCATAGAGATACAAAAAGGTGTGTTGCAGTGAGCTATACTCCTGAAGTCATCACGATTTTAGCCCTTGATGTTATCTTTTTTTTCATAGCGACTTTGTGCCTTTTTATCAGCATCAATATCGTGAAAAATTGGGATATGAACGCTTCGAGCCCTTTACAGTATAGACTTGAAAAACAGACTGTTTTGGTTGCAACTTTTATCAAATATATCTTTATTCTAAAACTGCCACTTTTTTTATTTTTTATCTTTAGTGCCGATAAAATCTCAGGTGTCATCACAGGGGCGATGTGCGCTGCTGGAGTTGTAAACTCTGTGAGTTTTGGGATGTATCTTGTGCTTTTAAAGCTTTTCAATCTCTATCTTTTTGGCTTTTGGCTTATCTTACATGTAAGGGATCTCAAAGATAAAAAAAGAGAGCTAGTGAAGAGAAAATTTTGGCTTTTCGTAGTGGCTTATCTCTTTTTGGCTTTAGAGATATTTTATGAGTTTGGTTTTTTTAATTCCCTTGAAATCGACAAGATAGTCAGCTGCTGTGGTACACTTTTTTCAGCAGCTTCAAACTCCTCTTTGGCGCTGGTTTTTCAGCTGAGTAACACACAAGTGCTTGTAGCTTTTTATACTATGTTTTTACTCCATCTTCTCTCTTTATACAAAAGAAGTTCCGCTTTTGCTCTTTTGAGCAGTGTTGGCTTTTTGATAGTCTCTATCGTTGCACTCATACTCTTTTTTGGAACTTATATCTACGAGCTTCCAACACATCACTGTCCGTTTTGCTTTTTACAAAAAGATTACTATTATGTTGGGTATCTTATCTATATAACACTCTTTTTGGCTACATTTTTTTCATTTGCAGGGGCACTGATGGAGCGTATAAAAAACGAAGGAGGATATGAGAAGTACTACAAACTCTCTTTTGTCTTTACCCTTGTTTTTACTCTTATCGTGAGTGCGTACCCTTTAGTTTACTTTATCAAAAATGGGGTTTGGCTCTAATGGCCAAACCTATAGACTAGTAAAATTTATGAAGATTTTCTAAAAAATCATGAAATTCCAAAGAGGAATCTACTTCATGCAAGTATTTATTGAGGTAGTTTAGAGATTCTTGCATATCAGATTCTTTTTCTATAAGAAGGAGTTTTTTATACAAAGCATCTATGACTTCTATAGCATCTTTTGCTGGAGCTTTTCTAAAAGCTTTGTATCCAAAAATCTCTCCACTATCAAGATCTCTATCTGGCTCAAAAGTGGTAAAAACCCAGTAGTATCTGCCATCTTTTGCTAGATTTTTTACGAGTGCTATCATATCCTTTCCCTCTTGAATCCTCTCCCACATCAATTTAAAAACGATGCGTGGCATGTCGGGATGCCTGATGATATTGTGTGGCTTTCCAAGTAACTCTTCCTTGCTATAGCCACTGATTTCTATAAAATAGTCATTGGCAAACTCTATGACCCCATGCTTATCTGTTCTGCTTACGAGATATCTTTTTGGATCAAGCTTTATCGCTTCATCTATTGGTGTGGGTCTTTGCATCACTTCTCCTTTAGTTTGTTTTAAATTGTGCAAGGGTATTGCTTAGGTTTTGAGCAAGAGTTGCCAAGTGTTCAGATGCTCCTGCTATCTCTTCAACACTTCTAGCGTTTGAGCTTGAGAGGCTATTGATAACGCTCATTTTTTGTATGACAGAAGTATCTACAAGCTGCATATTGTTCTTGGTTTGAATAGCTATGTTTGTTGTAGATTTTACGCTTTTTTCTAGCATAGATACAGAGGTGTCTGTTTTACTCGATACTTCTTCGGAAAGCTCACACAATGAAGAGATACGCTTTGTGTTATGATTCATTTGTTCACTAATAGTATTGATGGCTTGAACGATGACATTTATCGTTGCATTTGTTTCAATAAGACTTTTTTGTGTTCTCTCTGCAANNCCATGTTCTCCAGCTCTTGCTGCTTCTATCGCTGCGTTTAGCGCAAGTAAATTTGTCTGATCTGCTATATCGCTGATAACATCTAAAACAGTTCTTACTTGATTTGCTTCAGATACTAGGTGATTGAGGCGATCATTCATCTGCATTTCTATCTGGGCTGTTTCATTAAGATTTGCTATAGTTTGATGCAATAAAGTTTGTGCTTCGATGAGGCTATGTTGTGTCTCTAAAGTGAGCTTTTCTACCTCAGATGAGTTGCTATCTGCTATTTTCATCTGGTCTATTACGACCATCGCATCTTGAGTTGTTTGTGAAACCACACTTGCCTCTTCTTCAGCTCGTTTTCCTATCTCTAAACTTGTACTTGAGAGTTCTTCTGCTACAGAAGCGTTTTCAGAAGCATTGTTTTTTGCGATATTGATTGCTTGAGCAATCTCTTGAAGCAAGATATTAAGATCATCCATCATTGCACCTAGTTCATCTTTTGTACCTGTTTCAACTTTAACACTCAAAGCTTTATTTTTACGTATGTATTCCATCCCTTTTTTTGCATTGGCAACGGAGAGTTGAATATTGCGAGTGATGATAAAGAAGAGAATAAAAACAAAGAGAGTTATAAAACCAAGAGTCAATTCTGCTATCAATTCAGTATGTTTGATATTATCAAAATTTACTTTTTTTACCTCTTGTGAAAAGATATCTGTTTTTTTAAGAATCGCATCATAAGAAGTTGCTGATTGTTTTGTAAGTATTTGAAACTCTTTTGCTTCTTCTGGATATTGTAAAGCAAAAGCAACTTCATTGACCAATGCGCCATATTTTTTAATCAGCTTTGTACGCACTAGGTTGAGCTTATACCAAGTTTCAAGTTCAACTTTGAGTACTTTTACTCGCTCTTGATTGCTTTTTGCGAGCAAAAGTGGAAAAAGTGCATCTAAGTGTTTTTGTGCAGTTTGGTAGTTCTGCTCAAATGCATTAAAACGGCTCTCTTGAATAAAGAGTTGATAACCTCTAAGCTCCATCATACTCTGAGCAACACTGACTTCAATTTTGCCCAAATTCCATAAACGTAAAGCCGTGGATTGCCCATTTGAAGAAAGCATTATAACTTGATATGTTAAAATAATAAATCCAACAACCAAAATACTTAAAAGTAGCATTAACTTTCGTTTGATAGTATCAAACATTTTTATCCTTTTTTTTAAATTTTATTTTATTTATTTAGAGGTAGAGGCATCCCTAAGTGGTATCCTTGGGCAAAATCAATACCCAGTTCACAAACTTTGGACATGATAAGTTCGCTATGAACGTATTCTGCTACTGTGATAATGCCTAGCTTATGTGCTAGAGAGTTTATATTTTCTACGATGGCTTGGTGTGTAAAATTTTGGTCAATATCTTTTATGAGTGAGCCATCTATCTTCAAGATATCAGGACTCAGTGACATGATATGATTAAAATTTGAATATCCCGTACCAAAATCATCTATAGCAATCAAACAGCCATATGAGCGTATAAGAGTTATAAAATCTGCAAGTAAAGACATATCACTTAAAGATTGGGATTCTAAAATCTCAAAAGTAATCCTGCTAGGTTTGTTTATCTTTGCTAACTGTTCTTGTAAAAATGATTTTGTGATGCAAGATTTGAGGTCATCAAAATTTACATTGATACTAAAACAGAGTTCATTTTTTGCATAGTGATTAAAAACATGTCCCATCATCGCACGGCTGAGGTCACAGTAGATACCAGTTTTTTTAGCGATATCTAAAAACTTTAAAGGCATGGTAATCTCTCCATCAACTTTAAGCCGCATAAGACACTCATATTTTTCTACATGTAAGGTTTTTGTGTTGATGATAGCTTGTGCGTAAGGTACAACCCC
>DKEY01000028.1:0-510 GCA_002469305.1 Sulfurospirillum sp. UBA6810
CACTTTGAAAACTCCACATGATAAAAGCTCTAAAGCCTCCCGTTTCATCTTGCAAATCTCTTATCATATCCCAATGCTCGATAATCTCTTCATCACTTTCAACTGTTCCAAACATCATTGTTGCAGTTGACTTCATGTTTATCTTGTGAGCAGCTCTATGTACTGCTAACCAATCTTTTGCGCTCAGCTTTTTAGGTGCAATGATATCTCTTACCCTATCACTAAGTATCTCTGCCCCAGCACCTGGGATGGAAAAAAGACCTTTTGCTTGCAATCTTTGTAATACTTCTTTATAGCTTATTTTTGAGATACGCGCTATAAAATCAATCTCGATAGCAGAAAAACCATGGATAGTCACTTGAGGATAATTTTCACTTATCCATGCAACCAAATCTTCATACCACTCAATTTTAAGCTTTGGATGCACTCCTCCTTGGAAAAGTATCTGAGTACCTCCTATAGCGAGCAGCTCTTCTATCTTTTTCCCAATCTCTTCATAAGAGAGGATAT
>DKEY01000028.1:567-2673 GCA_002469305.1 Sulfurospirillum sp. UBA6810
ACTACAAAAGTGGTGATTTTTTCTGGATGTAGCTCTCTTTTTTTCTCTAGTGCCATTGCGCCTAACTCGTGCAAAGGAGCATTTTGTATCAAATCAAGTGCTTGTTCTTTTGTTAATCTAGCCATAGCTTCTCTTTGTATTTATTTGATTGGCTTATTATACAAGAAGTAAATTAAACAAAAGTCAAATATGTCATATTGAAAGTTACATGTAGAAAATAAGGTATAATTCTTTTTTACATGTAAAGGATAAAAATGTTAGATTTCAATACCATCGTTTTATTTATCTCCGCTTCTGTTTTACTTGCCCTTGCACCTGGTCCTGATAATATCTTTGTCATGACACAATCAATGACAAAAGGTGCTAAGCCTGGGATATTTGTAACACTTGGTCTTTGTACAGGACTTATCTTTCATACCTCAGCAGTTGCACTTGGAGTAGCTGCGATATTTCAAACTTCTATCATAGCATTTAACATCCTCAAACTAATCGGTGCAGGTTATCTTTTATATCTTGCCTACATGTCATTTATGTCAAATTCAAAAAGTAAAGTAAACGCGAGCAAAGATGATATAAGCCTTTTTAAACTCTATAAACGTGGTATCATCATGAATGTGACAAACCCTAAAGTTTCTATCTTTTTTTTAGCATTCTTACCCCAATTTACCAATCCACAAAGTGGTAGTATAACCTTGCAAGTCTTTTTTTTAGGTGCTCTTTTTATGTTAAGTGCATTGGTGGTTTTCAGTTCAATCGCACTACTTGCAGGAAAACTGGGAAATTGGTTCAATCGTTCCCAAAACGCAGAAAATATCTTAAACAAAGTTGCAGGTACTATCTTTGCAGGACTTGCTATAAAATTAGCACTTAGTGAGAGATGATGCTTAGATTTTTAACTATCGTTTTATCATTAACGCTTGGTGTGTTACTTATAGAGTATTTTTTACAATCAACTCTAGGCTAACACCAAATTATCATATCATTGTTATGTTTTTTATTTAAAATCATTAGATGTAAACTACTAGGAGAATTAGAAAATGAAAATCGGACTTTTTATACCGTGCTTTATGAATGAACTTTATCCTGATGCTTCGATGGATACGCTCAAAGTTTTAGAAAACTTGGGACTTGATGTAGAGTACCCAATGGAGCAAACATGCTGTGGACAACCTATGGCAAATACAGGCTGTGCACATGAGGCAAGTGTTTTGGCACAAAGATTTTTAAATGTTTTTAAAAAGTATGATTATGTTGTAGCACCTAGTGGTAGCTGTGTAGCAATGGTCAGAGAAAATTATGCACAGTTTTTAGAGGGACAAGAGGGGTTTGAACACTTAAAAACACATACATTTGAGCTTGTTGAATTTTTACATGACATCATAAAACCTGAATCAATCAAAGTAAAATTTCCATACAAAGTAGGGATTCATAACTCTTGTCATGGACACAGAGAGTTACGCATGGCAAGTATGAGTGAGAGAAATGAACCGAAATTTTCAAAAATAAAAAATATACTAGAAAAAGTTGAAGGTATCGAGTTTGTCGAGTTGTCACGTCCTGATGAATGCTGTGGCTTTGGTGGTACTTTTTGTGTCACGGAAGAGTCCATGAGTGTTGCTATGGGATTAGATAGAGTCAATGACCATCTAGGAGCAGGAGCACAGGTGATTACTGGTATCGATATGTCATGTCTTATGCATATGCAAGGTATCATCGATAGACAAAAGCTTCCTGTAAAAACTATGCACATAGCACAAATCCTTGCAGGAGAAAACTAATGGGACACGCAGAATTAGCAGAAAAATTTATAGCAAATACAGAGCGTATGCATTGGCATGACAAAGCCCTTTGGTTTGTAAGACAAAAAAGAGACACTCAAGCTCAATCTCTTGATGAGTGGGAGAGTTTACGAGAAGTTGCAGCGAAGATAAAATCACACACTATCGACAATCTTGATGTTTACCTCGAAGAGTTTGAAAAAAACGCTCTTGCTAAAGGTATCCATGTTCATTGGGCAAAAGATGCAACGGAACACAATGAAATAGTTTTAAAACTTCTTTTAAACAATGGCGTGAAAAGACTTGTTAAAAGCAAATCCATGCTTAC
>DKEY01000028.1:2681-2932 GCA_002469305.1 Sulfurospirillum sp. UBA6810
CGTATAGTCCAACTCAGACATGAAGCACCTTCTCATATAGTCCTTCCTGCAATTCATCTTAAAAAAGAGGATGTAGGAACAACTTTTGAAGAGTTTTTAGGTACAGAAAAAGGTAATTCTGACCCAACATATCTCACAAGAGCAGCTAGAAAACATTTAAGAGAAAAGTTTTTAAGCGCTGATGCCTCGATGACAGGGGTAAACTTTGGTATTGCCCAAACGGGTGGTGTTGTAGTTTGTACCAATGAGGG
>DKEY01000028.1:2979-4520 GCA_002469305.1 Sulfurospirillum sp. UBA6810
ACTCGTCTTTTGGCAAGAAGTGCAACAGGCCAGCCTATCACTTCTTATACTTCTCATTTCCACGCTCCAGTAGTTGGGGGAGAGATGCACGTCATCATCGTTGACAATGGTCGCTCAGATATCATAAGAAACAAAGATTTTAAACGCTCACTGCACTGTATAAGATGTGGTGCTTGTATCAACACTTGTCCTATATATAGAAGAAGTGGTGGTTATAGCTATGGTTACACCATCCCAGGGCCTATCGGCTCAACTCTTGGTGCAAGTAAAGATATAAGCGCTCACAGAACGCTACCTTTTGCATGTAGCTTGTGTGCTTCTTGTTCAAACGTTTGTCCTGTAAAAGTTGATTTGCACCACCAACTATACAAACACCGCCAAAGTGTTGTTGCACAAAATCTTTTGGGCTTTAAAAAGCATACTATCTTGAAAGTTGCAACATGGGTTATGAAACACCCTGCTCTTTTAGATTTTGGTGGAAAAATTGCCAGAAGTGTTGTTCCAAAGCTCCCAAGAGGTATCCTTTACTCTAAAGCAAATGTTTGGGGCAAACAAAGAGAATTACCAAAATTTCCACAAAAAAGTTTTAAAGAACTCTACAAAGAGAAGAAGGAAGGTAAATAATGACATCACGTGAAGCAATATTAAATAATATAAAAAAGAATAAACCAGCTACAACACATGAACTTCCACAAACCAATATAGCCCATATGTGTTATGAAGATAAAAATGAAAAATTTGCAGCTGCTTTAAAATCTGTTGGGGGCAATGCCATTTGGTTAAAAGATGAGAGCATAGATGCCTTTGTAGCGGCACATTATAAAGATGTAAAAGTCATCACAAGCACTTTAGAAAATCTTACATGTAAGAATCGTGATGCCAACCAAGAGGATACGCCACACTTTTTAGAAGATGTGGATTTAGCTATCATTGAGGGTGAATTTGCGGTCGCTGAAAATGGCGCTGTATGGGTCAAAAATCCAAAAAACAAACACAGAGCACTCTACTTTTTGGCTAAACAACTTCTCATCATCGTAAAAAAAGAGAATATAGTAGATACTATGCATGAAGCTTATGAGAGAGTAGAGTTCAATGAAAGTGGTTATGGTACTTTTATAAGTGGTCCATCAAAAACTGCAGACATAGAACAATCTTTGGTTATAGGAGCACACGGTCCTACGGATGCTTGTGTTTTGTTTATCTAAATAAATACACCAATTCTTTACATGTAAAGAATTGGTGTTACTCTTATCTTCTTTTTCTAAATCTTACTTTTTTTAACTTTTCAGTTGGCATTTGAGATATAAATACACCACTTAAGATAACGGCTGATGCTATAACTTCGATAAGTTGCAATCTCTCTCCGAGAATCAAAAATGCAAGTATAACTGTAAAAACGGGGATAAGATTTACATAAACAGAGGCTTTTGATGCTTCTATACGACTAAGGGCATAGTTAAACATCCCATATCCTCCAAGAGTAACAAAAACACCTAGATAAACAACCCAAGCAAGAGCTTCCAAAGTCACATTCATAGAAA
>DKEY01000028.1:4643-9408 GCA_002469305.1 Sulfurospirillum sp. UBA6810
TTTGATGCACTCTCTCCACTACTTGCACTTAGACTGAGCCAAACTGCACCACTCACTGCTAAAAATGAACCTACAAGCAATCTTGTAGTTATGACCTCTTTAAGTATAATCCCAGCACCAATAGCAGTGATAAGTGGCATCATAGAGGTAATCATCCCAGCTTGACCTGCTGTTGTATATTGGAGTGCTTTTGCTTCAAAGATAAAGTAAAGGCAGGGTTCAAAAAAGACCATCAACGCTATATACTTTATATCATCTTTTGTAAATTTGAGTTTTAAAAACTGCTTGATAAAGTATAAAAAGCATAAACTTGCTATAAACATACGTAAAAATATAACACACATAGGCCCTATCGGTCCTATCGAAGATTTTAAAGCTATAAAAGAGCTTGCCCATACCATCATGGCTGTACATAAAACGCCAACTGCAATCCAATCAATACTCTGTTTTTTCACATGTAAGTCTTTTTTTGAGATAAGCGCAATTCTACCATGAATATCTCTTTTATTGACTTAAAACGTTATTTGGTGTATCATAAATCATTATCGAGGTTTTGAGGTCTAAGTGTAAAAATTAAGGTGGCAAAACTATGTTGAAGATACTTTTCACTCTCATTTTTCTCTCTCTTTCACTTTTTAGTGCTGATAAAGTATCTCTACAATTAGTATGGCTTCACCAGTTTCAATTTGCCGGATTTTATATGGCAAAAGAAAAAGGATTTTATGCACAAAACAACCTTGATGTCACTATCTTAGAAGCAGATGCTTCAGATAGTGTACAAAGTGTACTAGAGAGAAAAGTTGACTTTGCAGTAGGAAGACCTTCTTTGATAATCGAAAAAGCAAAAGGAAGAGATATCGCTCTTCTTATGGCCATCTTCCAACACTCTCCCTCAGTACTTATCGCAACAAATCCAAACATAAAAACACTAGCTGACTTGCAAGATAAAAAAGTCATGGTAACAAATGAAGAGGTCAATGCCATCTCGCTTAAAGCGATGCTTATGATTGAGGGATTAAAAAATAAAAATATTACTATACAAAAACACTCTTATAAACTCCAAGACTTAATTGATAACAATACAGATGCGATGGCTTGTTACTTGTCGAATGAGCCTTATACATTAAATAAATTAGGTATCAAACATACCATTTTCAATCCAAAAGATTTTGGAATGGACTTTTATGGTGATTTACTTTATACTTCACAAACACTTTTAAAAGACAATCCAAAACTTGTCAAAAGATTTTATGATGCAACTATGCAAGGATGGTTATATGCGTTTGAGCATATACAAGAGAGTGCGAAAATCATACATGATAAATACAATACCAAAAAAAAAGAACTTGATCATCTTATCTATGAAGGAGAGGTACTAAAAAAACTTGCTTTTGGAAAGGAATGTGCATTTGGGAAGATTGATCCAAAAAGAATCAATGAAATAATCAATATCTATAAAATCTTCAATGTCATAGATAAAGAGGCAAACATCGATAACTTCATTGACCCGCTTGGTTTTGCAAAAGAACAAGTATATATCGGTGTTTTAGCAAAAAGAGGATACGAAGATACTAAAAACAGATGGCAAGATATCGTAAATTCTTTAAATAAAAACATAGAAACCCACCACTTCAATATAGTCCCTCTAAGATTTGATGAAATTGAGAAAGCCGTTAAAAACAACAAAATAGACTTTTTGCTTACCAACCCTATGAATTACATTCAACTCTCAGAAAAATATAACATTTCAAGAATAGCATCACTGAAAAATTTTGATAAAAATCATCATGAAATTAAACAATTTGGTGGAGTCATCTTTACTAAAATGCAAAATAAACAGATCAATACCATAGAAGATGTTATAGATAAAAGATTTGGTGCAGTTCATAGAACCTCCTTTGGTGGTTGGGTTGTTGCACAAGCTGAGTTATTTGAAAACCATATAGATGAGGATGATATAAAACTGAGTTTTCATCAAACACACGATGAAGTTGTCTATGCCTTGCTTGATGGTAAGATTGATGTTGGCACTGTAAGAACTGACATCCTAGAATCCATGGCAGAGCAAAAACTTATAGATTTAAAACAAATCAAAATCATCAACCAAAAAAAATACAACCATTTTCCTTATCTAATCAGTACAGAGCTTTATCCAGAGTGGCCATTGGCAAAGCTAGAATCCACAGATGAGGAGTTGGCTTTTAATGTGCTTTCTATTTTAGTGAGAATTACATATGAAGCATTAAAACATCATGATAAAGATATGTATGGCTGGGGAATCCCACAAGACCACTCGAAAGTTGATATCCTCTTAAAAAGGCTAAAGATATACCCTTTTGACAACCAAAGCATCACCTACAAAGATGTTTTCGAAGAGTATCAAACATGGATTTTTATCCTTTTGATTATATTTTTACTTATTATTTTCACCATGATATATATAAATACACTCAATGTTCACCTTAAAAGTTTCAACAAAAGTTTGGAACAAAAGGTAAAAGAGAGGACTGAGGAGTTATACAAAATCAATAAAAAACTAAAATTCTTAGCAAATACAGATGAATTAACTTCCATAAACAATAGAAGGCATTTTTTTAAAAAAACAACAGAGTATATCAAACTGGCAAAAAGAAACAATACACCAACAACTTACCTCTCCTTAGACATAGACCACTTTAAAAATATAAATGATACCTATGGACATCAAGTCGGAGATGAGATTCTTAAGCTATTTACGCAAAGTGTTAAACATAGTTTAAGAGAAATTGATTTGTTTGGAAGAGTCGGAGGTGAAGAGTTTGCCGTTTGCTTACAAAACACTTCAATAGATGGTGCGAAAGTTATTGCTGAAAAGATAAGACAAACTGTTGCAAAAAATTATTATGAGATTGATGGGAAAAAGATACATGTAACTGTAAGCATAGGAATGGCACAATACAACTTCCAAAGCACTCTCAATGAGCTTATAAGAGATGCTGACACTGCTATGTATCAGGCAAAAGAAAAGGGAAGAGACCAAGTAGTCATCTTCGAACAGGAAAACTAGATATGGGTATCATCAATGCAAAAGTCATTTTTCTTGCTATTGCTCTTGTTGTTTTGCTTCAATTTATACAACAAGACTCTGATAAATTTGATTCATCTATCATGATACCGCCAAACACAAAAGTAGTTGCTTTTGGTGATAGCATCACCAATGGCTATGGTGTAGATAAGGATAAAACCTATCCTGCACAACTCTCAGAATTGCTTGGAGTTGAGGTTATCAATGCAGGAATCAATGGAGAAATGAGTAGTGCAGGACTAAAAAGGCTCCCTTCCATAGTAGAAAAATACTCTCCTGATATACTCATCATCTGCCATGGAGGCAATGATATCCTTAGAAAACAGAACCTCTTAAAAGCAAAAGAAAATATAGCACAGATGATAAAACTAGCTAAATCAAAAAACATACATGTAATCTTAGTAGGTGTTCCTGCTGTTGAAGTTCTCAACCTTAGCACTGCACAATTTTACAAAGAACTCTCAAGCGAATACGACGTTGCTTTAGAAGATAGTGCACTTGAGAGTATTTTAAATGATTCCACTTTAAAAACAGACCAAGTACATCCTAATGAAAAAGGGTATGAGCTGTTAGCAAATAAAATTGCTCAAATCCTCTCAATTACTTATATTCCTAAGTTCTGATTTTTTCTAGTAGTTTAGTAGCATACTCATTTACTAAAACCAATAGTTCATTTTCATCTATATTTAAGACTTTCTCTTTTGAGGGAACATTGTTTTGTAAAACTACAAATTGCGTACAAGTTTTATAAAGATCCTCAGGACTCATCTTTGAGAGTTCCTTTAAAACTTCTAAAGGTAGATTTTGTGCATCTAACTCATGAAGGTATTTAATCTGAGATAAAAAGTTTTCTATAACACTATTCAAAGGCTTCTCCATTTTTTTTTGAATTATGCCAAAAGTTACATGTAAAGAAATTAAAGAGGCTTTATGGGTACTTGTGTATTTGAGTAACTATATATTTACATCTATGATAAAAATATTGTTTAAAATTTCGAAATAAAGCATTAAATGGCAAATTATGTTAAAAAAAGTTACATATATTACTTTTATATTATATTTTAAAAAATAGGATATTTTAAAAACAATACACATGTTTCTTTTTTACACATATAAAAATCTTTTTCTTGCTTTTGTCACACTTTTTTCTATTTGCTACGATAATGCTATGTTAGAGGTCTATGATTAAAATTGAAAATATATGTTGAGTTACATCAATATAAAATCAACCATAAGGAGACCCTGATGAATAGTAATGCGGCTCAAGCTTACTGGAAAGAGAACATCTCAACAATTCTCAAGCTTTTAGTTATTTGGTTTATTGTGTCTTACGGATGCGGCATCATCTTTTTAGATGAACTAAATACAATAGAGTTTGCTGGATTTAAACTAGGATTTTGGTTTGCCCAACAAGGCTCAATCTATTTCTTCGTAGCTCTTATCTTTGTTTATGCAAAGATGATGGAAAAAATCGAAGAAAAATATGATGTTCACGAATAATAAGGGGTAAAATATGGAATTACAAAGTTTAATTTATCTTTTTGTTGGTTTGTCATTTGCTCTTTATATTGCGATAGCTATATATACACGTGCAGGCTCAACTAAAGAGTTTTATGTTGCTGGTGGTGGCGTTCACCCGATAGCAAATGGTATGGCAACAGGTGCAGACTGGATGAGTGCTGCTTCTTTTATCTCACTTGC
>DKEY01000028.1:9414-10847 GCA_002469305.1 Sulfurospirillum sp. UBA6810
TGATGGGATGGACTGGTGGTTATGTTCTTCTTGCTATGCTTTTAGCCCCATATCTTAGAAAATTTGGTAAGTTTACTGTTCCTGATTTCGTTGGTGATAGATACTACTCAGATATCGCTCGTACAGTTGCTGTTATCTGTGTTATCTTTATCTCTTTTACATATGTTGCTGGACAGATGAGAGGTGTTGGTATCGTTTTTTCAAGATTTTTACAAGTTGATATCAATACAGGTGTTATCATCGGTATGGCAATAGTATTTATCTATGCTGTTCTAGGTGGTATGAAAGGTATAACATATACACAAGTAGCTCAATACTGTGTTATGATATTTGCTTTTACAGTTCCTGCTATATTTTTATCACTACAAGTTACAGATACATTTATCCCACAAATTGGTTTTGGAAGTACAATACCTTTTCAATTTGATGATGGTATTAAAATGATAGATTCAGGTTCTTATCTATTACATGCTCTTGATACATCAATGACAGACCTTGGCTTTGCAGCATATACAGAGACTCATGTTGGAACTTGGAATGTGTTTATGCTAACAACTGCTTTGATGTTAGGAACAGCTGGTTTGCCACACGTTATTGTTAGATTTTTTACAACTCCAACAGTAAAGGGTGCTCGTATATCTGCTGGTTGGGCTTTAGTATTTATCGCTATACTCTATACACAAATTCCTGCAGTTGCTGCATTTGCACGTGTAAACTTGATCAAAAATTTACAAAATGTTGATTATGCTAAATTTGTAGATGGTGATGCTGTGCATCTTGATGGAACTAAAAATGATGGTAGATGGTTTAAAACTTGGGAAAATTCTGGTCTAATAGGCTGGACGGATAGAAATGGTGATGGTAAAATGCAATTTGCTTCTGGTAATGCATTTGAAGGCAAAGGGAAACCTGCTTTTGCTGAAGGCAGAGGTACAAATGGTGAGCGTCTCACAACAAATAGTATGCCAGCGCATACTGCAACCGCTGAAGAGATGAAAGCAAATGGAAAAATAGTAAATGAACTTTATATCGACCGTGATATTATCGTTTTGGCAAATCCTGAAATTGCTGGTCTTCCAAATTGGGTTATCGCTATTATCGCAGCAGGTGGCTTGGCAGCGGCTCTTTCAACAGCAGCTGGATTATTACTTGTTATCTCTACTTCAATTTCACATGACCTTTTAGGAAACATGCTGATGAAAGATAAAGAAACTGGTCACTCAAAGATGAGTGAAAAAGCAGAGTTATTGTCAGCAAGGCTTGCAGCTGTTGTGGCAATCATCGTTGCTGGATATCTAGGAATCAACCCTCCTGGCTTTGTTGCTCAAGTTGTTGCTTTTGCATTTGGCTTAGCTGCTGCTTCATTCTTCCCTGCTATTATCATGGGGATTTTCTACAAAAGAATGAATAAAGAAGGTGCGATAGCAGGTATG
>DKEY01000028.1:11020-11352 GCA_002469305.1 Sulfurospirillum sp. UBA6810
TACACAAGCACACTGTTTAGGCAGTGTGCTTTCTTCTTTTTTAGTCTTTTCTTAACATATCTGTGATAGTTTAACAAAAGACTACATATGAGGAACTCTTATGAGCTTACATGATCAAGAAACTTTTTTAAAATCTATCCATCCCTTTGAATTACTAACACCAAAAGAGTTAAGAAAAGCAGTAGAGTCTATGAATATAGCCTACTACAAGAAAGATACTGTTCTTATCTCTCCTAAAATCCCAGCCAAATTTCTCTATCTTATTATCAAAGGAGAAGTAGGTGAATATCATGAAGATGAGTTGGTTAAAGTTTATTCAAAATCAAACACTT
>DKEY01000163.1:0-39823 GCA_002469305.1 Sulfurospirillum sp. UBA6810
CGAGACAGACGAAAAAGAGAACAGTCTGAATTAACAAAAGAAGCGTTTATTACGCTATTAAAAGAAATTAAAATGGGGAGCGAAGTTTGAGCAAACAAACAAAAAATAACGATGCAATTATGAATGAGGAAATTACCGCAAAAGAGGTAAGATGTATGAATGATGATGGTACCAACTACGGTATTATCCCAACACGAGATGCTTTAAAACTGGCGGATGAATTAGGATTGGATTTAGTTTTAATTGCACCCGATGGCAATCCTCCTGTTGCAAAAATCATGAATTATGGCAAATTTAAATATCAGTTAGAAAAAAAGAAAAAAGAAGCCAAGAAAAAGCAAAAAGTCATTGTGGTTAAAGAGATTAAACTCTCTGTAAAAATTGCAGAAAATGACATAAGCTACAAAGTAAAACATGCTCGAGAATTTTTAGAAGAAGGCAACCACGTTAAATTTAGAGTTTTTCTAAAAGGTCGTGAAATGGCTCATCCTGAAGCTGGGGTTGATGTTTTAAACAAAATTTGGCCAATGGTTGAAGACATTGCAGTCATGGACAAAGAACCCAAACTTGAAGGAAGATATGTCAATATGATGGCACTTCCTAAAAAAGACGACAAAAAAAACTAACCCCTACTTTTATAAGCCAATAAGTCTCTCTTATTGGCCTGTGTTTTTAAACTAGACTTAATATAGTATAAAGCTTTTTTTAAATATAATTGCGGACTTTTTCTATATATGGGCATCTCTAAAAATTAGAATACCTATAAATAGTACAGTAGGGTATAAGGTTTTAAAAAAAGAGGTGAAGGACTAGCCGTAGCTAATTCGAGACTCTTTTTTTAAAAGATTGTGCCTTAATGTACTACCCTTCGGGCGACAAAGGAGTATTCCTATCTTAAAGAGTTTTAACTTGAATTACTAAAGTAGTCCTACTTTAAAACTCTTTAACCTAGAAACACTCCTTTGGCGTTTATAGGCGTTCTAATTTTTAGAGGTGCCCTTAAAGAAAATGCAAATTTAAAAGGAGGAATCCCCATGCCAAAGATGAAATCTAACAGTGGTGCTTTAAAACGATTCAAAGTTAAAAAGAATGGTTCTATCAAAAGAGGTTCAGCTTTCAGAAGTCATATTTTAACCAAAATGACTGCGAAAAGAAAAAGAAACTTAAGAGGTCCACATACTGTTGCTAAAGTTGACGCAGGTCGAGTAAAAGCAATGTTAAACTTAGCGTAATTATAGCTTTATAATTACAAGTCCCTCCATGCAAATGGACAAGTTCGATAAATAGATTTATCGACACCTATTATTAAATATAATATACGGTAAAGGAAAAAAAAATGCCAAGAGTAAAAACAGGTGTAGTAAGAAGAAGACGACACAAAAAAGTATTAAAAGCCGCAAGAGGTTTTTACAGTGGTCGAAGAAAACACTTTAGAAAAGCAAAAGAGCAATTAGAAAGAAGTTTGGTCTATGCTTTTAGAGACAGAAGACAGAAAAAAAGAGATATCAGAAAACTTTGGATTGTAAGAATTAATGCCGCTTGTCGATTAAACGATATTAACTATTCAAGATTTATGAACGGTCTTAAATTAGCAAACATTGAATTAGACAGAAAAATCTTAGCGGACATGGCTATGAATGATTTTGCTGCATTTACAACAGTAGTAGAAGCATCAAAAGCTGCCTTAAATAAATAATTTTAAATTTGCAAACATAAGAAAAGGGCTGAAGTTTTACTTCAGCCCTTTTTTATTTCTTTTAAAGAGTTTCACTGCTCCTCGTGGTATCCATAAAATTAAATAAACCACTGCTGTAAAAACAAGCGGATGGATAAATCCTATTCCATAAGCCCCTGCGTTGGGTAAATTCATGATGTGTTCAATGGGATGAGATAACCACTCTTTGTGATGCATTCCAAGGGTTAAAATTAAAAAAACAATACCTATAATACCTAACTCTTTTTTCATATTGCTCCTAATAAAAAAGCCCCAAGCAAGTTGCTCGAGGCCTCATTCATTTTTTGTGGCGTGTTACTTTTTACGCTTTTCCAGAAAGCATACCATGCATTGTCATTGGTTTTAACATATANNAACCACCAAATATATCTCTCTTGTGTTGGATCAAGAGGAAATGATGGCGTTGGTTTGCCTGTCCAGTTAAACTCTGCTAACATAACTTTTCCAATATCTGTAATTAATGGACACACGGTATAACCATCATATTTAGAGGTTAAAGGTTTTCCTTCCATTGCAGCAATAAGATTATCTACAAGTGCTTTATATTGTTTTCGCACACTTCCCCCTGTTTTTCCCATTGGAACAGCAGCAATGTCTCCAATTGAGAAAACATTGGGATATTTAACATGTTGCAATGTCTCTTTATCCACAGGAACCCAACCTTTTGATGAACCCAATGGAGAATTTCCAATTTCATCAGGAGCTTTTTGAGGAGGAGTGATATGTAAGAAATCAAATTCCACTTGAACATCTTCATTCTTTGTCACCATAGTATACTCTTCTAAATCTTGGTCATATTCACCTTTTTCTTTCCAGTGGTGATCAAATGTAGCAATTTTATTTTCTAAATCTACCCCAGTTAAATTGTGAGCATAATTCCATTTAAAATCTCTGTCTTTAAATTGTTGTAAAATGGCTTCATGATACTCAGGAACTCCAAACATTTTTCCACCATTTGGATAGAACGTCAATTCAGCATTGGCACGTGCTCCTGCTTCATTTAATCTTGCATTCGTTAAATACATAATTTTCTTTGGTGCTCCACCACATTTAATTGGTGTATTGGGATCAGTAAATACCCCTTTCACTTTTTTACCTGATTTCGCATCGTTCACAAATTTTTGCATATTGTTCCATGTTGCCACAGCCCCATCAACAGTATAAATTGAACTTACTCCTGAATTGGCAAATGTATTTAACAATAAACTTGAATCTCCTAACGTATAAGCTTCACCAATAGCTTCAAGACCTTTAATTCGTCCAAAATCAAGTTTTAATCCTGCAGCAATTACTAAGAAATCATACGTGACGACTTCACCACTTTTGGTTGTCAATTTATTATTGTCTGGGTCAAACTCTACTGCATAATCAGCGATAAGTTTTACCCCTTTTGGAAGATACTCATTGGTGTTATACATAATATCATCTTTAGTATATACACCTGAAGCAATCAAGGTATTCCCTGGTTGATATGAAACCGATTTTGGGTTTGGTTCAATAATCGTAATATCTGGATTTGATAAACTGTTTGTTAATCTAGCAGCTGTTGCAACACCTGCTAATCCTCCACCAACGATAACAATTTTAGCTTTTACATCACTGGCTTGAGCCGATGTTGCTGCTTCAACTTCCGTTCCCCCTAACAAAAATGCAGCTGAGCCTAACCCTGCAACTTTTAAAGCATCTCTTCTTGATAAACCTTGCTTTTTAAGCTCGTTATCAAGTAACTCTAAAGAGTCGTTTAAATCTTTATTCATCATACAATGTCCTTTACAAATAACTTTATATCGTAGGTTATCCAAAAAGAGATAATATAAAACTTAAGGTTTTCTTAATTGCTTTATTTTAATTATAAGCTTAGCTTATATATAATTTTGAATGGTTTTTTAATGGTTTTTGAGAATATTTTTGGCTTTTAAATAGTCTGATTTCGTATTCATATTTAAAAACTCTTCTTCATTGTCAAATTGAATTTTATGGGTATGACTTTGTTGAATTAAATAGCCAATCTTATGAATATCATTTGATAACATGGTATCTATTTTTGGAAGCAAAGATTTTGAAAAAACACCACATAAATGGTGATTTTTTTCTGTGGTACACGCCATTACTATGTCGTATTTAAAGGCACTTTCTATCATTGTTTGTATTGTTTTTACACTCACAAATGGAGTATCCACTGTCAATATAAACAGCTGTGAAGTGGTTACTTGTTCTAATACCGATTTTAGTGCCACTAAAGGAGAGTAGATATTGGGATTATTGTCTAATAACACCCAAGGCGTTTGTGGTTCCAAAAAATCAAAGTTTGATGTTTTTGATGAGATAAACACATTATTAAACACCTCACGTAAGCGTTTATATTGAAACTCAATAAGAGAATTATCCTCTCCAAAAGGTAAATAGGTTTTATCCTCACCCATGCGAGAGCTTTTTCCTCCACATAAGATGACAATAGGAAAATCATAAAAAGCAAGTGGTTGTTTTTTATTTCTCACCTCTTACTTCTCACTTTTTTGACTATAAAGATCGAGGATCGGTAATATATCCTGATATTGCACTTGCAGCTGCTACAGCTGAATTGGCGAGATAGATTTTAGAGCTTCTTGAACCCATTCGTCCTACAAAGTTTCGATTGGTGGTTGAAATACAGACTTCATTGTCACCCAAAATCCCCATATAACCCCCCAAACATGCTCCACACGTTGGATTTGAAACCACCGCACCTGCATCAACAAGGGTATCAATATATCCAGCTTTAGTTGCATCTCTTAAGATTTTTTGTGTTCCTGGTGTTAAAATAAGTCGCACATGTCGTGCCACTTTTTTACCTTTTAAAATTTCTGCTGCAACTTTAAAATCACTCAATCGCCCATTCGTACATGACCCAATAAAGACTTGATCAACTCTAATTTCATCGGCTACTGCTTGAGAAATTGAGTGACCATTGGATGGTAAAAAGGGATACGCAATCACAGGTTCTAATGAGGCCACATCAATTTCAATAACTTGACAATAATTGGCATCATCATCACTGTAATGAATTTTAGGTTCAGCGCGTAAACTCTCTCGTGAATCTAAAAACTCTTTGGTAATTTCATCGTAAGCAACAATTCCATTTTTAGCTCCCGCTTCAATCGCCATATTACAAAGACTGAATCGGTCATCCATGCTTAAATACGCAATGGTATCGCCTGTAAACTCTAAGGCTTTATACAATGCCCCATCCACTCCTAAAATTCGAATGATTTCTAAAATTAAATCTTTTCCCGTAACATATTGTTTGGGTTTGCCTTTAAAGACCACTTTAATAGACTCTGGTACTTTAAACCAATTTCCCCCAGTAATCATTCCAAAAGAAATATCAGTACTTCCCATTCCCGTACTAAAAGCACCCAAGGCTCCATGAGTACAAGTATGTGAATCTGCACCAATAATCACATCTCCAGGTAATACCAACCCTTTTTCAGGTAAAAGAGCGTGTTCGATTCCCATATCTTTTTCATCAAAAAAGTGTTTGAGATTGTGTTTGTATGCAAAATCACGACTAATTTTTGCTTGGTTTGCGCTTGCTATATCTTTTGCAGGGATATAATGGTCCATGACGATAGAAAATCCATCTGGATTTGCTAACTCTTTTGCGCCACTCTCTTCAAAAGCACGGATAGAGATAGGTGTTGTTATATCGTTTCCGATTACCATATCTATCGGAGATTTGATGATATCCCCAGCTTTTACCTCTTTCCCAACATGTGCACTAAATATCTTTTCTGTTATAGTTTGACCCATTGTATTCCCTCAAATGCTGTTAATTAGGAGGATTTTACCTAAAAATTGTTTAAAAATAGGAAAAGGATTTGTAACAATCCATAAGGAAGTTCAACAATCCAGTATATCCGATGAGAGTTATATAAAAAAGAGATAAAGTAAAAAGTTGCAAAGTGCAATATTTTTTTGCCTAAATTATTCTTTTGATATAATACCTGTAAAATAATGAACAAAAGAGATATTATGGCAAATGTATTAACTGCTTTTTATAACATCGTGAATAACTATCAAACAAATATTCAACATGTCACTAATGGCTCAAATCGTGCCAACAACATGGGAGATGGCTTGGAAGAATATATAAAAGATGCTTTTGCTAACACTATCAATGTAGCAGATGAACAAACTAGACTTGAGAAATTTGAACAAGTTTATTCATATAGTGGTAATAAAAACAATCCACCTGATTTGATACTCAAAAATAGTGATGCAATAGAGATAAAAAAACTAGAATCCCATAGTACAGCAATAGCACTCAATAGCTCATATCCTAAATCAAAAATTTACGCAAATAGCACGATGATAACTACTGCTTGTAGGAGTTGTGAACAGTGGACTCAAAAAGATATGCTTTATGTAATAGGCAATGTTCCCAAAAATACAAACACCTTAAAATCATTATGGTTTGTCTATGGGGATTGTTTTTGTGCAGATAAAGAAATCTACGAAAGAATAAAAGATACTATTTCAAGCGGCATCACTTCTATACCTGATGTAGAATTTACAGATACAAATGAACTTGGCAAAGTCAAAAAAGTAGATCCTCTTGGAATAACAGACCTTAGAATCAGAGGTATGTGGCATATAGAAAATCCAATGAAGATATTTGACTATATTTATCAATATGATAATGCAAAAGATTTTCAACTTATTTGGTTGATGAAAAAAGTAAAGTATGAATCAATGCCATTAGAAGATAGACAAATAATAGGGAATTTGGAAAATGTAAATGTTAGTGATGTGAGGATAAAAAATCCGAATAATCCTGTTCAGCTGATGGATGGGAAGTTGTTAGTTTTTCAAATATAAATCAAGGATTCTATCATGTATCTTAAGCAAATTGTCATAAAAAATATAGCGATAATATTGGAGTTATTAATGAATCTAGCATTTAAGGAAAAGAAGAATCCTAAATTATTAATTTTGGCTGAAGAAAATAAAAGAGGAAAAATATAATGAATATAATTTCTTTATTCTCTGGTGCAGGCGGACTAGACCTTGGTTTTGAAAAAGCTGGGTTTAAAACTATTTGGGCAAATGAATATGACAAAGAGATCTGGGAAACTTTTGAAAAAAATTTCCCACATACGAAACTTGATAGAAGAAGTATAGTTAATATCCCTTCAAGTGAAATTCCAGAAGCTATAGGACTTATCGGTGGACCGCCTTGTCAAAGCTGGAGTGAGGCTGGAAGTTTAAGAGGTATAGATGACCATAGAGGGCAACTATTTTTTGAATTTATAAGAGTATTAAGAGATAAAAAACCACTTTTTTTCTTAGCTGAAAATGTATCAGGAATGCTTGCAGGTCGTCATAATAATGCGTTAGAAAATATCAAAAATCACTTCATAGAAAGCGGTTACAATCTCTCTTTCAAACTTTTAAATGCCCATGATTATAAAGTGCCACAAGATAGAAAGCGAGTGTTTTTTATAGGTTTTAGAAAAGATTTGGGTATAAAATTTGAATTTCCAAAGTCTTTTTCTGCGAAACGTTATTTACAAGATGTTATTTGGGATTTGAAAGATACGGCACTCCCCGCAAAAGAAAAAAATTATACAAACGGTAGTTTATGCCACATAGATAACCACGAATATATGACAGGTGGTTTTTCCACTATCTTTATGTCACGCAATCGTGTAAGAAGTTGGGATGAGCCTTCTTTTACCATTCAAGCAGGAGGACGTCATGCTCCTCTTCATCCACAAGCTCCCAAGATGGAATTTGTAGAACAAAACAAAAGAGTTTTTGTAAGAGGAAGTGAGCATTTGTATAGAAGACTTAGTATCAGAGAGTGTGCAAGGATTCAGACTTTTCCAGATGAACATAAGTTTTATTATTCAAATATGACAGCTGGTTATAAAATGGTAGGCAATGCAGTTCCTCCATATCTTGGATATTATTTAGCGAGGCAAATCCATAAGATTCTCGCTGAAATAAAGCTCGATAAAAATGTAAAAATAGCATCTTGATTTAAGAAATACAGTAAAGAAATAGCTAAATATTTGAATTTTTATTATATAAAGTTGAGATGTATAAAAAATTATTTATTTGTAATCATAAAAATCTTTTGTCCAAAGCTATGGAGTGTCTCTTCTTCGAGTCTTATTGCAAGTCCTGAGATGCCGATAGCTCCCAAAAATTGGTTGTTAGCGTTGAAGTAGGGAACGGCAAGAGATTTAAGTCCGTATTCGTGCTCTTCATTGCCGATGGCATAACCACGTTCACGGATGAGGTCTAGTTCTTTTTGGAGTTTTGTGATACTTGTAAGAGTTCTGTAAGTGTACTTTTTTAACTCCAGTGAAGATATCTCTATATCTGAGAAAGCAAGGATAATTTTTCCAAAGGCATTTGTATGTAGAGGTAGATGTAGCCCCACAGAATCTCTTGTTTTAAGTACTCTATTTGATTTATCTACTTGGTTGAGAATCAACAGAGCATCGTCATCAAACACACCGATATAGGCTGCTTCATTTGTGAGGTAAAAGATCTCATCAAGAAGATTTTGTGTGTTTGTGAGTATCTTTTCACGGCTCTCTTTTTGTGTAGCGCTTTTCATAAAATCACTCAAAACAATCTCTTTAGAGTTCTCTTTGTACTCTATAAAATTTTCATTTATGAGGGTTGTGATGAGTCTGGACATCGTGCTTTTATCTATATCTAGTGTTTGACATAAGTAGTTGGCCGTCAGAGGTTTTTGAGACATCATAATTAAACGCAAGATACTAAGACCTTTTGTTAAAGATTTATTTTGATTTTGCATCTTTTTACTCTGATTTTTTATTTATCTTATCATCTTTTTGTTACTTTTTTGAAAAAGAGGATAAATTTTGTCATTTTTTCTTTTACTATCTAAGAGTAAGTGTGTGAAATTTTCTCACTATGTGAAACTCAAAAATTTGTAATGCTTTAAAATGCCTATATATCAATGTTTCAATAATATATAAAAAAAAACTAAATTCAAATTATTATAAAAATCATATCTATTTTACTTTAATGTTTATGTGAAAAAATGGACGTAGAAATAAAAATATAAGGTATATATCATGGCAGCATTTGCAGATATATCTAGCCTAACAGCTAGTGATGACTTAACGCCTATCCTTGGAGGGTATTGGCCTGGGATTCAGATCTATTATCCACCTATCAAGTATAACCCACTTGATGGGACATATGAAAGCATAGAACAAGCAAAGTTTAGATTGCAAAAACATGCATACCAAACAAAAGCACATACTCTTTTGTTTGACTTAGAAGATGGGTGTCGCATGAAAGAGATGTCACGGGAACTTTTGGCTGAAGAGTTGCCAAAATTTCCAGAGCGTAACTTTCAAATAGCTATCCGTATCAACCCTTTTAGAACACAGGAATACGATGAGGATTTGAAGCTTATCAAGCAAATTCACAAGTATATAGATGTTATCGTTTTAGCAAAAGCAGGAGAAGTTTATGGAGATGCAGAGATACGTGATCTCTCTTCGTGGCTTATCTCCATAGGAAGCAATCTAACAATCCAGCCTATCATCGAGCATCCAAAATCTTTACAGATAGCAGATAAACTCATGAGTCATTCTACTGTCAAACATGTGGTTTTTGGGATACATGATTTTTCAAAGGCGATGGCTTACAAGATAACTCCTGAGGGATGGATAGATGAGCTTGAAACATTTTTTAACATCCTTACTATGGAAGCGAGGATAAAAGGCCGTGGTGTTATCGGTGGTGTTGAAGTTTTACTCACACCAAACTCACTGCCTGATAGTTGTTTGGAGAAAAAAGATATAAGAAGATGGCTTGATTTGCATGGAGATGATGCAAGTCGCCATGTCTATGCTCATGCCAAAAGAGAGACTTCTATGGGGCTTACAGGCAAGCAAGTTATCACTCCAAATCATATCAATATTTGTAAAGTGGCATTTACTCCATCTCCTGAAGAGATACAACACAATATCAATATCCTCCAAGCGGCACTTGAAGCTGATGCACTTTTGAGTGGTGCGATAAGGTTTGAGGGGGAGATGCTTGATCCTCCGATGTTTGGTAAATCGTTACAGAACATACTTAGAGCTTATGCACTGAAGAGTTTAAAAAAAGAGGATCAAGATTTTGCGATGCATGTTTTAAGCAAAATGCCAATTAATACTATAAAAGAAAATTGGCCTTATGGCCAACTCTAAGGAGATAATCATGGAAATTAAAGACTACCCACAACTTGAGATACAAGTTCCAGAGTACCTTAACATAGGTGTGAGCTGTACATCAAAGCACTTAGGAACACCAAAAGAAAATAATATAGCTATGATTATCGAAGATACAAAACTTGGTACTTCGCAGATTAGCTACAAAGAGTTAGCAATTCAATCTGATAGATTTTCAAACTTTTTACGCTCTTTGGGTATAGAGGTGAGAGATAGAGTTCTTATCTGTTTGAAAAACTCTTTGGCATATCCTATCTCGTTTTTTGGAACGATGAAAGCAGGTATCGTAGCAGTTCCTACTTCAACACTTTTGAGTGGCTCAGAAGTTAAGTATCTTGCGACGGATTCTCAGGCAAAAGCGATAGTATTAAGCGCTTCTATGTATGAGAACCTACTGCCTTATCTTGAAAACTTAGATAACTTAAATCACATCATCATCGCAGGACTCAAAGACGTGAGTGAACTTCAAAAACCAAAAACTATAAATATCTATGCACTCGATAAGATACTAGAGAGTTTTGATGCTACACAAAATCACTACAATTCACGCTCAGGGGAACCTGCATATCTTGTATATACCTCAGGAACGACAGGCTTTCCAAAGGGAGTTTTGCACTCTCATCGCTCACTCGTAGGACGAGAGCCTGCAAGTGAGTTTTGGTTTGATTTTAAAGAAAATGACCGCATCATGCACTCTGGCAAATTTAACTGGACCTATGTTTTAGGCTCAGCATTGATGGACCCACTTTATCGTGGACATACTGTCATCGCTCATGAGGGAGAAAATGATGCATCAAGTTGGGTGAAGCTTATAAAAAAACATAACTGTACTATCTTTATCGGAGTTCCTACCATATACAGGCAGATACTCCAAAAGACAGATTTTACGATAGAAGATTGTCCCTCTCTTCGCCACTGCATGAGCGCAGGAGAGCATCTTAGTTCTGAGATGGTTACGCTTTGGCAAGAGCGATTTGAGCAAAATATCTATGAAGCTATCGGTATGAGTGAGTTTTCTTACTATATCTCTCACTCAAAGTACAAACCTATCCGCCCTGGAAGTGCAGGATTTGTACAACCTGGACACAATGTAAAACTGCTCAACCCAGAAACACTCGAAGAAGTAGGCGTAGAAGAAGAGGGGATGATATGTATAGGTATCGATGACCCTGGTTTGTTTTTGGAGTATTGGAATCTTGAAGAAGATACAGCCAAAGCAAGACACAATGGCTACTTTTTCACAGGGGATTATGCAAAACGTGATAGCGATGGCTACATCTGGTTTCTAGGAAGAAAAGATGACATCATCAATACTTTTGGCTTTCGTGTAAGTCCTCATGAGATAGAGCGAGTTATAAAAACACATCCTAAAGTAGCTGATTGTGTTGCTTTGGGTATGGATTTGGATGTTTATAAAACTATCGTAGCTATCGCAGTTATAGGCAAAGAAGAGTTAAGCAAAGAAGAGGAAGAGGAGATACTCGCATACGGACAAAACAATCTTGCAAAATACAAAGCTCCTAAGATGATATATGTTTTAAAAGAGTATCCAAAAACAAAAAATGGGAAAGTATTGCGCAAGGAGCTCGTAAAACAGCTTTTAAAAAAAAATGAAGAACCAGAGATAGTAGAAACAAAAGAGGTATATCGTGCAAGACGCTCCATGCTTTTTGTGCCGCCATACAATGAAAAGTTTATAGAAAAATCAAGGACGTTACTCGCGGATGCTATCATCTTTGATTTGGAGGGGATACTTGAAGAGCAAAGAGAAGTAGCACGTGTGATGATAGAAAAGCAGTTTATCCAAAGTAGCGATTTTGGCACAAGTGAGAGAATACTTCGGGTCAATAAACTGGGAAGCTTAGACCTTGAAGCAGATATAGAGCTTGCAAAAAGGCTTGATGTAGATGCGATTCTTTTTCCTTGTATAGAGAGTGCTGGTGATGTGATGCGTGCTGATGAGATCATAGAGGCTATCAATCCAAAGTTGGAGCTGATGATAGGCATAGAGACACCACTAGGAGTTTTAAATATCCAAAGTATCTGTGCAGCGGGAACAAAACTTCGAGTAGTTATGATAGGCTCAAATACTCTAGCACAAAGGTTACAGATAAATCTCAAGAAAAACTCAAAAGCTATCTTTAACTATATGGCGCAGATTGTTCTTGCAGCAAGGGCTTATGGAAAGATAGTTATAGATGGACCTCATTTTGATGTGAGTGACGAGTTCTCTTGCGAAGCGAGTTCAAAAGATGCTTTTTATCTAGGATGTGATGGAAAAGCTGCTATCCATCCTATACAGCTTGAGTATGTAAATGATATATTTACACCAAAAAAGAGCGAAGTTGAAGATGCAAAAGAGATGATAAGTGAGTTTGAGAGAGCTCAAAAAAGTGGACGCGAAGTGATACAGTATAAAGATGAGTTGATTGATAGAACTCGTATCGAGTGGGCGCAGAGGATTATAACGCTTTATGATAGATATAGAGAGATTGGCAAGAGCCTGTTTTAAGGAGATGCAAGTGAAAAATATAAATCCAAAAATAAATATGGGAAATTATTTTGAAGACTTTGAGTTATATCAAAGTATCATCCATCCACTTCCTCGCACTATAAGTGAGGGAGATGTCTCTTTGTATATAGCACTCACTGGAAGTAGGTTTACACTGCACTCCTCAGAGGTATTGGCAAAAAAGATGGGTTATGAAAAAAGACCACTTGATGATATGTTGCTTTTTCATATGACTTTTGGAAAGTCGGTACAAGATATCTCACTCAATGCCATCGCAAATCTAGGATATGCTGAGGTAAGTTTCAAAAACCCTGCATATGTTGGTGATACTGTTTCTATGGAGTCAACCGTCATAGGGCTCAAAGAAAACTCCAATGGCAAAAGTGGAGTCGTATATGTGCACTCTATCGGATATAACCAAAATGGTTTAGAAGTGCTAAATCTGAAGCGTTGGGTTATGGTACATAAGCGTGAGTATGATATAAAAAGTGGGATAAATGAAGTACCAGAGCTTAAAAGCACAACAGACATAATTCAAGAGATAACTATACCAAAGCAAAAGTACTTAGATGTCAGTGTAACAGGGGGTAAGTATCTCTTTGAAGATTATGATGTAGGAGAGAGGCTCAATCATCCTGAGGGCATTACGATAGATGACAGCGACCATACTTTGGCTACAAAGCTTTATCAAAATAATGCAAAGGTGCATTTCGATGATTTTATGATGAAAAGTACCCCAATGGGAAAGAGGCTTATGTATGGAGGACATGTTATCTCTATGGCTAGAAGTATCTCTTTTAACGGGCTACAAAATGCGATGTGGATATATGCGATAAACTCAGGAACTCATGCAAATCCTACCTTTGGAGGCGATACGATCTATGCATATAGTGAGATTTTAGAGAAGATAGAGTTAAAAAGAGAAGATATAGGACTTCTTCGTCTAAGAACAGTAGCTTTGAAAAACATGAAGCCAGAAAATGTAAAAAGTGCAAAAGGTGAAGATGGAAAATATCTTCCAAATGTTGTACTTGATTTGGACTATACAGTAGTGATACCAAGAAAACAAAATTAATAAAAAATGTAAAAGGAAAAGATGATGACACACCCAAGCGTAGAACTTTATGAATCAGGCAAAAGCCTTCCGATAATCCCAAGTTGTGAGCACTTTGCAGGGAGTGAAAAACTGATAGGTAAAGCTTTTGAGATGCAAAGAAAATTAGGGCCTATCTTTGATATCACATGTGATTGTGAAGATGGTGCACAAGTAGGCAAAGAGGTAGAACACGCAAAGATGGTTGTTCGTATGGTGAACTCGCAGGAGAACGCTTATGGTATGGCAGGTGTTCGTATCCATGATTACTCAAATGCAAATTGGAAGAGCGATGTGGATATCTTGGTGCCAAATGCTGGTGAAAAACTAGCGTATATCACTTTGCCAAAGGCTTCATGTTATGAAGATGCAAAAGAGCAGATAGAGTATATCCAGCTTACATGTAAGAGTACTGGTATAAATAGAGAAATCCCTATCCACATCCTTATAGAGACTCATGGAGCTTTGTGTGATGTAGAACAACTCGCAACTCTTCCTTGGTTACAAGTGCTTGATTTTGGTTTGATGGATTTTGTCTCTGGCTATCAAGGAGCGATTCCCGCTTCAAATATGAGAAGCCCAGGACAGTTTGAGCATAAGCTTATCTCAAGAGCAAAAGCAAATGTAACGCAAGCTGCCCTTTCAAATCATGTTATCCCATGTCACAACGTAACGCTAGATTTGAAAAATGCATATCAAACATACTCTGATGCATATCGTGCGAGAAATGAGTATGGTTTTATGCGTATGTGGAGTATCTATCCAACACAAATCCCAGCTATCGTAGATGCTATGAAGCCTGATTTTAATGAACTTGAAGATGCGCAAGGAATTCTCATCGCTGCACAAGATGCCTCTTGGGGACCTATACAGTATGCTGGAGAGCTTCATGACAGGGCGACTTACAGATACTTTTGGGAGCTAGTACAGCGTGCTCACTTCTCAGGAGTTAAGCTACAAGATGAAGTAAATAAGAGATTTTTCTCATAAATCATTTTCTTACATGTAAGGAATTTTCTTTACATGTAAGATTTTTTTAGCATTTGGGACTCAGTTAGTATGTATTTATAATTTTCAAGGCTCCATCATGATCTTCTCTGAGTTTAAATATAGGTTTATTCATCCTTTTATCTGTTTTCAGAACGATCTCTCTCTCAGGGTTGCTTAATCTATATGTAATGCTATTAAATCCTTCGATTGGCTTATTCACTACGATTTTGGCATCAAAGATATCTAAATTATTCTCATGTTGGCTATTTTTGGCTTTTTCAACTTGAGTCTTTTTATACTGAAAATCTTCTTTAAGTTTTTTGTAACGAACCATCATGATTTTGCATATTTTAAAATTTTTCATAACGCTTTCAGGTATATCTATGCCTTCATTTTTATTTTTAATGATAAGGGCTTGTATCTTTTTACAAGGATTTAAATTCTTTTTAACTTTTTCAGTAGTATCTTTCAGAGCTTTGACTAGAAGCTTCAACTCATTTTCTAGCTTTTGCACATAACTGATATCAGGTTTTTTAGCATCATCAAATACACTTGTAATGGAAGTATCAATAATAAATTTATTTTCTCCACCTGTTATCATATCTACTTGGATATATTTTGAAGCTTCCATTGTCACATTTGAACCAAGTGAGCCTATCTCGATAATTTTTGCTCTAATTTTGCCTCGTACAGCATGTGCTATGATTGCTCTATCGGCGATAACTTCACCACCTTCAAGCGTGTGTACTTTCACTTCACGACCTATAACTTTACCTCTATGTTGCTTTATGTCGGCATTAACACATTGTATGAAAGATTTATCATGAGTTTGACCAAGTATGGATACATCTCGTGTTTCTATTTTAGTGTTAGGTCCCACATTCCCATTTACTGAGAGTTTTCTGACTTTTACATGCATACCCTCTGCAATAGCATCTTCTAAAGGGTCATTTCTAGTCACGTTGATAGATATATCCGCATCTAAATTGGAGTTGATTGTTCCAGTAGTTTTAAAGGATATCTCATCTATGGTTAAGTTGTTTATTACATCATATTTATCTTTATCTTTAGTAAGAAAGCCACTTTTAGTTGATATATATTTTATGTTTTCAAAACTATCTTGAATCTCAATACTATCATCAACTGTAAAGGTCGGAGTTTCATCTAGGCTTATGGTCTTTGCTTCGATAATCTCACCTTTGCATGTTCTTCCATGTTTTCCTTGTTGTGGTTTGATGAATTCAAATAGCTGTTCATCTTTTGCACAGTTTATATAGATTCCTCTGTTAGAGTGATCAACCCTTCCTTCGCTATCTTCAGTACGAACATCATTTTTTTCTTCGATATTCATGATGAGTTTAGATTCTATACCTTCGGTTGCATCAAGCCCCTTTGCAATTAGGATTTTTTTATCTTCTTTAAATACAAATAATTTAATCTGTTTTATTACATCTACAAGGGCTTTAATCGTTGTTTGATAATCTGTGTCAAAGAGATAAAGCATAATATTTGATTTTAATTTCTGCTCAACAATGTACTCTAAAAAATCATCATAAAGTCCATCATAGTACTTGAGCCTTGAGCCTTGTTTAACAACAAGGTATGCAAGCGTGTCATTTTCTTTAAACTCTATCTGAGAGTGCATATCCTTAAAAGCATAAGCACTACGTACGGATTTTATCTGTACGTCGTATTCTTGTTCAAATAAAATAGTGTTGTCTCGTAAAAACGTCTCTTCTTTGTATCTGTTAAGCGTGTCACCTGTTGTTTCTGCAAGGGTCATTTCAGAATTTTTAACGAAAGTAGTCACAGTATTGATTATGACGCGAAGCTTAGAAACAGATGTAGTATTGTCTGCTGCAATACGTTTTAATTCGTCTGCAACATCACTCGTGATGACTTTTACAGGTTTTATCATGATTATGCACCTCTTAAGTTAGCAACATATAAACATAATATTTAATTATATATTAAACTCAAATTAATTTCACTAAACCATGGTTGCTTTTCTATTGTGTATTATAACCTTATCCCCAAAAGCAGCCATCTTTGTTCCAAAGGATATCAGGACCTTTGATTTTATTGAATTCCCTTATGACAAGTCTGTCGATAGTGAGTGTTCCATGTGTAGTTTCGAAAACAAACTCATCACCAAATTTTTTTTTAATTATATCTACTAATCCCACTTGAGATAAGACACCATTCTTTTTCACTTCACTTAGCATAAACTGCGCAACATCTTTTGTTGTCATCGTATTTTCCTTTTTTAATCACATGAAATAAGTCTTACATGATACATCAAATATTATTAAGAGCAGGCTTTTATGTGTAAGGTTAGTACATCTCTTTTATGCTAAATATAATTTGATATTTCAATTAAGTTTCCATCAGGGTCTCTAAAATAGACAGAGATGATTTTGCCATGAGTTCCTGTACGATTTGCTGGACCTTCGATAATCTCTATACCCATGTTTTTTAAGTGTTCTATGGCTTGTGTGAGGGGAGTGTCTATGATAAAACATAAATCACCACAACCTACTAAAGTGTGTTTAGCTTTTGGTTCAAACTCATTACCCAGTTGATGCAAATTTATTTTTTGCTTACCTATGAGGAGAGCTTTTCGATTGTTTGCAAATGTCTCACATTTGATATTGAGAACTTTTTCATAAAACAATATAGTATTTCCGATATTTGTAACTGTTAAAACAATATGGTCGATATTTTTTACTTGTATCAATGTAATCCTTTAAACTTTTTATATCTTTACCATGGCAGCAAAACTTGTACCGATTCTACCTACATTGTCCATCTTTACATGTAGCTTTTCGTTGATGCACTCATCTTTGATAAACTGCTGTTTTATCTCTAAGATAACAGGCGTAGTATCCCCACCCAAATCTATCGTAGAGTGAAATTCACAAAAAAGAGCACTTTGGCTTGAAGTTATCATAGGAGGAAAATCTTCTAATATTTTTGTTACTTCTATACTATACTCTTTTACTTCACTTACATCTTTAGGCAAAGAGGTTGCGCAGAGTTTTAACTCTTCAAGGTTGTCTTTATTGGCAAAGCAGATAGTTGCTTTTTTTGTTTTTAAGATGTTTGCCAGAGAGTCTTTTGGACTTTCATCCTCTTTTTTTCCGATAGAGACTATCAGGGTTGCTGGATTGCTTGAGAGTGGGATAAAGTAGGAAAATGGAGCTGCATTTATAACCCCTGCATCTTCAGTTACTATCCATGCAATAGGTCTAGGTACTATGGTGTTAGACATTATCTTATATCTATCTAAATCATTAAGATTTTTGTAATTTAAAGTCATAAAAATATCCTTAATTGTTTGCTACAATTATAACAAATTTACTCAAGAAGGGATAAAGATGAAGATAATTACCACTGGTGATATAAGACAAAGTATAGCAGATGCTATCCAATACATCTCTTACTATCATCCTGAAGATTTCGTAAAAGGAATGGTTGAGGCGTATGAAGTTGAGAAGTCAGAATCTGCAAAAAATGCAATAGGTCAAATCCTCATAAACTCTAAGATGTGTGCTATGGGACACAGACCAATCTGTCAAGATACAGGTTCAGTCAATGTTTTTATAAAAGTTGGATTAAAAGCTAACTTGGCACTTGATAAAGAGTTAGAAGATATCATCAACGAGGGCGTGGCACTTGGTTATCAAAACCCTGATAATACACTTAGATATTCTATCGTGAGTGACCCTGCGGGTAAAAGACTGAACACAAAAAACAATACCCCAGCAGTTATCCATTATAGTGTAGATAACTCAGATGAGATAGAAATCACAGTTGCTGCAAAAGGTGGCGGTAGTGAAAATAAATCAAAATTTGCTGTTTTAAATCCAAGTGATAGTATCTATGACTGGGTTATGGAAAATGCGCGTAATATGGGTGCAGGTTGGTGTCCGCCTGGCATCATCGGCATCGGTATCGGTGGCAATCCTGAAAAATCAATGATACTTGCAAAAGAGGCTTTGATGGGTAAAGTAGATATCCATGAGCTAAAAGCAAGAGGAGCACAAAACGCTCTCGAAGAGTTGCGTTTGAAGCTTTATGAAGATATCAACAAGATAGGTATCGGTGCTCAAGGACTAGGTGGTGTTACAACAGTTTTAGATGTAAAAATCCTAGACTATCCATGTCACGCCGCATCACTTCCAGTTGCGATGATACCAAACTGTGCTGCTACAAGACATATCCACTTTAAACTCACAGGTGATGGTCCAGCAGTATTTGAAAAACCAGACTTAGAGCTTTGGCCAGATATCGAACTTCCGATGGATAGTATCAAAAAAGTAAATATCGAAGACTTGACTAAAGAGAATTTATCACAGTTCAAATCAGGTGATACACTTTTACTTTCAGGAAAGATTTTGACTGCACGTGACGCAGCACATAAAAAAATCGTTGAGTACAAAAATGCAGGAAAACCACTCCCTAATGGAGTAGATTTAGAAAATAAACTTATCTATTATGTTGGACCAGTTGATCCTGTACGTGATGAAGCAGTTGGACCAGCAGGCCCTACAACATCAACTCGTATGGATAAGTTTACAAAAGATATGATGGAGATAAACATTCTTGGTATGATTGGAAAAGCGGAGAGAAAACAGCCGACAATCGACCTTATCAAAGAGTATGGCTCAATATACCTCATCGCAACAGGTGGAGCTGCTTATCTGATATCACAATCAATCAAAAAAGCAAAAATTGTTGCTTTTGAAGAACTTGGCATGGAAGCTATCTACGAGTTTGAAGTAAAAGATATGCCAGTAACTGTGGCAGTAGATTGTTTTGGAGAGTCTATCCACACAACAGGCCCTGCAAAGTATAGAACTATCTAGTTTACACTCTTATAGTGCCACATGTGTGGCACTATAACTCACAATTTCCTTTTGAATCCTTACATTTACAAGTGTTAAAGCCAAGCAGAGCATAAAGGCCACAAAATCCTATAAGTCCAGTCGCTAGCAAAGCAACGCCTATAAGCCCGATGAGTGAACTATGCATGATGCCATATACGATAAAAGGTATGCTGAGAATCACTCTAAAAAATCTATCCATTTTCCCTATATTTGTTTTCATTTTAAATCCTTCTTTATTTGCGTATTCAAAATTATAACTTAGTTTTTGTTTACTGATTGTTTAGTAATGATATAATGGGCAAAATTTTTAAAAACAATAGAACATTACTCTTCACAAAGTGAAAGCTTTCTCAAAGAGAGTGATTTGCTTCACAAGAGTGAGATGAATTTTATCGGGACTTGTTCAGATAAAAGAAGAAGGTAAACAAACATTCTTCGCAAGGCGAAAGCTTTAGTGAGATGAATTTTATCGGGACTTGTTCAGATAAAAGAAGAAGGTAAATATGAAACGAAATGAATTAGTAGAAGTTACAAAATATCTGAGTAAATTTAAAAAAATATCTGCTATAAATCGTGTAGAAGATAGCACCATCAAGATAGTTTTTGATAACAAACACCCTCTGTTTTTTGATATGAAAAAGGGAGATTCTCATATCTTTATCAAAGATGAGTACAAAAGAGCAAAGATATATACAGCACCATTTGATGTGATACTGCATAAGAGGTTTGCAGCTTCACATGTAGATAGATTTGAAGTGATGGAAGGCAATCGCATACTTCGTATCTACACTACGGCAAACTCTAGCTACAAATCACAAAGTACTATCTTGCAGTTTGAATTTACAGGACGCAATACAAACTGTATCATCTTGGATGAAAGTGGTGTTGTTTTAGAGGCTTTACGACATATAGACGCAAGTGTTTCATACCGTACTATCAAAGTAGGAGAAATTTTAGAAAGTTTAGAGCCACGGGAGTTTGATGAGCCTACATGTAACATTGGTGAGAGCGTAGAAGAATTTTTGAAAAATGAGTATGAAAGACGTGCCCAACTACGTCTCAATGCTTTAAAAAATCAAAAGCTTATCAATGTTCAAAAAAGGATAGATAAGTTCAAAAAGCTTATCAACTCTTTGGAGTCAGAAGAGGAGCTTGAAACCAATGCCCAAAAGCTAAATATGTGGGGCAATCTTGTGTTAAGCAATCTTTATGCGATAAAACCTTATCAAAAAGAAGTAGAGCTTTATGACTATGAGGGCAATCTTGTTCACATAGCGCTACCATGTGATGCAAGAAGTGCAAGTGAAGCGGCAAATATCCTCTTTTCCAATTCAAAAAAGCTAAAGAAAAAAGCAAAATCGCTCTATATCGAGAGGGAAAATTTAGAGCAAAAGTTAGCATTTGTAGAAAAACTAAGGAACGTCATAGATAAGTTAAATGACGAAACAGAATTGAATATCATCGCTCCAAAACAAAAACAAAGCAAAAAAGAGAGAAGTGAGCAGATAAATTATGAGAGCTTTTTTATGAATGGCTATAAGATAATGCTAGGCAAAAATGAAAAAGGTAACACTCAGTTACTTAAAGAAGCGAAAAAAAGCGATATATGGTTGCATCTAAAAGATATTCCCTCAACTCACGTTATAATAAGAACAGATAAACAAAGCATTCCACAAGATGTGATAGATTTTGCTGCAAAGCTTTGTGTAGAGTTTAGTGTGACTAAAAAAGGTAACTATTTGGTCGATTATACACAAAGAAGAAATGTAAAAGTAATCGACGGCGCAAATGTTACCTATGTTGATTTTAAGACTTTGCATTTTGAAGAGTGAAGATACTCTTGATGTAATTACATGTAAAAGGAGTTGGTCATGGCGATAGGTCCTATCGGAGCGCATATCTATGTAAATCAAAATATGCAAGTTCAGGCTTCTAAACAAAATGAATTTCAAAATAGACTCGATATGCAAAATGCTGCTGCTTCCCAAAGTGCAAATGACAAAGGTAAAGAAATAAGAGAGATAAGACCAACAGAAGAGACGTATAAAATAGACCCAGAAAAAGAGCATGAAAAAGAGAAAAGTGAAGAAGAGAGTGGGGCAAAAGAGGAGCAGATAAGAAATCCAAATCAACAAAAAAAAGGTCCTAAAAAAAGTGAAGAAGAAGAGGTTTATAAAGACGGACACCTCGATATCAAAATCTAAAAATCTTACATGTAAGCAAAAACTCACATAACATCAGGTAATATACTACAAATCAATACGGAAAATTTTATGGACTTTAAAGAGATATATAACTCTCAAAAAGATAGAGTACTAACAGGGTTTGCAATGCTCGCCGTTGCTATCGTTTTTGCTTTGATAGACAATCTTTTTGTGACTTGGGTTGTTCTTGGTGTTGCCTATATGTTGGCATTTTATGAAGCGATGAAACTCTTTGGTGTTGAGGACAACAGTCTTTTCGTGTACGCTCTTGTAGTGTGGGGAATCGCTCTTTTTTATCCAAATCCTGATGATTTGATATATATAATTTTGATTATCTCTTTGGCTATTATGGCACATAAAAAAGAGGTAGATTTTAAAACTCTTGCTCCTTTCTTTTACCCTTCTATTTCTATGTTGTTTATCTTGTCTTTGTATAAAGATTTTGGGATGGGTGTGCTTATCTGGTTGGTAGTTGTTGTTGCTCTTACTGATACAGCAGCGTACTTTGTGGGAAAAAGCATAGGAAAAACTCCATTTTCACCAACAAGTCCAAACAAAACTTGGGAAGGCTGTGCAGGTGGTATCGTTGCAGCAACTGTCGCAGGAACATTTTTAGGTTTAGTGTATGTGAACTTCTTTTTAGCATTTTTTATCTCTTTGGCAGTTTCAGCCTCATCTATTTGGGGAGATTTGTTTGAGAGTTATCTTAAGAGAGAAGCTGGAGTAAAAGATAGTGGCAATATATTTCCAGGACATGGTGGCGTTTTAGACAGACTCGATGGATACATGTTTGGAGCTGTTATCATGGTTATACTTTTAAGAGGATTAGCCTAAGTGGTCATTCTTGGCTCTACTGGTTCTATCGGCGTCAATACACTTGCTATAGCGAAAAGATTTTCTTTACATGTAGAAGCTCTTGTTGCTGGAGAAAATGTAGCCGTACTCAATGAACAAATCAAAGAATTTAAGCCCCGTTTTGTTTGTGTTGCAAGAAAAGAGTTGGTAAAAGAAGTAAACCATGATAATGTTTACTATGGAACAGAGGGTATTTTAGAGATACTAGAAAAAGCAACTTCGACTCTTGTTGTCAACGCACTTGTAGGCTTCACAGGACTTGCTCCTACCATAAAAACACTCGAACTTGGAAAAAAACTTGCTCTTGCAAATAAAGAATCTTTAGTAGTCGCAGGGCATTTACTTGATTGTCCAAAAATCACTCCCATAGATAGTGAACATTTTGGGCTTTGGTATCTGCAAAATGGCAGAGCTATCTCTCAAATGACTATCATGGCAAGTGGAGGAGCATTTAGAGATACTCCTTTGCATGAACTCTCCAAACAAACACCCGCTCAAGCACTCAAACATCCAAACTGGTCTATGGGAAAAAAGATAACCATAGATAGTGCAACGATGACCAACAAACTTTTTGAACTTTTAGAGGCAAAGTGGCTTTTTGATGTGGATAACTTAGATGCCCTTATAGAACCTCGCTCTCTTATGCATGCTATGGTTGCATTTGTAGATGGTTGCAGTACGGTACAGCTGGCAAATGCAGATATGAAACTACCTATCGCTTATGCACTTTTAGGCAGAGTAGATGAACAGATACTTCCCCCGATAGATTTGGCACAAATAGGCTCTTTTGAATTTAAAAAAATAGAACAAAACAGATATCCAATCTGGGAGATAAAAGACTCTCTTTTAAAAAATCCTCACAGAGGTGTCGTGATAAATGCTGCAAATGAAGTAGCGATTGCAAAGTTTTTTGAGGGTAAGTTAAATATCTTAGAATTAGCAGAGTTTACAAAGAGGGCATACAGAGAGTTTGAAAGTGTAAACCCAAAAAGCTTGAGTGAAATTTTTGAGATAGATAAAGAAGTTAGAGAGTATTGTCAGAGATAATTTATAGCTATAAAAATATAATAAAAATCCAATTTAAGAGGTGTGTATGCAAAGTACTGACTATAAGCTACGCTTGAAAGATAGTGTAGTTGGTTTACAGTTTTTGTTTGTTGCGTTTGGTGCGCTTGTTTTAGTTCCTATCCTAACAGGATTAAATCCCAATGTAGCCTTGTTCACAGCAGGTCTTGGAACACTTATTTTTCAGTTTGTAAATAGAAAAACAGTTCCTCCAATCTTTTTAGCTTCAAGTTTTGCTTTCATAGCTCCAATCATCTATGGTGTTCAAACCTGGGGAATTGCAGGGACTATGTCAGGTCTTATCGCAGCAGGTATCTTTTATGTGATACTCAGTTTTATCGTACGTCTTAGAGGTTCTGGCTTTTTACATAAACTTTTACCAGCAGTCGTAGTTGGACCAGTTATCATGACTATCGGACTTATCCTCTCGCCAGTTGCTGTAAATATGGCTATGGGAAAAACAGGAGATGGTTCTATCGTCTTAGTTCCTTTTTCTCAAGCGATTACGATAGCACTTGTCTCTTTGGCAGTTACTGTTTTAGTGACACTTCTTGGAAAGGGTATCTTTAGATTATTGCCTATTCTTTGTGGTATCGTTGCTGGATATGTCACTTCGCTTTTCTTTGGTCTTATCAGTTTTGATGCAGTCGCAAATGCCCCTTGGATAAGTATGCCTGCTTTTACAACACCAGAGTTTAACCTAGAAGCGATTATCTATATCCTTCCTATTGCTATCGCTCCAGCAGTTGAGCATATAGGAGATATGTTGGCTATCTCAAATGTAACAAAAAAAGACTACTTAAAAGAGCCAGGCCTTAAAAATACATTCTTAGGTGATGGTCTTGCAACTTCAGCAGCAGCACTCTTTGGTGGACCACCAAATACAACATACTCAGAAGTTACAGGTGCAGTTACTGTTACAAAAGCTTTTAATCCAGCTATCATGACTTGGGCAGCTATATTTGCCATCGTTTTAGCGTTTGTTGGAAAACTTGGTGGCTTACTCTCGACTATACCTGTTCCAGTTATGGGCGGTATCATGCTTTTACTTTTTGGGATTATCGCGTCTATCGGTATGGAAACACTTATAAAAGAGAAAGTTGATTTGGCAGATCCACGCAACATGATAATAGTATCTATGATACTTGTTTTTGCAATCGGCGGTATGACATTTAACTTCGGTTCAGTTGCTTTTAGTGGTATCGGTCTTGGTGCTATCGTTGGTATAGTTTTAAACTTTATCTTACCAAAAACAAGACATTTTGACGGATATTGATTAGGGTTTAGGGGAAAATCTCACAATAAGGATATAGATGGAATATATAGAAAATTTAGTATCAACACTCTCAGGTATAGTATGGGGAGCACCTATGCTTATCTTGCTTGTTGGTACGGGAATTTATCTTACAATCATACTAAAAGGGATGCAGTTTTGGGCATTGCCACATGCACTGAAACTTATATTTACAAAAGAAGAAGATGGAGAGGGAGAGATTTCTCACTTTGCAGCACTCATGACAGCACTCGCGGCAACCGTTGGTATAGGAAATATCGTAGGTGTTGCCACAGCTATCACCCTAGGTGGTCCTGGAGCTGTTTTTTGGATGTGGGTTACTGGTCTTGTTGGTATGGCTACAAAATATTCAGAGGCAATTCTTGCTGTAAAATATCGTCAAAGCGGAGAAAATGGTATGAAAGGTGGACCTATGTACTACCTAACATACGGTGCAAAGTTACCAAAACTTGGTATGGCATTTGCGATTTTTACGGCATGTGCCGCTTTTGGTATAGGCAATATGACACAATCAAACGCAGTAGCGCAGATACTAAACTCACAGTTTTCTGTTCCAACATGGATAAGTGGACTTGCACTTTTAACACTTACTGCTCTTGTTGTCTTGGGAGGTATTAAGTCCATAGGTAAATTTACCTCTGTTTTAGTTCCTTTTATGATAGTCGCTTATGTACTTTGTGCTCTTGTTATCATTGTGATGAACTTTGATAAAATCGGTGGAGCTTTTGGACTTATCTTTTATCATGCCTTTAATCCTATCGCAGCAGGTGGTGGTTTTGTCGGAGCGACCATAGCCGCTGCTATGCGCTTTGGTGTTGCTCGTGGTGTATTTTCAAATGAATCAGGACTTGGTTCAGCTCCTATCGCAGCAGCCGCAGCTATCACAAATATCCCTGCAAAACAAGCACTTGTGAGTATGACACAAACTTTTATCGATACTTTGGTTGTTTGTACGATGACAGCTGTTATCATCCTCATCTCTCCATTTTGGCAAGAGGGAGTGAGTGCGGGTGTGCTTACTATGCAAAGTTTTGCATACTACTTAGGAGATATGGGAACAATCATCGTAGTGATTGCTACTGCTTTGTTTGCTTACTCAACAATACTAGGTTGGAGTTATTATGGGGAAAAAGCATTTGAGTTTATCTTCGGTGAAAAACTTGTAAAAATCTATCGAGTTTTATTTGTTTGTGCTGTTATGATTGGTGCAATGATGCAACTTGATTTTGTTTGGAACTTTTCTGATTTGATGAATGGTATGATGGCTATACCAAATCTTATAGCACTTCTTATCCTCTCAAAAGTAGTTGCAAAAGAGACAAAACACTACTTCAAAGAGATAAAATAAACTAAGGAGGTGAAGCCCTCCTTAGTCCTAAATGTAAATCAAAAAAATCTAGTAAAAAATGAGATATCGAAAAGAAATATGGTAATATTCATATAGTCTAATTTCTTACTGGAGAGACAAATGTCTGAAACTTGTAATCGTCGTCAAAAATGTGAAAAAACAAGATATTTAGAAAGAGAAAAGTGTATATTTCACTGTGATAAATTAAACTTTGATGCAAATGATATTCAACAATTTTGGCATCAACTACGTGATGAATACAATATAAGTGGGGTTTATGGAATAAATCAAGATAAAGTATTTGAAGGTATTTCTTTTCCTAAGTTCCAAAATGCTCATAGATATCCTTTTAACTTTTTTTCTAATAATAATAGATTAGAAAGAATTTTCACATTTAAAAAATGTGTTTTTTTTGATGATGTTGATTTTACAAATGTACAGATAAATAGAAATATAATTTTTGAAGAGTGCGTTTTTTATGGAGATTTAAAAACAAATACAGCAAATGAAATTGAGATAAAAAATTGTGAGTTTAAAAAAGAAATTACTGCATTACGCTGTAAAAATCTTAATATCAGCAATTCTAAATTTATAAATAATGTGCTATTTATTGTTGGGAAGGAAGTAAAACTTATTCAAGCTGTCTTTAGAAAAAAGTTTGAGATTCGAGGGAGTTCTATTTTAGAAAGCAGATACGTGAAACTGAGTTTGATAAATCAATTTTTATTGATAATCTAAATACACTCTTGTTTGAGAATGTGAGGATAAAATCAACAGCAAATTTTAAAAAGTGCAATGAATTAATTATTTCTTCCACAAATTTCCCCAAAGATGTAACTTTTGACAATATAGAAAATTTAAAACTTACATCGTGCCAATTTGCTCAGAAAATACAGTTTAAAGAGACAGTTACAAGTTTCATCGAAATAAGTAATATCCAAATAAAAAATCTGGAGATAGACTCTGTATATACTCTCCATATCATCAATAACAGTAAAATATCAGGCAATTTAATTGCTAAAGGGACAAATCAAAATATCTTAATAGAATCAAGTGAGATAGATAAAAATCTTGAAATCCATGATGCAAAAAACTTTACATGTAAAGAAGTTCAAATTGCAGGAAGAACAGATTTAATAGGTAAATTTAATGAAGTGATTTTTGAATCAACAAATGTAGAAGAACTATTTCTATCTACTGTTCATACTTTAGAAATTGCACATAGCACTATTAATAAATCATGTTCAATTAAATGTGAAGAAAATGAAAAGATACTGTTGAAAGATAACACGTTTAAAGATTATGTGGAAATAAAAAATTCTCATCTACTAAAATTAGAGTGGGTAACTATAGAAAAAGAATTAAAACTAGAAGCGGAAGAGTATCAGAAAGTTGATATCATATTTGCTACGCTTATGGATGTTAAATTTTCTTCTATTGAGGATTTACATATATCAGATACAAAGTTACTAGGTGATGTACATTTTGATGGCAATGATTATGAAGTAATTATTTTTACTGAGGTTGAAACACATAAAAAATGTGTATTTCCAAAGGCTGATACACATAGAATTGAGCTAAAAAATTCCAACATCAAAGAGAGAGTAACTTTTAATGGAGGACGAGATTTTATTTTTACAGGAACTGAATTTAAATCAAGTATAGAGTTTTTAGAAAAATATACCAATATTGAATTTGATGATTGTAAGATATATGGCAAATTAATTGTTCAACAAGTTGAAGAAGAAGTAAAAATAACCTCTAGTACTCTTTGTGATAAGGTTAGTATGAAAGAGACTAAAATAAAAAATTTAAATATTTTGTATTCAAATTTTCTAAAGTCACTAGACTTGTCATTTTCACATATAGATAATATTTATTTTAATATAGAAGAAAATAATTCCAAAAAATCTATATTTGATGGATTTGTGGATTTAACAAGCGTGGTATGTAAGAATATAAAAGCTAATCATTGTGGATTTAATGATGCACTAACTTTAGTAAATTTTAAAAGCGAAACAGGATTTTCACAAATTTCAAATACACAAATAAACCAATTATGTATTCTAAAAAGTAATGTTAGTAATTTGTTCAGCAATTCTAAGTATTTAAAAATTAAAGAGATGAGTTTGGAGGATGTAAAATTAACTTCTAATTCTAGCGATGATGATATATCTATTCGTAATATTGAAATAGGAGAGTTACATTGGAATAAGATTTCAACTGTAAAAAATATAAATCTCATAGATATGAAAATTCAAAAATTTAGAATTACAAATTGCAATTTTGAACATCTTATTCGTATAAAATTTTCTAGTATAGAAATTATAAACTTAATATCCAATACTTTTGAAGATTTACAAATAATAGAAAATAAAAATGAAAAATTTGAAGATAACAGAGAGTTGAGACTTAAAAATACAACAATTAAAAATGCTGTTTTTGATAAATTAAAATATAATAAATTTATTATGAGTGATGCTCATGTAAGTGATGCAAAGATAGGGAATGTTACGTTTAAACAAGGCAGTAGAGAAACCAATCGTTTTTTTAAAAATTATTATGATTCTATAAGTGATTATATTCAAGCGAATAATTATTATAAGCAGGAAATGCTTGAGCAGTATAAAATAGTTAAAAGGTTTTCTTCGGAATGGCTAGTCTTAGATATAGGTAAAGGAATTTCAAATTTTGGAAGTAGTTGGTTTAAGCCTTTAATGTGGATGTTTTTATATACACTAGTTTTTTATAGAATAGCAAATTTTGATTTATTGTCTTTACAAGGATTTAGAGAAAATCATATATCTTGGATGTTAAATGATGTATTGAGGTTTACAAATCCATTTTCTAAAAACTCTATCACCAACTATGGCACATTTTATTGGGCGTGGATAACTCATAAGGTATTTATGTCAGTATTTATTTATCATTTTGTAGTTGCTGTAAAGCAAAAAACACGTAGATAACTTATATTTAAAAACAGATGTTATAATCTTCTCACTTTAACAAAAAGAATTATTTATGAGCTTTTTTCGTCTGATATTTGCCCTTGTTGCTACACTGGTTTTAGTAGGCATAAACACGTATGCTTACAGAAGATTTCTCTCAAAACTAGCTTTTCTTCACAACTATAAAAAGCTTATCAAATGGCTTGTGATTCTTATAAGTGTTGGTGAAATCGCATTTTTCCTTACCCTTCGTTCGGGGAGTATGGATGGGGCTTTATACTACGCTTTTTCCTCTTTGATTGGCATCTCGTTTATGCTCTTTTGTATCTCTTTAGTTTATGATTTGTTTCATCTTCCATTACAAAAGATACCATTTGATAGCTCACGAAGAGTTTTTTTAAAAACCGTTCTTGATGTAACTATGCTTATCCTTGCACTCTCATACATGCTCAAAGGATTTGTAAATGGTTTCAAAGACCCAGAGGTCAATGAAGTGAGCATCAAGATAAAAAATTTGCAAAAAGAGTTACATGTAGTCCAAATAAGTGATGTTCATATCGGTAAAAGCTTGGGTGGAGAATTTCTCTCAAATATCGTGCAAAAGATAAATACACTTCAAGTAGATATAGTTGTCATCACAGGAGATTTGGTGGACTTACATGTAAGTGCCATCGGTGATAAACTAGATAGTCTCAAAGATATAAAATCAAAATATGGAGTCTATTTTGTGAGTGGCAATCATGAGTATTTTCATGGAGTAAAAGAGATAAGTGAGCATCTAAAAAGTTTACATGTAAGAGTTTTAGAAAATGAAAATGTAGTGATAGATGATGTCATCAATCTAGCAGGAATTACAGATTTGATGGGCAGACGCATGGGTTTTTTAGAGCCTGATTTGAAAAAAGCACTTCAAGGGATAAACTCTGAACTTCCAACGCTTCTTTTGGCACATCAACCAAAGTTTATAAAAGAGTTAAAAGATGAGCCTATTGATTTGGTTTTGAGTGGACATACTCATGGCGGGCAGATTTTTCCTTTTGGGCTTTTGGTTATGCTTGACCAGCCTTATCTATATGGACTCTATCAGCACTCTCCTAAAACACAAGTTTATGTGAGCAGTGGCACAGGGTATTGGGGACCACCTATAAGAGTGATGGCCCCAAGTGAGATAGTAAGTATCAAGCTACGATAGTTTTTGAAAAATGATACGAATAACGCTTGCTTTGCCTCTATGACCAATCCCCTCAGCAAGCTCTATAATCTCTTGAGAAAGTTTGATGATATCGCAAGGGAGATTTTTGAGGATAGAGTAGATATCGCAGATATTGTAAAGTAAATCTATCTCTTTTGGTCCAAAAGATTTTTGTCTCAGTTGGTGTTCACTGAAAAATTCTGCGATGAAGTAACCACCTTCATTGAGTGCTAAAAAAGATTTCAGAAACATCTCTCTTTGTTCATTTTTTGGCAAGTGCATATAAGAGCTCAGTATGGCATCATATGTGCCATGAGGTTTCCAGTTTTCTATGAGAGTATGTCTTATCGTGATAGCCAACTCTTGCTCAAGTGCTTTTTTCTGTAACTTTTGCAAGCCAACATCAGAAGCGTCAAGTGCTTCTACTTTCAGTCCTAATTTTGCTAGATAAAGAGCATTGCGCCCCTCTCCCTCACCCAAACATATAACACGTGAGCGTTTTGGAAGTAAGCTGGCATTTTCTTTTATAAAAGCATTTGGCTCTGTACCATATAAAAAATCTTCTTTATTAAACTCAGCATTCCAAACTTCTTGCATTTACTTCCCTTTTTTATCTGCGTAATTGTAACATATAAAGTAGATAAATATAAGATTTTTCCAAAGGATAATATGCTGTTTTTGCACATATTGTATAAGATAAAATTATAGTATAATTGTTTGCATATCTTCTTGGAGGGCGTATTGCAGAGCAATAAAAATAAAAATCTAATGAAGTGGCTCGTTATCTTGCCTTTACTTGGTATCTGTATCACAGCATTGCTATTGGTGAATTTTTTTATAGATTTTGAGCAAGAGAATTACAAAGAAGAAGCATTAATTGCAAAAAAAGAAGCTCTCATAAACAGCAAGATTTTTGCCAAAGAAAAAGTAGATGAAATTGTCAGTTTTATAAATTCTCAAAGTGAACTTTTAAAACAAGAGGCACATGATGAATCAAAAAGGATGATAGACTTTGCTTACTCCCTTATATCTGCAACCTACGAAGAAAACAAGCATTTACCAAAAGAAGAGATACTCAAAAAAATAGATTTTAAATTGAGAGAGATAAGGTTTTTTAAAAATTTACAAGGGTACTTTTTTGTATATGATATGCAAGGTACATGCTTGATGCATCCAGCAACTCCTCAGCGAGAGGGTCAAAATCTTTTACATGTAAAAGATGACAAAGGCAAAGAGTTTATAAAAGAGGGGATAGCACTACTCAAACAAAAATCGAAGTTGCATATGATTGGATGTGGACAAAAGAGGATAATAATATCAGCGAAAAAAAGTATGGATATCTCAAAAAATTTGAACCATTAGACATTTTTGTAGGGACTGGAAGGTCTGAGAGTGAGATATTTAGAAATATAAAAAAAGAGATACAAAAACTTTTAATCAATCTAAGATATGCAGAAAAAGGATATATCTTTGCATATGATTACAGTGGCAATACGATTTCTCATATCAAGGCTGATTTTATTGGCAAAAATAGATGGGATGAGTTAGTAAATGGAGAGTTTCTCATCCAAGAATTAGTCTTTGGAGCCAAACAAAATAAAGATGGTTTTTTTAAAAGATATATAGCTAGGTATGATCCCATCACAAAAAAAGAGGCACTGAAAACGTCATACATAAAAGATTTACCAGAATTTGGCTGGGTTATCGGTACGGGCGTGTACTATGAAGATACTATCGCTTCCATAGAGAAAAAACAGAAGCAAATAGAACAAAAATTTAAAAATGCTACCTCGAGTATAATCGTAGCTGTTGTTGTTATGATGCTGTTTGTCATTATCCCTGCTTGGTATGTTTTTAGCAGATTGCAAGAATTTTTAAAGTCCTATCAAGAGACTCTTATAGAAGAAAATCATCAAACAATGGAGCAAAAAAAGCAACTCATAAAAGAGTTAAAGCAAGATGCTCTGACAAAACTAGCAAATAGAATCTCTCTTTATGAAAAATTAGAAGAGTTTATAAAACGAGCAAAAAGGGATATGATAAAAGTTGCTGTGGTATTTATAGACCTTGATAATTTTAAAGATATCAATGACCTTTTTGGACATGATATTGGAGATAAATTCTTACAAGAATTTGCTAGAAGACTGAAGAGTGTTTTGAGAGAGACAGATTGTGCGGGAAGACTCGGAGGAGATGAGTTTTTAGTGCTGTTAGATAGGGTCAATAACTTAGAAGAAGTACGTACCGTTGTAAAAAAGATTCATGAGCACTTCAAAGAAGATATAAAAATCGATGATAAAAATTTCCCATTGACTTTGAGTATGGGCGTGAGTATTTTCCCAGATGATACAGACAATCTGAATCTACTTATCAAACAAGCGGACTCAGCAATGTATAGCGTAAAAAAAGAGGGAAAAGGAAGATTTAGATTTTTCTCTTCATAACGAATTTTTCTTTTTTGTGATACCAAATTTTGGGGCACGTATAGTGATGTCAGTTATCACGGCTTCATTTTCCAAGATAAATTTCATAGTATTTGCCAAAGTTTGTGGGAGCAAGTGTTCATTTGATTTTGAGGAGGGCTCAAAATGAAGGCTATCAAAAAAAGGAGTTTTGGTCATATCTGGATTGAGTGAAGTGACTTTTACTTCATCTTTTCTTATCTCTTCAAATAAACAGAGTCCAAAATCTCTCAGACCGCTTTTAGTCGCCGTATATAAAGCAGAAAACTTTGAGTGCTTCGTTGCTTCTATCGAAGTTACGTTAAAGATATGCCCTTTTGTTTTTTTCAAACTTCGCAGACAAAGGTTGCTTAGGATGATAGGGGCACAAAGATTGATATCTATAATCTCTTTTATCTTTGAGACGTTGATACTCTCATGTGGTTCAAAAACTCCAACACCAGCGCAGTTTATAAGTACATCAACTTCGTTTGTTTTGAGCCACTTTTTTACTTCACACTCTAGCGTTTTTGTATTGCTTAAATCACAGAGTATCTCGCCCTCACTTCGGCTGATGTTGGTTACTTTATAACCCATTTGGAGCAGGGTTTCTCTTAGTGCTTTTCCTATGCCACTACTGCCACCAGTCATTAAGACATGTTTCATGTTTAGCCTTTTATCTTTGCAAAATAGGAGTTTAACATATCTCTCTCAAACTTTTCATTATCTTCGTATTCGTATCCAAAAACTTTTTGCCACAGGCTCTCATCTTCCATGCACATATAAAAGAAAACTTCATTATGCCAAGGTTTAAAGGCTTGGTATAAAGTAGAGAAAATCTCTTCTTTTACTTCAAGTGGATAAGAGTACTTTCCACTCGCATCTACTAGAGGCATTTGTAAGATTTTACTTTGTATCGCTCTGTTTCTTAGTTTTTTCAAAACAGGTTTTATAAAAGTCAAAGTTCCCATAGATACGAGACAAACTTCTTTACATGTAAAACTTTCAAGGAGTGTTTTTGCTATGTTTTCATAATCATTTTGCCACCCTTTATAAAGGATGATAGGGTGAAAATGAAAACCTACAAGTACACCCTTATCGGCTAGTGCTCTTGCTGATTGTATCCTTTTTTCCAGTGAAGCAGTAAGCCTCTCTTCATTGTCTATGATGATTTGAGGGTTGAGTGACCAAGTAACTAAGATATTGTTTGGTACTTCATTCTCAAGCAAGTATGATATATTGTCAGATTTTGTTTTAAACTCCAAGATGACATTTGGGTTGGCTTTTGCAAAGGCAAAAAGTGCTTCTAAAATCCCCTCACGGTTTCCCCACATCAGTGAGTCCGAACTTTGACCAGTTCCGATATGGTAGCGTTTATCTGCATCTAGTTTTAGGTTGGCTAGTTTTTTTCCAAATTCTGTATCAAAAACTATCTTGTTTTCATTGTAAAAAGATTGGATAGAGCAGTAAGAACAGTCAAATCCACAGCTTTGCACCGCATCTAGTGTCAGAAGATTGCAGCATCTTGTTTTGGCACTTGCCACGGGGCAACTTCCAAGCCCAAGTGTCTCTTTTTTCTCTTGTACTAAAGTAAATTTATGGGAAGTCTCTGGCTTTGAAAAGGTATAAGTTTTTGGAGTGTTTTTCAAACCAAGCCAATACTCTTTTACTTGCAAAAGAGCCTTTTTTTTCTGCTCATTATCACACCAAATCTCCTCCAAAGGAGGCTCTTGCCACATCTGTAAATCAATAGCAATCTCTATGAGATTTCGTATCTCACAGAAGCTTAGTTTGTATTCAAGAGACTTTACATGTAAGAAATTTTGAGAACTTACATGTAAGCTTTTGAAAGCTGTATTTTCTATGGCGCTTTGGAATTTTTCAGACATATTGCACTATCTTTTTTATATTTTTTTGCATGAGATTTGTCACGAACTCTTTTGTAGGGATAGTGCTACTGAGGTAATCAGAGACGATTTTGAAGACAAAGATATCTTTTACATGTAACCTTGCTATTTCTAAAAAAGTATCCGCTTCCATATCTACTAACATTGTTGTGATATTTTCTTTACATGTAACTGGTTTTTCAAAACTCTGTAAACTTGCAAAAGGGACATCATCAAGCTCTCTATTTGTACAAAAGAGTGTTCCAAGCGCAACCTCAGGCTCACTGCACCCTGCTATGCCTATGTTGATGGCTTTTTCAAACGCATACTCGCAAAATATAGCTTTTAAAACCGCAGTAGTTTTTACTTTTCCCATGCCACTTACTACAAGAAGGAGTGTGTCATTTTCGTATATGCCATCAGATATTTTGTGAAGTTTGAGGCTTCCTATAAATGGTTTTGCTTCTGTTAGTAGTGCAAAGTGGATTAGTGTTCTTTTTTTTCTCATCTTGCGAAATTATACCAAATTTAGCTTTTTATCATAAAGGTTTTAATTATTTACGATAAAATTTGTGCTATTCTTGTTTATATAGTTATCGGAGTAAACCTTGTATGCTCAATCAAATAATAAAATTGTAAGATGGATTATCTTTTTACCACTATTTGGAATACTTGTTACAACTATCGTTTTGATACTTGTTTATGTCAAGTTTGAGCAAGATACCTATGCCAAAGAGGTGGCTACTGTCAAAAGCAGATATCTCAAAGATACAAAGATAAAAGCAAGAGAGAGAGTCGAACATGTTGTATCCTTTCTTGAAGCAAATGAAAAGTTACTTAAAAAAGAAGCGAAACAAGAAGTAAAAAACATCACAAAATTTGCTATAAATATCATAGCAAATGAACACTACAACAACATCAAACTTCCCAAGCAACAAATACTAGAAAAAATTAAAGAGAGATTACGAGGGATACGCTTTTTTGATAACTTTAGCGGATACTTTTTTATCTATGACCTACAAGGCAACAATATCCTTCTTCCAACACAGCCAGAACTTGAAAACACAGATATGTATCATGTGCAAGATGTAAAAGGTACCTACATAATCCAAGATTTTATAAAAGTCGTCAAAGAGAGAACAGAGGGTTTTTACGAGTGGTATTGGTATAAGCCTGGTGAAGATATCATGAAAAACAAGATAGGCTATCTTGAGATGTATGAGCCTTTTGGTATCTTGGTAGGAACTGCAAGATATGAAGAAGATATCTTAAATAAAATAAAAAATGATGCAAAAGTTTTTTTGGAAAATGTCTTTTTCTCAGATGAAGGATATATCTTTGCCTATAACGGAGAGGGAAAACTCATCACCAAAAAAGAAGAGACAAAGCAATTTGAAGAGGGTAGTTCTCAAGTAAGCCAAATCATTCGTGGCTCCAAAATGGTACCCGATGGTTTTTTTATCTCACATACTACGTCTATGCAGTTTGATTCAGGACCAGCACTCGCATATAACTCCTCTTTTGTGAAATATATAGAAAGTTTAGATTGGGTTGTGGGAATTAATACCTATGGCTCAAATGTCCAACGAGAAATAGAAAAAAAAGAGGAAGAGTTAAAGAAAAAACTCAAAGATACTATTTCTGATATGGCAATGGTGACTTCCATAGTTGTTATCATTGCAATCATAATTATGCTAGGTGTAGCAGATAGGCTTAAGAGGATATTGAATTATTATCAAACAAAACTTATCCTCAGACACAACAAAACAAAAGAGCAAAAAAAACTTTTGCAGTATCAAGTGAAGCACGATAATCTAACTTCTTTACCAAATAGAGCACTACTAGCAGATAGACTGAAACAACTTACAAAAAGAGCCAATAGAGAAAATTATAATTTAGCGGTGGTCTTTATAGATGTGGACAAGTTTAAAACTATCAATGATACCTATGGACACCATATAGGTGATTCTATTTTAAAAAAAGTAGCTAAAAGACTTACTATGTCTGTACGCCAAACGGATATCGTTGCAAGACTAAGTGGAGATGAGTTTATCATCGTGTTAGATAGATGTCAAGATATCACTGATATAACAAATGCAATAAATAAGATAAAAAATAGTTTTGAAAAGCCTTTTTATCTTGAAGGGGCTGAGCATCATGTTCGCCTTAGCTTAGGTGTAAGTGTCTATCCTCAAGATGGAAAAAGTGTTGGGGTTTTGATGAAAAATGCCGACACCGCGATGCTAAAAGCAAAAGAAGAAGGTCGAGATAACTATAAGTTTTTTACAAAAGAGATGGATGAAGAGGCGCAAAAACAGCTTATGCTAGAAAAAGAGTTAAAAGAGGCGCTCAAATATAATCAATTTGTCCTACATTATCAACCTATCGTCAATGCAAAAACGGCCAAAATAGAAGGAGCTGAAGCGCTGATAAGATGGGAACATCCAACACATGGACTTATCTACCCCAATGATTTTATCGGTGTAGCAGAAGAGAGCAATCTTATTATAGAGATAGGAGAGTGGGTGAGCAAAGAGGCTATGAAACAAGTTGCTTCTTGGTATAAAGAGGGTTTAAATCCTGGGCGTATCTCTATAAACTTTGCAGGAAGACAGTTAGAACAAGATACTCTGTATGAGTTTATCTTAGAAACACTCAAAGAGTGTGATTGTAAGCCAGAGTGGATTGGTGTTGAGGTGGTTGAGCGATTTATCATGAAAAATCCACAAAGAAGTATAGAGCTTTTAACAAAACTCAAAAATATCAATATAGGAATTTCGATAGATGATTTTGGGACGGGATACTCCTCTTTGTCTTATCTCAAACAGCTGCCGATAACAAAGCTCAAGATAGATAGAACCTTTGTAAATAACATAACAAAAAGCTTTGAAGACAGAGCGATAGCAAAGACTATCATAGCTCTTGGCTCTGGACTTTACCTCAAGGTTTTGGCAGAAGGTGTAGAAACCACCATGCAAAGAGACTTTTTGGTACAAAATGGCTGTACACAAATGCAAGGGTACCTTTTTGGTAAACCGATGCCAGCACATGAGCTTAAAACTCTTTTAGAAAATGAGAAAAAATGAATTCAGTATTTGAACTTTTTAAAGTAGGGATAGGACCTTCTAGCTCACACACAGTTGGACCGATGTTTATAGCCAGAGAGTTTTTAAAACAAGCTTTAGAGAAAGGTTGTTTAAAAGAAGCATACTCTCTTAAGATAGAACTTTATGGCTCTTTGGGGGCAACAGGCAAGGGTCATGGAAGTGATAAAGCTATCGTTTATGGATTGATGGGTTTTGAGCCCTCTAGTATAGATTTGGAAAAGAGTATGGTTCGCTTTTCCAATATGATAGAGCACAAAAAATTGAATCTTTTAGAGGTAAAACGTATAGATTTTGACTTTGAAAAAGATTTGATTTTATATCATGATAAGTTTTTAGAGTACCACTCAAACGGTATCAAGCTTTACATGTACAATAAAGAAAAAGAGTTGATTTTTGAAAAAACTTTTTACTCTATCGGGGGAGGGGCGATACTCGATGAGGTAGATATAAACAAACCTCAAACCAGTGAAGTTGCCATCCCTTATAGATTTACAAGTGCAAAAGAGTTACTGAGTATGTGTAGGGAACATGGGCTTAGCATCAGTGAACTTATGATGGAAAATGAAAAAAGTTTTCGCACAAAAGAAGAGGTGCAAGAGAGTTTACTTCACATCTGGTCTGTGATGCAAGAGTGTGTAAAAAGAGGGTGTGAGGCAAGTGGATTTTTACCTGTTATGGGTGTGAAAAGACGAGCCAATGAGATATATAAAAGGCTTCAGGCAAAAGATGGTTTTTCTATGATAGACCCACTTGAAGTGATGGATTGGATTGATTTATGGGCACTTGCAGTCAATGAAGAGAATGCTTGTGGAGGAAAAGTCGTAACTGCTCCTACAAATGGTGCGGCAGGGATTATCCCTGCAGTTTTGTTTTATATGAATAAATTTTTAACCACTTCTATCAAAGATTATGATGAAAAAAAAGTGATGGAGTTTTTACTCACAGCAGGGGCAATAGGGCTTTTATACCAAAGAAATGCTTCTATCAGTGGTGCAGATGTCGGATGTCAGGGTGAGATTGGAGTTGCTTGTTCTATGGCTGCGGGTGCACTTGCTAGTGTGATGGGTGGCAGTTGTGAGCAGATAGAAAATGCTGCAGAGATTGGGATGGAACACAATCTTGGGCTTACATGTGATCCTATTGGAGGGCTTGTGCAGATACCTTGTATCGAGAGAAATGCTATGGCAGCTATGAAAGCGGTCAATGCGGCTCGTATGGCATTAAATGGGGATGGAAAACATTTTGTTTCGCTGGACAGTGTTATAAAAACGATGTTTGAAACAGGCAAAGACATGATGAATAAATACAAAGAGACTTCAACTGGTGGCTTAGCTGTCAATGTTGTAGAGTGTTAAAAAGGCCCACTCAAAAGTAGGCCTTTTTACTTTAAATACTTACTGCTTCTAATTTATCTTTTTTATCATTTAATCCATCAACGATAACAGCACAAACGGCGTCACCTGTGATGTTTAGAGCTGTTCTAATCATATCAAAAATTCTATCAAGTGCAAACAGTAAAGGCAATCCCTCGATTGGAATTCCTGCTGCAAGAAGGACAGCAACAACTAAAAATGAAGGGCCTGGAACACCAGCTTGACCGATAGCACCGATAGTAGCTGTGAAAATGATAGCCGCATATCCTCCTAAACCTAACTCTATATTGTACATTTGAGCAAAGAAAATCGCTACCAAACCATAGTAGATAGCATTACCACTCATGTTGATAGTTGCACCAAGAGGGAGTACAAATGAAGAGGTCGATTTTGATACTTTCAACTCTTCTTCACAAGTCTCCATAGTAACAGGAAGCGTTGCCATAGAAGAAGCTGTTGAGAGAGCTACTGCTTGAGGTTTTTTCATAGCTGTTATAAACTTGATAACAGACATATTTGAAAAGAGTTTTATCATAATCGGATAGAAGATAAAGCCATAAACTAAAATAGCACCGATATATACGAAAACAAGTTTTGTAACAAGTGTTAGCATGTCAAAGCCATATGTTCCGATAGACTCTGCCA
>DKEY01000163.1:39916-45422 GCA_002469305.1 Sulfurospirillum sp. UBA6810
CCAAAAAAGAGACAAAAAACTAAAATCTGTAAGATATTTGCTTCCATAAGTGATTGAAAAATATTTGTTGGAATCATACCAATAACAGTTTCCATAGCGCTAGGAAGAGCACCTTTATCTGCGTATTGATTTGAGAACATATGGGAAACACTACTTAAATCAAGACCGCTTCCTGGTTGAAAAATAACACCAGCAACGAGTGCAAGGGCAACTGCAAGAGCCGATGTAATCATAAAAAAGCTTATAGTTCCAAGACCTATCTTACCAGCACTTGGGCTATCTCCAAGATTGGCAGCACCAGCTATGATAGACACAGCAACCAAAGGAATAACAAGCATCTTGATAAGATGGATAAAAATCGTACCAAGAGGAGCGAACATAGAAGCACTTTCCCCCATGCTTACACCTACGATAGTTCCTAAAACCATCGCCACAATAATTTGAAAACCAATGTTCTTCAAAATTGACTTTTTTTTCACGAATATCCTTATTGAAAAATTTTAAAACGGATATAGTAGCATCATTGATGTAAAATAAAACTTTAATTAAATTAAAGTTTTATTTTATTAATTCAGTAAAACTAAAATAAATAGAATTTAAATCATGGTATAATAAATGCTTTATATTTATAAAACTTTAGTGTGGGAAAACAATGCAGCGAAGAGCATTTTTAGGGGTAATGTTAGGTAGTGCTATCAGTGCGATGGCAAACACGCAAAAGCATGACAATTCTGTGTGGATTCAGACTGAACAGATTGATGTCTTTTTGTCAGTGTGCCAAAAGATAGAGTTAGTGAAACGAGCAGTTGGATATGGTAATTTCAATATTTTATCCTTTGATGATATGCTCAAAACAGCTCTTATGTATTCTCATATAGGAGAATTTACAAAAAATGAACTCTCTTTTATAGAAGAGATGTTTTATGAAAATCCAAACAAATACGGTTTTTATGGAAGAAGAACAGTTCCCTCTCTTACAACCAATATCAATGAAAATGATGTTATAAAGATAGAGAGAACGGGGCACTATCTTTTTCGTGGACACTCAGAGGGCTCTTATGAAAGAGTTATCCAAGATGTTGGAGACTCATTGATGCTAACATCAGGGGTAAGAGGTGTTCCAAAGCAGATGAACTTGTACTTTAACAAGATAAAAAGTACGGGGGGCAACATCACAGAAGCTGCTCACTCACTTGCACCACCAGCGTTTTCATATCATTCTATTGGTGATTTTGATGTTGGTAAAAAGGGCTGGGGGTATAAAAACTTTACAATCTCCTTTGCTACAACAAAAGAGTTTTGGAGACTCAGACAACTCTCATACATATCTATGAGATACACAATAAATAACAAAGATGGAGTAAGATTTGAACCTTGGCATGTTAAAATTATTTAGTACTATTGCACTTTTTTGTACACTTTCTTTTGCACAAAATATGGACTTTACATTGATAGAAAAAGGTGAGAAGGATAGTGACAATAAACTTCTTATAGTAGGAGGGATTCAAGGGGATGAACCGGGCAGTTTTATGGCTGCATCTTTACTTGCTACACATTATGAGATAACAAAAGGCTCGGTTTGGATAGTTCCAAATTTTAACTTTTACTCTATCATCAAGAGCAATCGTGGACCTTTTGGAGATTTGAACAGAAAATTTGACCAACTTCCAAAAGATGATCCTGATTATGATTCTATTGAACGTATGAAAAAAATCATCACAGACAAAAATGTGAAAATGGTCATCAACCTTCATGATGGCAGTGGATTTTATAGAGAAAAATATATCGACAAATGGCATCAGCCAAGACGTTGGGGACAAGCTACTATCATAGACCAACAGCATATTGAGGGTATCCCTTATGGAAACTTAGAGGAGATAGCAGGTCAAGTTGATACCTATATCAACCAAAGACTACTGGATGAAGAGCATAAGTTTCACACGAAAAACACACAAACTTATCTGAAAAAGACTTATGAAGAAAAAGAGATGAGCAAGACTTTGACATACTTTGCTATAAGCTCTGGAAAAGCTGCATTTGGTAATGAATCAAGCAAATCTTTACCTGTCAATGAAAGAGTCTATTATAAGCTTTTAGCCTTAGAAAAGTTTATGGATATCATGGGAATTGAGTATAAAAGAAAGTTTGAACTTAACGCACATGCTCTAAAAGATGTGATAGACAATGATATCTTTATCTCTTTCAATGACAAAAAGATTTTTATCCCACTCTCTCGTATCCGTCCTTGGATTACTTACTTTCCTGTGAAAAAAGGTGATACGATAACTTTTAAACCAAGCTCTCCTATCATGACTGTTTTAGAAGAAGAGGACAAGTATGTGGTTTACTATGGCAACAGAAGACTGACAACATTGGTTCCAGAATATCTTGATTATGACAAGTTTGATGATACTATAAAGATAGATATAGATGGCAAGGTAAAAGAAGTCAATTTAGGAAGTTTGGTTGAAGTTGAAAACTACTTCAATGTGAGCCCAGATGAGCGTATAAGAGTCAATGTTATAGGCTATGTAAATAAAAAGCATAAAAATGAATCAGGACTCAATATCCGAGAAAAGTACCTTTTAGAGCGTTACTCTATCGATAAAGATGGGAAACGCTACCGTATAGAGATATATGACAATCACAAAAAAGATAAGTTTCTTGGGATGATACTCGTAGAATTTACACAAAAGCAGTAGTTGTGATACTAAGCATAGAAAGTAGTTGTGATGATAGTTCTATCGCTATAACACGCATAGAAGATGCAAAATTATTGTTTCATAAAAAAATCTCTCAAGAGTTAGAACACTCTGTATATGGAGGTGTTGTGCCAGAACTTGCGGCAAGACTGCATGCTAAGGCACTCCCTGATATATTGCAAGAGTGTGAACCTTACTTTAAAAGCCTACGTGCTGTTGCTGTTACCAATGAACCAGGTCTCTCTGTGACTTTGGTCGAGGGTGTAAGTATGGCAAAAGCTATAAGTATCTCACTAGATATACCTTTGCTTGGTATCAACCATCTCAAAGGACATATCTACTCTTTGTTTATAGACAATCCAAAAGTCACCTTTCCTCTTGGTGTATTGCTGGTCTCTGGTGGGCATACACAAATCTTACATGTAAAGAGTTATGATGAGATAGAAGTACTCGCAACGACACTTGATGATAGCTTTGGTGAAAGTTTTGATAAAGTGGCAAAGATGTTAGGGCTTGGTTATCCAGGTGGCCCTATCATAGAAAAGTATGCACAAAATGGTGATGAAAATAAGTTTACTTTTACAGTACCGATGCAAGGTCCAAAACTTGCCTTTAGTTACTCTGGGCTTAAAAATCAAGTTAGACTTGCCATAGAAGAACAAAATGAGCTAACCCAAGAGAGCATGAGTAACATCTGTGCCTCTTTTCAAAGAGTAGCTACGGAGCATCTTTTGCAAAAATTAAAGCGTATTTTTAAGACAAAAAGTTTTGATGATTTTGCTATCGTTGGTGGAGCAAGTGCAAACAAATACTTAAGAGGCAAGATAGAAAAACTATGCCAGATGCATAATATAAACTTACATGTAGCCAAGATGGAGTTTTGTTCTGATAATGCTGCGATGATAGGAAGATGTGCGATAGAAGCGTTTCATAACAAGCGGTTTGTAGATATAAACGATATAAGTGTAAGTCCTAGAACAAACTTTTAGTGCCTACTTTTAAATAGTAACTTTAATTGTTATTGATAAGTACTTCTTTATTACAACTTCTTTATAATTACATCAGTCGTTCAAAGTAATCGCTAGATTACGTTTGCACTGCTATATATGGGGATGGAGAGTATGGGCTTAGGCTTCATACTCTTTTTTTTTATCTACTATCTTTATCTCTAACTCTAAGTGAATACCAAATCTTTCAAAAACAGTTTGTTGGGCTAATGCTATAAGCTCTAATGCTTGCTCATATGTTCCATTGCCAAGGTTAACTAGAAAATTGGCATGGGTATCACTAAAAGCCATATCACCCACTCTGTATCCCTTTAGTCCAGCTTCATCGAGCAGTTTTCCTGCAAAGTTATTTGGAGGATTTTTAAAGCAACTCCCAGCACTTGGCAGATTTGGTTGGTTGTCTCTGAGTTTTTTAAACATCTCCAAAAGAGTAGCATCAAAACCTTTATGGATTTCAAATTTTGCTTCAAATATGGTATCTTTTATATTTGTATGTCTGTATCCATACTCTATATCTTTTTTCTCAACCCAACCTTTATGTGTTCTGATAGCAACAAGATTGTTAAAAATTTCCCACTCTTTTAATCCAGCATTCATTCTAAGCATACCACCAAGTGTTCCTGGGAGTTTTTGCATCAGTTCAAAGTTCGCCAAGTCATGCTTTTTTGCATAAGAGAGAAGTTTACCACTAGGCGTTGCAGCGCCTACATGTAAGAGATTATTTTCTACATGTAAGAAGTCAAACTCACGTCCAAGCATAGCAAGAGGTGGGGGGGTGGGCGAAAAAAGAAGGTTGTTACAACCTCCTATGATAAAAGAGGAGTTCTCTTTTACTTCATCGATAACTTCGACAGCAACAACAGGACCAATCCTAAGAGAACTGTAAGATGCGAGATTGAGCGTTTTCAAAATATAAAAGTCGGTATCATCTCTATGATACGAGTTGTGAATTCTATCATCATATTCATCATCCAAGGCATTGTGAAAATCGCCACTATGATAACAAGGATAATCTTTGGAACAAAGCTGAGTGTCATCTCGTTTATCTGTGTGGTTGCTTGAAAGATAGAGATAGCAAGACCTGCTAAAAGACCAGCCATAAGCATAGGCATAGAGAGATATAGAGCTATCTTAAAAGTTTCAACGCCAAGGCCTATTAGTTTTGATTCCATTTTAATGTTTCCTTTTTCTAGAAGTGAATTCTAGAAAAATTCCTTGCACTGAAGCACGAAGTGAAGCTTCTGTATAACTTACTCGCAAGGAGTAAAAGGGGTCAGGTCTCAACTCTAAACTTTTTTGCATTTTAGCTATTCCTTAACTCTTCATATTCGCTTGGGATAAGAAAATCTTGTGACTTTATGAGAGCATCATAAAAACCGTGATTATAGCCTATCTCAAAGAGTTTATCTATGGCTTTGTATTGCAACTCACTCATCTGTACCGAATCATCATTTGCATACATGCTTAGATACTTTTCAAGTGTAGGAGCATCTACTCTGATAAGATTTCTCTCAAGTAACATTTTAGATAAAAGAGGTCTATGAGTGTTTGCTACATCAACAGCTTTTATCAGTGTGTTTTCATACTCTATCGCCTTGTTTAAAGGAAGTGAACGACGAAGTGCCATACCACCAAGCGGTAATGGCAAGTCACCGCCACTTAACTCACACCAGATATCCCAAAGTTCACGTTCTACTTCTAAACTAGCATCGTAGTTTAGGATACTCTCATGTATCAAAACACCAGCGTCCACTTCACCACTAAGCACTGCTTCTTCTATCTCTAAAAAGTTTTTAT
>DKEY01000163.1:45434-47298 GCA_002469305.1 Sulfurospirillum sp. UBA6810
CGCCACTAAGAGCTACTTTAAAATTTCTTTTAAGTTTTTTATCTTTTATCTTTACTACTTTTGGTCCATATCCCTCACCAAAGCTTACGGCTGTTTTTAAAAGAGCGTACTCTTCGCGGATACGAGGATAGAGGGCAAAGCTGATAGCTGTGATATCATAAGTGTTTTTAAATGCTTCAACATTGAGTGTTTCGATATCTAAAGCGATGTTGTCAAAACTGACATCTTTTATGCTTACCCAACCTAGTTTGATAGCATAGTACATAAAGATATCATCAGCATCTGGAGAGTGTGCTACTGTAACTGTTTTCATTGCATCATCTTGTTTTTTAGTTTGTATTTTAACATATTTTATTTTTTATTCTTTTTTTTCGAGGCTTTTGCTAGTTTTGCTTTTTTCTTAGCTTTCTCTTTTTTTGCTGTAAGATTTACGCCTTTTTTAGCATTGATAACTTGCTCTTTTTCGCTTTTGTCTTTTGGATTAAATCCAGCCTTTTGTGCTGCTTTGTACTGATTGCCAAGAGCTGCTATCTTGTCGCCATTACCTGTATCTACACTTGAAGTGTTAGCTCTTCCCATGATTTTCCTTCTAATTGATAGCACATTATAGGCAAAGTTTGATAAGAAAGGCATGAAAATGAGTATAATACGATATATAAAACAAAAGGATAAGTCATAATTTTAAGTGATAAATCAATACAAAAGCAATTTAGTGCTTTTTGTAAAAAAAACAGACTTAGCGATATGGAAGTAGCGATAGACTATTTTAGCGTATTTGGGGGCTTGGATGTTCATATAGACATCACAAAACCTATAGAAGAACTTATAGAGATTCATATCTTAGATGAGTACAAAAGCTTGCGAAATATCATCAGTGATTTTACCCAAGGTGAGAACCTTTTACATGCCATTCTAAGTGGGTTGGCACAAGGAGATAGAAGGACGAACTCGGCATTTAAGCGGGCAAAAGTCTCTTTTAACGAGGGGATGGACTGTATAGATGACTTACGTCAAAGTGGCATATTGTCTTTAGAATCTTCTTATCACCATCTTAAAAAATCAAATAACTACGAAGATGTTTCAGATAAACTTCACTTTACTTCACCATTTTTACGTTTTTGGTTTGCCTTTGTTTCTCCACTGTTTCAAGGGATAAAAGAGGGAAATTATGAAGAGTTTTTTACTAACTTTCATAATAAAATAGCAGATTTTAGAGGCGTTGTTTTTGAACGGCTTTGTCATGAATTTGTAAGAAAAAGTTTTGAAGAAGATAAGATTTATGAACTTGGCAGATACTGGGATGATAAGTATGAGATAGATATGGTTGGAAAAACACGTGGAGACAAAGTCATAGCAGGTGTTTGCAAGTACAATAACGCAAAGATAAAGACAAGTGAACTAAACAAACTAAAAGCTACATGTGAAGAAGTTGGTATCGATGTAGATATCTACTTGGTTTTTGCAAAAAGAGGTTTTAGTAGCGAGCTCAAATCATTAAAAAGCGAGAGTGTAAAACTCTTTACATGTAAGAGTTTAAAAGTACTCATAGAAGTATAGTAAAGTCCCCAATGGGGACTTTCGATTTGCTTGTCACATGGATTATTGAACTAGAAGTTTTTTCTCTACAAACTTTTTAATATTTTTACACTCATTAGCTATATCTTCAATATAAAGTTTATAATCTCTATTGCTCTTAAACATAGCTAATATCCTTTTGAATATAGCTTTTCATTTGTGGCTTTAGTGTTTCATCTCTTACTAGATCAATCTTTTTATGAAAAAAGTCTTCGAGTTGCTTGATTAGTTTAAGATACTTGAACATTGATAGTTTTTTATCTTTTTCAATTTTATATAAAATATCTAT
>DKEY01000175.1:0-1915 GCA_002469305.1 Sulfurospirillum sp. UBA6810
CTATCGCTCGTCCACTTATAGCAAAACGTCAAGCTGAGATAGCTGCGCTTACAGGAGCTGACGCTGTAAGCCATGGTGCAACTGGAAAAGGAAATGATCAAGTAAGATTTGAGATAGGCTACCTTGCTATCAACTCTGATTTGACTATCATCGCTCCTTNNTGGGACTTAAATTCAAGAGAAAAACTACTAGCCTATGCTGCACAAAATGGCATAAGCATAGAGAAAAAACCAGGTAAATCACCGTACTCTATGGATGCAAACTTACTTCATATCTCTTATGAGGGTTTAGTGCTTGAAAATCCAAATAGCGAACCTGAAGAAGATATGTGGAGATGGACTGTAAGCCCAGAAAATGCTCCTGATACAGCTGAGTACATTGAGTTAACTTATGAAAAAGGTGACCCAGTAGCACTTGATGGCAAAAAACTTACTCCTGCACAAATGCTCACAGCACTCAATGAGATAGGATGTAAACATGGTATCGGTCGTATAGATATCGTAGAAAATCGTTTTGTCGGTATGAAAAGTAGAGGTTGTTATGAAACTCCAGGTGGAAGCATTATGCTCAAAGCACACCGTGCGATAGAGAGTATCACGCTTGATCGTGAAGCTGCTCACTTCAAAGACAGCCTTATCTCAAGATATGCTTCAACAATCTACAATGGCTTTTGGTTTTCTCCTGAGCGTGAAATGATGCAAGCTGCTATCGATAAGTCTCAAGAGAGTGTAAACGGAACAGTGAAGCTGAAACTTTACAAAGGAAACATCATGGTAGTTGGAAGAGATTCAAAAACAAATAATCTTTTCAACGAAGCATTTTGTACTTTTGAAGAAGNNATGAAGTTTACAATCAAAAAGATGCAGAAGGCTTTATCAAGCTCAATGCTCTAAGATTTATCATCAGTGGTAAAAACAAAAAAGCACAAGAGAACAAATAAGCAAAAATGGAAAATCTGCCATGCGATGACGTTTTAAAAAAATGTCTCAAAACTCTTGAAGTAAGTGATAGTGAGTTGCAAACATTGCTTACATGTAAAGAAAAAGGCTTGATAGATTTTTTGCTTGTTGACATAAGAGAACTGTTTGAGTATAGTGAGCGAAGTATTGATGGAACAGATCTTTTACTTCCAACAAGTACTATTCATCAACAGATGAATATTTTGGAAAAAAATAGAGACAATTTTATCCTTTTGTACTGCAGAACTGGTAATAGAACATCTTTTATGCTCTCTATACTTCAAAAGATGGGATTTGAAAAAATAGCCCATCTTAGTGAGGGGATAGTTGGATATAGTGGAAGCATCAGCAAAAACGCTTCTATCCCAAATTAAATAATCAAAAAGGAATATAAAATGAAAGTTTTACTAATCAAAGATGTAAAGGGATTAGGTAAAAAAGGTGAGATTAAAGAAGTTAAAGACGGTTATGGTCAAAACTTTTTAATCGGAAAAGGCTTTGCACTCCTTGCAACGCATGAAGTTATAAAAAAACACGAAGCTGGTGAGAGAAAAAAAGCTGCGGATGAAGCTGCCGAGATTGAAAGACTTAAAGGTATAGAAAAAGAGTTAAGCAAATTAACATTGACTATCAAAAGAAAATTAGGGGCAAATGGTAGCCTTTTTGGTGCAGTTACAAAAGATGAAATTGCGCATGAATTGCTAGAGCAAAAAAACATAGAAATAGACAAAAAAATTGTTGAGATTGACCATGTTATAAAAGCTACTGGTATTTTTGATATAACTGTTAAACTAGGTCATGGTATCCACGCACCACTTAAAATAGAAATCATTGGAGAATAATAATGTTTGAAGCTACTACCATACTCGCTTGTAAGGGTAAAAACAAAGCTGTAATCGGTGGTGATGGTCAAGTTACATTTGGAAATTCTGTTTTAAAAGGTAATGCTACAAAAA
>DKEY01000175.1:1945-15169 GCA_002469305.1 Sulfurospirillum sp. UBA6810
TTTTAGAGCAAAAAAAAGGTGATTTGTTTAAATCAGTCATAGAATTTTCTAAAGAGTGGCGTAAAGATAAAATGCTCAGACGACTTGAAGCCATGATGATAGTTTTAAATACTGAGCATATATTTATCCTAAGTGGAACAGGTGATGTAGTAGAGCCAGAAGATGGAAAAATTGCAGCTATCGGAAGTGGTGGAAATTTTGCTATATCTGCTGCTCGCGCCCTTGATAGACATGCAAATTTGGATGAAGAAGCTCTTGTAAAAGAATCTCTGCAGATAGCAGGTGAACTTTGCATATATACAAATACAAAAATAAAAACTTTTGTTTTAGAGGATGAATAAGCAGATGAATTTAACGCCAAAAGAGATAGTATCTTATCTTGATGAATATATCATAGGGCAATTTGAAGCAAAAAAAGCCATAGCCATAGCCTTACGCAATAGATATAGACGTTTACAACTTGATAAAGAGATGCAAGATGAGGTTATGCCTAAAAACATACTCATGATAGGATCAACTGGTGTAGGTAAAACAGAGATTGCAAGAAGACTTGCAAAGATGATGAATTTGCCTTTTATAAAAGTTGAAGCAAGCAAATATACTGAAGTTGGTTTTGTTGGACGTGATGTTGAGTCTATGGTTAGGGATTTAGTGATGGCCTCTGTTAACTTAGTAAAATCTGAACATAAAGAAAAAAATGCTGATACTATCGATGCTCACATAGAAAAAACCATCATAGAAAAACTCTTACCTCCTTTGCCAAAAGGTGCTAGTGAAGAAAAAAAAGAAGATTATAAAAAAAGCTTTGAAAGAATGAAACAAAAGCTTCAAGATGGAGAGTTAGACGAACTAAGTATTGAAGTTGAGATTAGTAGTAGTTCGGATATGTCTGATTCCAATTTACCTCCTGAAATGATAAAAGTACAAGAATCATTTATAAAAATTTTAGGCAGTGGCAAAGAAAATATCAAAAAAGAGCTCAAAGTCAAAGATGCAAAAGAAGCTCTTAAAAATGAAGTAAGTGACAAGCTTTTAGACTTTGAAAGCATCAAAGCAGAAGCTCTTGAACGTGCTCAAAATGGTGGTATAATCTTTATAGATGAGATAGATAAAATAGCAGTAAGTTCAAGTGCAAGTCATAGGAGTGACCCTAGCAAGGAGGGTGTTCAGAGAGATTTACTTCCTATCGTAGAAGGAAGCGATGTAAATACCAAGTATGGTATGGTAAAAACCGATCATATGCTTTTTATCTCGGCAGGAGCATTTCATCTAAGTAAACCAAGTGATTTAATCCCTGAATTACAAGGTAGATTTCCTTTGAGAGTAGAGCTAAGTTCCCTTAATGAAGAGATTTTGTATAAGATACTAACGCAACCAAAAAACTCACTGCTTAAGCAATACGAAGCTCTTATGAAAACAGAAAATGTCTCTTTAGTCTTTGATGATGACGCTATAAAAGCGATTGCGAAAATTGCTCAAATCACAAATGAAAAAACTGAGGATATCGGCGCAAGAAGATTACATACTGTTATAGAAAAAGTGATTGAGGATATAAGCTATACAGCTGATGAATTTAGTGGTCAAGAGTTACATGTAAGCAAAAATTTGGTACATGAAAAATTAGATGCTATTGTTGAAGATGAAGATAGCAGTAGATATATATTATAAAAGGTAAATTATTTTGAGCGAACAAACAATCGAAACAAAAGCTGGGTTTGTATCTGTAATAGGACGTCCAAATGCAGGTAAAAGCTCTCTTTTAAACTGGATTATAGGTGAAAAAATTGCATTGGTCTCTCATAAAGCCAATGCAACTAGAAAAAGATCTAACATCATAGCTATGCATAAAAATGCTCAAGTTATTTTTATTGATACTCCTGGTATCCATGAAAAAGAGAGACTTTTAAACCAATTCATGCTTGATGAAGCTATGAAAGCTATGGGAGATTGTGATTTAATTCTCTTCTTGTCCCCAGTAAGTGATAAGATAGCTCACTATGAAGAGTTTTTACAAAAAAATACTAAAAATACTCCTCATATCGTTTTGATAACAAAAGTAGACAATGTAGATAAAAATCAACTATTTAAAAAGATTGAAGAGTTTACAAAGTATCAAGACAAATTTAAAGCACTCATACCAATTTCGATAAAAAAAGGGTTAACACAAGAGTATCTTTTAGATCAAATCATAAAAGAATTGCCTGTACACCCTTACCTTTATGATACAGATATTCTTACAACTGATCCTATAAAAGATGTTTATAAAGAGTATATAAGAGAATCAATTTTTGATAATACAAGTGAAGAAATACCATATTTTACCGATGTTATCATTGATAAGGTTGAAGAAGGTGGCGAAATTGAGAAAATTTATGCTACTATTATAGTTGATAAGAAAAGTCAAAAAGGTATTATTATCGGTGAGGGTGGTAAAACTTTACAAAGAATTGGCTTTCAAGCGAGAAAATCGATAGAAAAACTTTTAGAAAAGAAAGTCTTTTTAAAGATTTTTGTTTCAGTTAAGCAGGGATGGAGTCAAGATAAAGATTTTTTGAAAAAAATGGGTTACATTTTAGAATAAATTTTAAATTTATATGCTAGAATGGTCAAATATAGGCGTTATCGCCTAAAAATGTACAGGTGAGAAATATGGTTACTAAAGACAAACAGATTAGTTTTTCAGAGATAATTTCTATAGACCCCGTTTCACTTAATTCATATAAATATGCCAAGAATGAAATTCAGGTATTTAATATAGATAAAAGCAAAAAAAATTCTTTCTTTGTTTCATATATACAAAGTAAAGATGTTATTAGTGCTACTATTGAAATAAGTCGAAATATCCCTGAAAGTGATTTAAAAGATGCCATTGAAATCAAAGTATATGATGAACTAGGATTAGATTCTGCTGTTGATTATACTATCACTTATCTTCAAACAGAAACCAATGATACAAAAAATAAAGTTTTCAATGTCTTTGTTATAGATTCTTCGATTGTTGGAAGCCAACTAAGTTCAATTAGAAAAAAAACAACTTATATTGATTATGTAACAACGGCACCTTTTTTAATTGGCGCCTTATATAAAAAAGCACTTATTGATACTGATGCGACAGACTGTTTTGTTTATTTTCAAAAAAATGATGCATTTTTGGCAATATACAAAGGGGGTGAATACCTTTACTCTAAATCACTTCATTACTCACTTAAAGAGATAACAGAAAAATTTTGTGAACTTATTGGTGAGAGAATTGATGAAGATGATTTTTACTCTCTTTTGACTTCTGAGGGTTTAAAAAGTTCAAATGTTTCATATCAAACCTATCTCATGCAACTTTTTGGAGAACTTTTTTTATATATAAACGATGTTCTTATTTTTGCTAAAAGATCTTATGAAATCGATGTAATTGATAGGATTTATCTAGGTTCTGAAGTTGGCGTACTTATAGGTATAGATGAATATGCAAAAAGCTACCTTGGACTTGAATCACATGAGTTTAACTTTAGTATAGCTATAAATTCAAAAGAGTGGTACGTAGATCAGATTCATATACTTATGGCGCTTGCCTCACAAGTTTACTTAGAAGAAAAAGACGATAAACTCAATTTTTCTATTTTTAGACGACCTCCTCCTTTAGTTGAAAGACCTGTTGGAAAACTGCTTGGTGTTGCTGTGGCAAGTATAATTCTTTCACTCGCTTACCCTGCTTATCAATTTGGACATGCACAGTATTTAAATATAAAATTAAATTCGCAAAAAGAAAAATTTAATGCTTTAAACAAGCAAAACAATGCAATAAAACAACAATTAGCAAATCTAAAAGCAGAAAAAGATAAAGTTTTGGCGCTTGTAGATAAAGAGACTACAAAACTTGACTTTAGAAAAAAGCTTATAAAAGAGATACACAAAAAGAAAACTGATTATCCGATGAAAGCTTCAATGCTTGTTGCGCTTCTGGATTTATCAAACAAATTTGAATCAAGAGTATCAGAAGTAACATATAAAGACAATAATCTTATCTTTTTTGTTCAAAATCAAGATGAAAAAAAGATTACTGAATTTATAAAAGAACTTACTGATTTAAAAAAGTATAAAATCACAACAGATAAAATTGAAAAGAGTAAAGATAATAGCTTATATCTAAGCAAAATAACAATAGGATTAAAATCATGAGTACTATTGATAAAATTGACAATTATCTAAGCAATAAAAAAAGTAGTGAAGTCTCCTTGTTGTTTTTCATACTTTTTGTATTTATAGGTTTTATTGTTTACAGCTATGTCTACCCAAGTACTGATAAAAGTTTAAAAAATGTCAAAAGAGCCTCTTTAGATATGGATAAAAAAGTAGCTGCTGAAGAAGCTTACTATAGATCTGTTGCAATAAATGGAGATAAAGATTTTTTCATTAAAAAGATGAAAGGTGAAATCTCATCTGCTAAAGACATGCTTGAAAAAACAACATTTGCAAATGATTACGTTGATAATAAATTAAAAGAACTCTCTTACTTATTGTTCAATGATAAAAATTGGGCAAATTTTTTAGACTCAATCGCTTTTATTGCAAAAAAACACAAAATAAATATAAACACTATTTCAAACACTTTTACAGAACCAAATCTTCAAAAAATAGAGCAAGTATTAAATGTTAGTATAGATTTTTCTGGTGACTTTCAAAATGTAATGAAATTTATCAACACCTTAGAGGAAAGTCAGTTAGTAGTTGATGTAAATGAGATGGACATAAAAAGTACTGATACAATCAACACTAAAATAAATATTGCTGTTTGGGGGATGAAATATTGAAAACTTTAAAAATTATTGTTTTAGCTTTTCTGATTTCTTCATCAGTTGCTATGGCAGAAAAAGCAAAGGGCTTAGATATATACGAATATGATAGCCTTTTTTTAGAAATTAGTGATAAAAGAGTAGGTATATTAAACGAGGATGTAGATAAAGTCAGAAATCCTTTTTTGATGACTCAAAAAATTGTAAACAGTAATGGAACTACGATAGAAGCGCAAAAAGCAGAAATTATATATAAACTGAGTGCTATTCTTGGGAATAAGGCTAAGATAAATAACACATGGTATAGATTGAACGATAAAATAGGTTATTATAAGCTAGGTAAGATAAAATCTAAAAGCGTACTCTTAGTAAGTGCAAACAATAAAAAGGAACTCTTTATAAGGAACAATGATGAAAACATTATTAAATTTTCTTCAAAATAAATGTAGTAAACTACTGTTGATAGTAGTGGTGGCTGTTTTAGTTCAGCCAATAAATGCTTCGGATGTAAAGAGTTGTGACTATAGAGTTTTTAATATAAAAACTGCTGAAAAAGTCCCTGCCATAGAACTTTTAACACAAATTGCAGATAGTTGTGACTTTAGCGTTGTTATCAAAGACAATTTTGCTAAAACTACTTTGGATAAAGACTTATATGGTATAAATATTAAAAATTTATCTTTAGATGATATCTTCGAGGTAGTCATTTCTGATAATGACCTATTTTATGATTATAATAGAAATTTTTTAAGAATTTCTGCTTTAAAAACTAAAACATTTAGAGTTGACTACATCACTTCTGTTAGACAAGGTACAGCTGTATTAAATGCATCTTTAGAAGGCACAACAGATGGAGATACTGCATCTACTTCTAGCTCAACAAATACCGTTACTTCAAATGATACTTTCGATTTTTGGACAACAATGAATGCAGAAATTACCTCTATACTTAATACTGGTTCTGAAAGCTATATAGCACAGGCGCCTATCATCAACGCCAATGCTGGACTTATAACAGTTACAGGTACAAAAAAGCAAATTGATAGAATTGAAGAGTACTTGAATACACTAAAAGAGAGACTACATAAACAAGTACTTATAGATGTAAGTATATTAGCTGTTGATTTGTCAAATACGAAAAAAACAGGTATAAATTGGTCGAATTTTAACCTTCAGCTTATGAGTACTGCAAAATTCAATAGTAAAAGCAGATATGCAGCTGATGGTTCAACTCATACTGGATTTGATAATCCAGCAATTGATTCAGGCTTATCTAGTGCCTTTACTGACTATAACCATCTTGCTATAGTTAATGATGCTGTATTTACAATGACTGGTTTATTGGATTTCTTAGGAACAAATGGAGATACTAAAGTTGTTTCAAATCCAAAAGTTTTAACTCTTAACAACCAGCAAGCATTAATTACTATCGGCGACACTATTAACTATAAGTTAACTACTACAACTAATTCAACTGAAGCTGGGGCTACTGTTGCACAAGATGAAGAAGTAAAGTCAATCTTTGTAGGTGTTTTACTCAACATTACTCCAGAAATTACTGATAATGGAGAAATTATTCTGAGAATAAATCCCTCAGTAAGTGACTTCAAAAATCCTGATGATGCTACTTCAAGTACTGTAAGAACTATTGCACCTGATACATCAGAGAAAAAACTTTCAACAGTTGTAAAAGTTAAAAATGGGAACACCATAATACTTGGTGGTTTAATTACAAATAAAGAAATTCAAGATAAGTCAAAAGTCCCTCTTTTAGGAGACATTCCTCTTCTTGGTAATGCCTTTAAACATACAAATGATACTAAAACTGTCCAAGAATTGATTTTTGTAATTACTCCAAGAATCATTGGTGCAAATGACAATACAAAAGCAACTTTGAAAGATTTGGGTTTTTCAAAGAGAATATATGAGCAATAATTTTACTGAAATCAAAAATATATTTGTTGATGGTGAAGTATTTGATTATGTGAATTTGGACAAGTCTGCACAAGCATATGAAAGACTTGTCCAAACTTTAGATAAACCTCTTAAGCTAATACTTTTTTTTGGAAAACCAGGTACTGGAAAAACCTTTCTTTTACAAAAAATATACAACGATTACAAAGATAAAAAGGGTGTTATATTTTTTCCAAGACCCTACTTTGATGAAAAAGAGTTTTTAAAAGCTCTATATAAAGAAGTTTTTAAAGAAGAAGCACCTATTTTCTCGGGATATGATGAATTTTTATCTGTTGCCAATAAGAAATTTAATGATGAAAAAACTTCTATAACAGTGCTAATAGATGAAGCTCAGTTATATCCTCATGAGCTTATTGAAAAAATCCGTTTAATGGCTGATTCCAGAAGATTTAAGTTTTTATTTACTGTACATAAAACTGAAAAAGAAGATGTTCTTGCTAAAGATTACTTTCAAACAAGGATTTGGGAAACAATCGAATTACATAATTCTTCTTTAAATGAAGTTAAAACATATATAGAGAAAAAAATGCTTTTTCATAATAAATTTGAATCACTAACACTATTTAAAGACGTACACTATAAGTTATTAATCAAGCTAACAGATGGAAATCTAAGAACAATCAATAAATTGCTTTATAAAATGTTTGAAATTTTAGAATACTATGAAAAATACAAACCTTCTACTGTAAGAGGTAATCTTAAAACAAAACACGTAGAAATGGCTGCTATAGAATTAGGGATGATCAATGCTTAGTGCTGAAGATATAATTGTTCTAGAAAAAAAATGGCTAAAATATAAAATAAAAGAAAAGTCTAAAGTTTTTTTCTTTACTTTGCTAACCATTATACTTGCTACTTCAATCTATATGTATAAGAGTGTTTATATTGGAGAAAAAACATCCCCTACTTCTCAAGTTTTGCCTTCTGTTAATCTTTCTAAACTTGCAGAAAAAGAGAAAGCTCAAGAAAAAAATGTGAAATCATATGAGGCTATACTACCTCAAAAGGTTGAACAAAATCTCTCAGTTCAGCCAATAGTATCAGTTCACGAAAACAATACAACAAAACTTTCCAATATAGAAGTTAAACAATCTATTGAAAAAAATAAAAAAGTTCTTCAAATACAACAAAACGAACTTAAGTGGCATCTGAAAATTCTACCTGAATTAAAAGGTAATGACTTATTTACTACAACTACGGCTGAAATAAAATTCAATAGACCAATTACAGAAGAAAAGAAAACAAAAACTCCTCCTGAACGAGTCAATAGCAAACCTGAGAAAGATACTATTGTAAATAAAATAGAACAAGAAAACGAGAAAAAACTGGATATTGATATCAGTAGTAATGAAATTGATACTATTAAATATTTACAAAATAAATTTTATGCAACTGAAAACGTTGTATTTGCTATAATGTTGTCAGAAGAGCTTTATAATACTAAAAATTTTAACGAAAGCATAAAGTGGGCACTCACAGCCAATGAAATCGACTCAAAAAATGATAAGAGTTGGTATTGGTTTGCTAAAAACAAAGTTAAACTAGGTCAAAAAGATGATGCTATTAAAGCTATTGAAGCTTTTTTATCTACTAATAACTCGAGAAGACTTAGTGACTTATTAAAAAATATCAAATATGGAGAAATGAATGATTAATAGATTAATTTTACTTACTCTTTTTTCAAATTTTATGCTCTTTGCATCTGACTTTGACATAGTAAAACAGTATTATAATGAAAACAACTATAGAACAGCTTGCCTCAAAGCTGGAGATATATATGGTGAGCTTAGTGATAATGAAGAATTTTTAAGTATTTACGCACATTCTTGCCTTGAGTCTGATATGATAAATAGACTCGTACTACCTATTATAAAATTATATCAAACTCCAGAATCAAGAGAAAATGCAGTTTATTTTTCAACAATTCTTTATCAAAAAAAACTACTATACCATGCTTTAGTTGATGATGTTGATATATCGTACATAAATTTACCAAAGACAAACTATATTCTTTCTAAAGTATTTAACAGATTTGTAAATGGAAATTATAACTATACAAATGGAGCATATTGGTTTATAGATGAAGATGATAGTAGTATTTCTTATAAACTTACAGCAGAAGAACATCAAAAAGCAAAAAAAATTTTTTTGCGTACATATAAAGATGGTCAAGTTATTAAAGTAAGAACTTATTGGTAATCACATGAGCAATGTAACTAATAGCTTATTGCATTATTTAATTGATAATAGAATTATCGATGAAAATAGTGCTCATCAAATTTCAAAAAAACTCCAAACTTCTAAATCTAATTTAGGAGATATCCTCATTCAAAATGGCTTTTTTGCTAAAGAGGACATGCTAATTTTAGTTATAGAGTTTTATAAAAAAGGATATTTAAACCTTGATGATGTAAATTCTAACTTTGCTATAACTACTGAAAATTTTCTCAAAGCATTGGCTAAAAATCTTAAACTTGAGTATATGGACTTAGACTCTTTTGATATAGATTATAGAATGGCTTCTAAACTCCCTTTTAATCAGTTAAAAAAACTGAATGCTCTTCCTGTAAGAGAAGACGAAATCAATGTATTTATAGCACTTAAAGATCCTATGGATATGAATATCCAAGAGAGTGTACAACGTGTTTTCCCAAGAAAATTGGTTAAAATCATTGTAGCAGAACCAAATCAAATTGATAAGTATTTAAATAAAATTGAACTTGGTGAAAGTATAAAAGGACTTATAAGTGAGATTAGAAAAGAGATAACATCAAGTGCAGCTGAGAATCCACAAGAATCTTCTGGTATTTTAAAGCTTATAGAAATTATATTGAAAACTTCTATCTTAGCTCGAGCAAGTGATATACATATAGAACCAACCGAAAATAACTGTATAGTTAGAAGCCGAATTGATGGTATGCTTACAGAAACTTTCATTTTTGATAAAGACATCTACCCTCCTTTGGCATCAAGACTAAAACTTCTTTCAAATATGGATATCGCAGAAAAAAGAAAACCTCAAGATGGAAGATTTTCTGCAACAATTCTTGGGAAAGAATATGATTTTAGGATTTCTACTCTTCCTATCCTAAATGGTGAATCTATCGTTATAAGAATACTTGACAAATCAAAAGTCATGATTAAGCTTGAAGAACTTGGTATGCATGAAAACAATTTTAAAAAATTTCAAAAAGCTATGCGTGCACCATATGGAATTATATTTGTTACAGGTCCAACAGGAAGTGGTAAAACGACCACCCTTTATGCTGCTCTAAATGCTATAAAAAGTGTCCAAACAAAAATAATCACCGTTGAAGACCCAGTAGAGTATCAACTCAATTTAACACAACAAACTCAAGTAAATGAAAAAGCAAATTTAACATTTGCAGCAGCTCTAAGGTCTATTCTAAGACAAGACCCTGATATTATTATGATTGGTGAGGTTAGAGATCAAGAAACACTTAGAATAGCTATACAAGCGGCCCTTACAGGTCACTTGGTTTTTTCTACGCGGCATACGAATGATGCAGTAAGTGCTGTTACAAGAGTTATGGATATGGGTATAGAACCTTATTTAATCAGTGGTTCACTGGTCGCTATAGAAGCGCAAAGACTTGTAAGAAAACTTTGTCCGCATTGTAAGAGTAAAATTACACTTCCAATTAATGTAATAGAATCTATAGAAAAACACTTACCTGAGAATTATCAATTTTATAAAAATGTTGGCTGTGAGAAGTGCTCTCAAACTGGTTATCTTGGAAGAGAAATGCTTTCAGAAATTCTTCCAATTTCTGAAAGTATTTCAAGTATGATAGCACAAGGAAGTAGCAAAAAAGACATCCTTACTCAAGCTATAAATGAAGGTTTTGTAGATATGTATCACGATGGTGTTATTAGAGCTGCAAATGGAATTACAACACTAGATGAAGTTATAAGGGTAGCAAAATCATGAAATACTATGAAGTAAACTCTTTATATAAGGGAAAAAGAGAACAAAAAATAATTAAAGCCCCTAATAGAAACGATGCTCTTGCTTTAGCAAAATCAAAAACACCTGGTGTAATTATCAGTGTAAAAGAAACTGCTGCTCCCCTTGAAGATAAATTTCTTGATCTAAAAAATCAAATTTTTGGTGCTATAACACAAAGAAGTATCAAGATGAAGGATTTGATAGCAGCAACTAGACAGTTAAGTGTTATGACTAATGCTGGTATTTCTATCCATGATAGTATAAAAGAAGTTTCAAATGCAACAGTTGATAAAACTCTAAAGGAAATTTTTGAGCAAATTGATGAAGACTTAAACTCTGGTCTTAGCTTAACTGAAGCTATGATGAATTATAGAAATGAGTTAGGTGATGTTACTATAGCTATGGTTGAGCTAGGTGAAAGCACTGGTAACATGTCTGAATCTCTCGCAAAACTATCTGAAATTCTAGAAGAGATAGAAGCAAATAGGCAAAAATTTAAAAAAGCTCTCAGGTACCCTATAACGGTTATGATTGCTATCGGTATAGCATTTACTATTCTTATGGTTTATGTTGTTCCTAAATTCAAATCAATTTTTGAAAAATTTAAAGCAGAACTTCCAGTCCCAACAAAAATTTTACTCTTTTTAGAAAACATCATCAACCAATACGGTTGGTATCTGCTTATTGGTATCATTGGAACAGTAATAACTATCAAATATCTTATAAAAAACAATGAAGAATTCAAAAAACAGTTTGATACTTATATACTCAAAGTTTATCTCATAGGTAATATAACTTTTTATGCAACACTCAGTCGCTTTACTTTAGTATTTACAGAGCTTATCCGTGCTGGTATTCCTATTGCAGATGCACTTGATACGGCACTACTAACACTTGACAATGTCGAATTAAAGAGAAAACTTTCAGCTGTAAAAATTTCTGTCTCACGTGGTGTTTCCCTCACTGAATCTTTTAGAGATACCGGTCTTTTTGAGGGAATGCTTATACAAATGATACATGCTGGTGAACAAAGTGGTATGTTAGATCAAATGCTATCCAAAGTTACTGATTATTTCAAGTCAAGATTCAATGACATTATCGATAACATTGCGAGTTACATAGAGCCTATTTTGTTAGCTTTTATTGCTGCTATGGTTTTACTTATGGCTCTTGGTATATTTATGCCGATGTGGGATATGGCGCAAGCTGTTAAACAACACTGATAAAAGGTGTTTAACACCTTTTATCAAAATGGCCAGACACTCTCAACAAACTTTGATCCCCAAGGTTTTGTAGTTGCTTGATCAATTTGTCCTTCTGTCTTATAGAGTATTTTAGCATCTGCTATATATCTTGAGTTTATAGTGTTTGTTTGGTCAATATCATATGGTCTTATAACGCCACTAATTTGAATAATCTGCTTTTCTCCGTTAATCAAAAGTTCACGGCTCCCTTCAATGAAATAGTTTCCGTTTCTAAGTATTTTGATAATTCTTGCAGATATTGTTGTAGAAAATGATTCATTTCGAGTATTTGCTCCTGAACCAGAGTAAGAGTTAGTTGATCCAGCTTCAAAACCTACACCAAAATTTCTATTGAAATTACTTGCTACTTTAGCCACAGTTCCTGTCGCCGTTGTTGGTGTCATAAGACCTGCACCTAAACTATTAGAATTTGTTTCACTTGTAGATTTTGCACCTGATGAACTCTGTGCAGTCACTTCACTAATCACAACTGTTACTATATCATTTGGATTCATAGCTTTTAAGTCAGAAAAAAGTGGATTATCTCCTTGTCCAAAAAGACTTCCAGGATTTGCGACTACACTATTTTGTTGCATAGGTGGAATTTGTTCTACATATACAGGCGGTTGCATCGTTATATTTGGGTCAACTGGATGAGTTGAACATCCATTGAAGAAAAATATACTAGCGACCATAAAGGGTAAAATCAATTTCATACAAACTCCGTTTTATAATATTTTGGTATCATTTTATTATAATTAAGCAAATAAAGTTCCAAAGGATATATATGTCAGAATTAAAAGAAACACTCAAAGCAGATTTAAAAACAGCTATGCTCAATAAAGACAACTTCAAAAGAGATACTATAAGATTTCTCATGAGTGCTATTAAGCAAATAGAAGTTGATGAACGCAAAGAATTATCAGATATGGACATTCAAAAAATCATACAAAAATCTCTCAAACAAAGAGAAGATGCAGCAGAACAGTTTAAAAATGCAAATAGAGAAGACTTATACGATAAAGAGATAAAAGAAGCAAATGTTCTTAGAGAATATCTTCCAAAACAATTAAACGATGCAGAATTAGAAACTATCTTGACTCAAATAATCAAAGAAAATTCAATTTCTAACATAAAAGAGATAGGAAAAGTCATGGGGCTTGCAACAAAAGCATGTGATGGAAAAGCTGATGGAAAAAGAATAAACAATATGGTAAAAAATCTTTTATCTTAAGAGGGGATTGTT
>DKEY01000090.1 GCA_002469305.1 Sulfurospirillum sp. UBA6810
CGATAGTGTAAGTTACCTCTTCATCCACAAAATCCCTTTTTTTAAACCTGTTTGTTATTTTTTTACAAACTTCTAAAAAATTTTCCTTAGGACATTTTTCACTTAGTAAGGCGAACTCATCTCCAGGAAGACGATAAAGTTTCAAACTAGGATGAGTCTGGATGATATCTTGTAAAACTTCTTTAACTTTTATGAGTAATCTATCTCCAACTGCAAAGCCATAGTGCTCATTTATCTCTTTAAAATCTAAAATATCAAAAATTGCCAACCTAAAATCTGACTCTACTGCAAGGTCTTGAAAGAGCTTTTGTCTATTTGGCAGAAGTGTTAACTCATCGGTTGTTTGTTTTAAGATTAATTTTTCTTGCAAAATCAAATCCGTAACTTCATTTCTAACAGCAATATACTCTTCTATCTCTCCAGCTAAGTTCAAAATCGGAGAAACTACTGATTTTACATAGTAAAATTCACCTGATTTTTTTCTATTTTTTAAAACACCTTTCCATATTTTTTTTGATTTTATGGTTTGCCATAACTCATAAAAAACACTTTTAGGCGCTTCAGGGTCTCTTATGATATTGTGAGATTTTCCTATGAGTTCTTCTTTAGAGTAACCAGAAACTCTACAAAACTCTTCATTTACATAAGTGATGATACCCTTTGGATCTGTTTTTGAAACAATTAAAGAAGAGTCTATAACATTTGCATACTGTTTAAAAACTAGACTGCGCTGCTTTATCTCTAAATTTTGCTGATTTATTTTTTCTTCATTTTCTATTTTTTTTGCCATAACTTCATTGGCATGATTTCCAAGCTCTCTAAATTCGGATATGGATAATTCCTCTATATCTACATAGCTGTTAGTATCTTCGATTTTTTTAAAAAAATTGATAAAAATATCTAAGTTTTTATATATAATGTACTGTATTCGATTTACAAAAACAAAGATAACAGTAGATAACAACACCAATAAAAAGACAACAATTAGAAGCCTATTTTTTATTTTAGATTTTAGTTCAACTTCTTTTTGTTTCATACTACTTTGTACATCATCTAAAAGTACATCTGAAACGATAAGCCAATCCCATGGGCTATAAAGCATTGTGTAAACAAGGTGCTTGTGTGACTTACATTCCAAGGCAAAATACTCATTTATTTTCGTATTTAATTTTATTTTTTGTATATTATGTTCTTCCCGTATAGAAGGGCAGTTCAATTTTCCATAAATAATTTCTTTTGTTTTATTCTCAATAATCATAAATTTTAAGTCATTTTCCAAGGTTCTAAGTGCGGAAAGAGATTCTACTTTCAATTTTTCTTCAACCTGATATAGATACTCTGCTGTGGCTATCGCTAGAGAATATGGTTCAAAAAACCTTATATAGCCTCTTTTTAAACCTTGCTCTGCTAAATTATTTAGTTTCAAATATGTCCAATCTATATAAAAACCATCTTTGTTTCTTTGCAACTCTTTGAGTATCTCTCGCAGAGGATACTTTCCATTGATATCTTGAAAATCAAGTAGCTTTTTCGTTCCTTCAACCTCAGGAGTTATAGGGGAGAGTAAAGTTGTACCTTCTAAATCAAATAAAAAATAGTATCCATTGCCAGAAAAAAATCTTTGCTCTCTCAGTGCCTCAATAGCAATTTGTACTATCTCTTCTTTACTCTTTGTTGTATTGAATTTTTTATGCAGATTTTCAACTAACGTATATGCTTCATCAACTCTCTCTTTGACATCAACTTCAAGTTTATTGATACGATTTACATATCCAAACTCTAAGTTTTTCAAAACATGGCTTACTTCGTCTTTTAGCATGTCTTTTTTTTCTTGCTCTAAAGAGATATGAAGTTCTTTTATCTTTTCATTAAAGAGTTTATTTTCAAAGTAAACAAAAACACCTACAACAATAGATAGTGTCAAAACTATAGAAAAAATTGGTATTATATAAATTGTATTTGATAGTTTAAAATTCAAAAAAGTCCTCACGAAAACTCAATTTTTTGTATAAGATTATACCAAATATGATTGAGTAAAAAATCTTTTGGGTATATAAATTTCATATCGTCAATTTTCATTAAAATATCAAACCCCCACTATCATTTTCTGAGTGCGTATTTACTTTTGGTAAAGGGGATGTTTTTGTAAACAATTCAACTTTCCCATTATATTTTTTTGTATTTACGCCAGGAGGAGGAGTAAATTCTCTTTTTGTCTGCGGATTTAGTGCCAAATACTCTTTAACAAACCTAGCAAATACAGGACCCGCTACTCTACCACCTGTTTCATACTTATTCATAGGAGAATTGTCATCATTACCATACCAAACTAAAACTTCAATTTCTGGGGTAAACCCACAAAACCAAGCATCTGTATTGCTATTTGTTGTTCCAGTTTTTCCAGCCGTTTCTATCCCTGCAACTTTTGCGTTTCTACCAGTACCTCTTGTTACAACTGTTCTTAAAATATCTACCATAAGATAAGCTTGCTCTGGCGTAGTGAGAGTAGTTCTTGTCGTTTCAAATATAGTTTCATCACCAAAACGATTAACAATTTTTTTAACAAGTATTGGCTCAACTTTTACCCCACCATTTGGGAAAATAGAGTAAAAACTACTGAAATCCAAAGGAGAAATACCAAAACTTCCAAGTGCCATAGTCAAATCATACGGGATATCTTTGAAGCCATCTTTTTTTAACTCTTTATATATACTATCCATTCCAAGTGCATTAAGAAGATTTATGGTTGCAAGATTTCTTGAGTGAATAAGTGCTTCTTTGAGTGTTAAAAGACCTTCAAAATCCTCTTCATAGTTCTTTGGCTTCCAATCTTCTTCTGTTTTTTCATCTGTATAGACTCTGGAGATATCAGGTATCTCACTCATAGTAGAATACCCTATATCCAAAGCTTTTTGATAGATAAAAGGCTTGAAACTACTTCCTGGTTGCCTTCTGCTTTGTACTGCTCTATTAAAGTGAGATTTTTTATAATCCACTCCACCTACCATTGCTAAAATATCACCACTTTTTGCATCAAGTGAGACGATAGCACCATTGAGGATAGTTTCATTTGAATCAGGATAACGCTTAAAAATTTCATCATAACCAAATTTCAACGCTTCTTTTGCTGCATTTTGTAGCCTTAAATCAATGCCAAGTTCGACTCTATATCCGCCTGTTTTAAAATTTTCATACTTTGGACTCAACTCTTTTATAACTTCATCAACAACATATGGCGCTTTATTTTGAGTAAGAGTCTCATCATAGATAATAGGTTGCTCATTTATCCCCTCCCTATAATCTTTTTCACTAATCCAACCAAGAGAAAAAAGTCTAAAAAGAACTCTATTTGCTCTACTAAGTGATAAGTCTATATTTCTCGTTGGGTCATACGAACTAGGAGCTTTTGGGAGCCCTACCAACATAGCAGTCTCTTTTAAACTTAGAGCATCTAACTCTTTATGAAAGTATCCCAAAGCAGCTGTTTTTATCCCATAATATCCATGTCCAAAATACACATGATTGAGATATCTCTCTAAGATTTCTTCTTTTTCAAGTTCGCTCTCTATTTTAAAAGAGAGTACCATCTCACTCAGTTTTCTCGATATCGTTTTATCTCTTGTGAGAACTGTATTTTTTATAAGCTGTTGGGTAATAGTACTTGCACCCTCAACAAGCTTCATAGCTTTTATATCTTTTACCAAAGCTCTAAAAATTGCTTCAAAATTTATACCCCTGTGTTCAAAAAAAGAGGTATCTTCTATGGCAACAAGCGCTTCTATAACTTGTGGTGGTATCTCTTCATACTTGACATAAAGTCTATGTTCTTCTTCAAACAAATTAGCTATCAATTCGCCATTTCTATCGTATATTTGTGTGCTAAGACGTGGTTTATAATCTATGATTTTATATGCATCAAATCTAACAAGCGAATAGATATAAATGAGCCCACCAAAGACAACAAAAACACCTGCAAATAAAATAGTCAATATATATTTCAAATTCTAAATCCTCTATTTTTGAATCCTGCATTTATCAACTCTTTTGTATATGCATTTTGTGGATTACTTAAAATATCTTGCATTCTACCAAATTCCAGCATTGAACCATCTTTTAAAATACCGATTTGTTCACAAACATCTTTCACTGCTTCTATATCATGAGTCACAAAAAGAGTATAAAACTGCTCTTTTTGTTGTATCTCTTTTAAGAGTTTTAGGATTTCATTTTTAGTTTTTGCATCAAGTGCTGTGGTTGGTTCATCTAGCAAAAGGATTTTGGGTTTCAGACTCAAAGCAAAAGCCAAAACAACTCTTTGTAGCTGTCCACCACTGAGTTCACTAGGAAATCTATCTAAAAGTGTTTCATCCAATCCAACCAACTCAAAATAATACTTGGTGCTACTTTCCTCTTGAAAAAACTGCTCTTTGATTTTAGTGAGTGGAGAGAGTGCCGTAAAAGGATTTTGAGGAACTATGGAGATCGTCTCTCCTCTTATAACATCAAAATCATTCTCTAAAACCAACTCTTGTGTCAACTCTCTTGGGAGCATCCCCAAAAGAGCTTTTAAACTCAAACTTTTCCCACTACCGCTTTGTCCAATCAAAGCAAGTGAATGCTCAAAAGAAAAGGAGATATTCACCAAAGTTTTCTCTTCATTTTTTATCACCAATTTCTTACATGTAAAGCTCAAACCTGAACCTCTTTGATCAAAGTAAAAAGTCTTTTTGTGGTTGCGATATCTATATCAAGCCTTGGAATAATTCGCAATATAGCTTGTGGAACAGTTGGTGGTCTTATAGCACCAACTAAAAAGCCCTCTTCTTTTAAACGCTCTTGCACACTGATAGCATCTTTAGAGCTTTTAAGTGTATATGGAAATATCAACCCTGGCATATCTACCCCAAACATCTCTTTGACCAATGCTTGTCTTTGCTTAATCTCTTGTGCCAAAATATCTCTATTTTTAAGTATATAAAGCATTCCTTGGTGTGCTAATTCTATATCAAAAGGTGATGGTGCTGTTGCATAGATAAGTGCTTTTGCTCTGTTTTGTAAGAAATCTCTCACGTGATTTGAGCAGAGTATGTAAGCCCCATAACTCCCATATGCTTTTCCCAATGTCCCCATCTTTATATGATTTTCTCTAGGAGTTATACCAAAGAGTTCAAAAACACCAAGCAGTTTTTCACCCACTACTCCACTGCTATGTGCTTCATCAACTATCAAAAGGGCATTAAATTTATCTGCAATCTCAAATATCTCTTTATCAAGTATATCTCCACTCATAGAGTAGATACCCTCAACTCCTATGATAGCTCGTTTGTATGTACTGGTCTCTAAGATTTCTTTTACATGTAAAGAATCATTATGTCTAAAAAAAACAACTTGCGTATCCACTAATTTTGAAGCTAGGATGCCACTGGCATGGTACTCTTCGTCCAATAAAAGGATATCGCCACGTCTTGGAAGAGCTTCAATGAGAGAGAGATTTGCAAGAAATCCACTCCCTACAACTATGGCTGCTTCGAAGTGGTTTTGCCTGCATACAAACTCTTCAAAATCTTTGTGGACTTGATGGTATCCATTGACCATTTGCGAAGCTTTTGGAGCATGTGTTGCAAACATACTTAGCCTGTCAAATGCTCTTTTTAAAAGTTGTTTTTTACAGCCAAGTCCAAGATAGTCATTGGAAGCAAAATCACACAGAGTTTCCTCATAGAGAACTCTTTCTCTAAAACGGTTTGATTTTTTGATAGCCTTTAACTCATTTTCATACATCTTCATTCTTTTAAAAAAGGAAGTAGTTTTTCTACACAAAGTCCCATAGCCGTACTTTCATATCCAATGACTTCTTCTATATAACTTTTGCAAAAGCCCTCAACCATACAAGCGCCAGCCTTGCCTTCCCACTCATCAGTTTCAAGATAAGTTTCAAGTTTTTCTCTATCAAATTCTGCAAATCTATACTTGGTAGCTGAGAGGTCTATAAACTCAAGCTCTTTTGATTTAAAAATCATACATGTAATGATGGAAACAACACTTCCACTTTGTGAAAGTAAAATCTCTCTTGCATCTTGTTTATCTTTTGCTTTGCGAAGAAGTTTTCCATGTGCAGTAACAACAGTATCTGCACACAAGATGGGGAACTCTTCTACTCCGTACTGCTGTAAAAAAGAGTCCATTTTCCCTTTTGTAGCTCTATATACAAACTCTATGGGATTTTTTATATTTAAACTCTCTTCATCAAAGTGCGCAGCTTTTTGTATAAAATCAATCCCATGAGTTTTGAGTATATCACCTCTTGTTATGGAGTTGGAAGCTAGTATAATTTTTTTCAATTAAAAACCTCTTATAACTATACCAACATACAAAGCAACGAGTGATAAAATCAGATTTAAAGGAATGAGACAATTTACAATCAAGATGATGTTTTCACTCACTTCAAAATAGTCTCTCTTTTTATAGGAAGCTTTAGCATTTAAAAACTTCCAATACATAAATCCAAAGTTAAATGCTATAAATATCCAAATAGCTTCTTTTATATGAATCATTGTATAAGTTATAGGACTAGCGTACTCAAAGCCTAATCCTATATTCATCAAAAAAGAAGCTGAAATCAGTATCAACATAACTGGTAACATCAATTTTGCGTATTTATCCAAAAGTTCAAGGCATCTTCTAAATTTTATTTCATCATCTTCTATTGTCATAAAGACAGGTTTGATGATAAATCTAAGCACAAACATACCACCTATCAAGATAGCAGCACTCAAAACGTGAAAAAAAACTATAATCCTACTAAAACTCCCGAAAAATTCAACAAAAAATTCTTGCAATACTTACCCCTCTAGAGATTTTTTAGCAAATTCCAATGCAACTTTTTTAGCTTCTTCTATCTTTGAAGCATCTTTTCCACCCGCTTGTGCAAAGTCATCACGGCCACCACCGCCACCACCAACGATAGGTGCTACATTTTTTATCCAATCTCCCGCTTTTAATGGAGCATTTTTAATCCCTGCTGCTATCATGACTTTATCGCCTTTTATTTGGAAAAGTAAGATGGCTACTTTATCTTTCTGATTTTTAAAATCATCTATCGTTTTTTTGATATCCCCAGCTCCAAGCTCATCAACGATAAGTTCAACTCCATTTACATGTAAGCTTTCTACTGACTTGCCAGCGTTTGCTTCAAGAGCTTCCACATCTGCTTTTAACTCTTTGATTTCATTTTTCAAACGCTCTATACCGATGAGTGGATCATTGTGTTTTAAGGCTTCACTCACCTCTGCAAGTGTCGCTCTCATACTTTTTGCATACTCTAGCGCACTTGCACCACAGATAGCTTCTATACGTCTTACACCTGCACTTACACCGCTTTCTTTTACGATAAAAAAGCTTCCGATAGAAGAGACATTTTTAACATGTGTACCTCCGCAAAGTTCTATACTTGCATCGCCAAAAGAGACAACACGAACTTCATCGCCATACTTTTCGCCAAAAAGAGCCATAGCTCCTGAGTTTTTTGCCTCATCAATACTCATGTTTTTCGTACAAGTATCAACACAACTTGCTATCACGTTATTGACAAGGTTTTCTACTTGAGTTACTTCTTCACTACTCATAGCTTTAGGATGGGAAAAGTCAAATCTAAGTCTATCTTTCTCAACAGAACTTCCTGCTTGTGCAACGTGTTCCCCAAGAACGTCTCTCAAAGCTGCATGTAAAAGATGTGTTGCTGAGTGGTGTTTTTCTGCTTCAAATCTTGTTGTATCTACTCTTACATGTAACTTATCACCAACACTAAGAGGCTTTTGTAACTCTACATGTGAAAGATTGATATCAAAGAATTTTTTTGTATCATCTACTGTACCATAACCTTCTATCTCTCCGCTATCTCCACACTGTCCACCACTTTGGGCATAAAATGGCGTTTTGTTAAGCATCATCCAACCACTATCTTCTAAAGTTTGCACCTCTTTAAAATCTTCATCTAAAAGGGCAATGACACTTACATCATCTTGTGTTTGAGTGTAGCCTGTAAATTCATTGAGTCCAAATCTCTCTAATAGTGCTTTAAAATCTCCACTTGCTGCCTTATCTCCACTCCCTTTCCAAGAAGCTTTTGAACGCATCCGCTGCTCTTTCATGAGAGTATCAAACGCATCACTATCTACTTTAAGTCCTTTGTCTCTAAGCATATCTTCAGTAAGATCAAGGGGAAAACCATACGTATCATTGAGCTTAAAAGCAACAGCTCCTGAAAAAACGTCTTTTGTATTTTTTAATTCTGCTTCAAAGAGTTCAAGTCCTGAAGCAATAGTCACCAAAAATCTCTCTTCTTCCAATCTTATCTGCTCACTGATAGCCTCTTTTTTTTCTAAAAGATATGGATATTGTTTTGCCATGAGCACATTGAGTGTATCTAAAAGCTTGTATAAAAATGGCTCTTTTATCCCTAAGAGATATCCATGTCTTACAGCACGACGAGCAATACGTCTTAGAACATATCCACGACCTTCATTTGAAAAGTTTGTTCCTTGTGCGAGTAAAAATGCAACTGAACGGATATGATCTGCGATAACTCTATAACTAGCGCCATCTACATAAGTATAAGGCTTGCCACAAAGCTTTGCTACCTCGTTGATAAGAGGCATAAAAAGTGAGCTGTCATAATTACTCTGTTTTCCCTCACAAACTGCGACAGTTCGCTCCAGTCCCATACCTGTGTCGATAGAAGGCTTTGGAAGTGGAGTGAGAGTACCACTTGCATCACGATAATACTGCATGAAAACCAAGTTCCATATCTCTAAAAATCTATCACCATCGCCACCCATATAATCTTCAGGGCTATTAAAATGCTCCGCACCTTGGTCGATAAATATCTCACTACATGGACCACATGGACCCACATCTCCCATCTGCCAAAAGTTATCTTTATCCCCAAATCTCTTGATACGTTCAAGTGGCACGTGTTTTTGCCAAAGAATTTCTGCCTCATCATCGCTTTCATGTACAGTAACCCAAAGCTTCTCTTTTGGGAGTTTTAAAACTTCTGTTACAAATTCCCAAGCATGGGCTATCGCATCTTCTTTAAAATAATCCCCAAAAGAAAAGTTACCCAACATCTCAAAAAAAGTATGATGACGCGCAGTGTAACCTACATTGTCTAAGTCATTATGTTTACCACCAGCTCTTATACAAGTTTGGCAACTTGTAGCACGTGGTGGATTTGGGCGAGGAATTTCACCTGTAAAAATACTCTTAAAAGGAACCATCCCTGCATTTGTAAAGAGAAGGGTTGCATCATCTGGAACAAGTGGCGCACTTGGTACTATCTTGTGCCCTTTTTGTTCAAAAAAGTTTAAAAATTCTGCTCTAACATCCATCGCTATTCCTATGTGTATAAAAAATTCATCTATTTTATCGAAAAAATCATTAAATAATTATAGCTTGAGGAACTAAATATTAGAGCTTAACGTAGTTGCAAAACTTTTACACTTTCCTTACACGTTAATAAAATAGAATCAAAATTATAAAACTAGTTTTTAGATTTATATATTTTAAAAGGATTTAATATGAGCAAGGTTACTCACTTTCGTCAATTTGAACAAACAGATAGCGGTGACTTATGTTTAGTCAATACTTTTCTTGCAAAATATCGCAAATCCCTTGAATACAGCTCTTGTGTTAGAGCCAATGTCGAGATAATACTTTCACAAAAAGGAAATGCAAGTATAAAAAACTTATCAATGCTCTCTAAATGTTGCAGCCAAAGGCAGATTGAGAGAAACTTCAAAAGTGAAATCGGTACCTCCCCCAAAAAATTTTCAGAAGTTATACAGTTTAAATATGCACTTGAATTATTAAAACAAAACAAATACACACTTGTTGACATAGCTTTAAGTGCTGGCTACTATGATCAAGCTCATTTCATCAATAGCTTTAAAAAATTCACAGGAACTACCCCTGAAAACTTTTTAAAACAATCTTCTAAAAGAGTCTAAACACTTTGGTTTAGACTCTTTATAAGAAGAAATATATAAAATTAAGATGAAG
>DKEY01000014.1:0-389 GCA_002469305.1 Sulfurospirillum sp. UBA6810
AAAGTATATGCTGAGATACATAGTGGAAATACAAATGCGATTGTAACTCCTGCAAAATTGCCTCCATATACTTTTTTTAGAAAAGAACAATAAAAATTAATAACAAAGGAAACGAATGAAGTTTGTATCTATTTTGATGGGAAGCAAGAGTGATTATGAGATTATGGAAGAAGCTGCAAAGATTTTAGAAAAATTTGGTGTAGCTCATGAATTAGTTATCTCTTCTGCTCATAGAAGTCCAGATAGAACACACAAATATGTAGTGGGTGCAGAAGCAAAAGGTGCAAAAGTCTTTATAGCAGCAGCTGGTATGGCAGCACATCTAGCTGGAGTTGTGGCATCATTAACAACAAAGCCTGTTATAGGTGTGCCTATGAAAGGTGGAGCAA
>DKEY01000014.1:488-5769 GCA_002469305.1 Sulfurospirillum sp. UBA6810
AACTTTTAGAAGATAGAATTTTAAAAGCAAAAAAAGTGGAATCAGATTCATTGGAAATAGAGAAGAGACTATAAACTAAAAGAGGTATAGTGCTATGCAAACCTGGTTAGAAATAGAAGAGTTCAGTAAACTTATACATTTAGATATTCCTACTATCGAAGAGATGATAGAGAGAGGAAAATTGAGTGTTAAAGAAGAAAATGGAAGGCGTTATATAGAGGCATCTCGTGGTACAAGTGCTTTAATCCCTGTCTCAAAAGCAACTCCTACACTTGAAACTGAAGTCGTCACTTTACCAGGTGCAGATTTTATTGAAAAAACCATAGGGACTATCTTAGGACTTCATGAAAAAGTCATGGATGCTAAAGATGAAACCTTAGATGCACTCAAAAGTGAAAATCGTTTTTTAAAAGAGGCACTTTTTTCTATGCAAGAGTTATATGATGAAGATAGGAAGATAGTCGAAGCTTTAACAAAACAGCTTGAAACTACACAAGAAGAATTAGAGTTTACAAGACGTAAATACAAACTTATGTGGAATAAAGCAGTAGAAAACTATAAAAAAGAAGAGAATTAAAATAATAAAGAATCAGTAGCAAAGGTTACAGAAGCTTAGCTTCGTACTTTAGTTGGTTCTTAGGTGAGATTTTCTCACCGCTTAAGAATAATTACATGTAAAAGGATAAGTCGTTGTTAACATTTAGTCAGATGCTCTTAAAACTACAAACTTTTTGGCAAGATGAGGGTTGTACGATAGTACAACCATATGATATGCCAGCAGGTGCAGGAACATTTCATAATGCAACATTTTTACGCTCACTTGGTTCTAAGCCATGGGCAACAGCGTATGTTGCACCAAGCAGAAGACCAACAGATGGTAGATATGGAGAAAATCCAAATAGGTTGGGAGCATATTATCAGTTTCAAGTATTAATCAAACCAAGCCCAGATAATATCCAAGAGTTATATCTTAAAAGTTTAGAAGCATTAGGGCTTGATATCAAGAAACATGATATTAGATTTGTAGAGGATAATTGGGAATCTCCAACACTTGGAGCGTGGGGACTTGGCTGGGAAGTTTGGCTTGATGGTATGGAAGTAACACAGTTTACTTATTTCCAACAAGTGGGAGGTATCCCTTGTGAGCCCGTTTCTGTGGAAATTACTTATGGAGTTGAGAGACTCGCTATGTATCTTCAAGAAAAAGATTCTGTGTTTGATTTGGTATGGAACGAAAACAAATATGGCATCACAACCTATGGAGACGTTCATAAGCAGAGTGAATATGAATTTAGTAAGTATAACTTTGAGATAGCAGATGTAAAAATGCTCTTAGAACACTTTGAAAATGCGAAAGATGAGTGCAAAAGATGTTTGGAAGCTGATTTGCCTCTCCCTGCATATGATTACTGTTTGATGGCTTCTCATACATTTAATGTACTTGATGCAAGAAAAGCTATATCAGTGACTCAAAGACAAAATTATATACTTAAAATCCGTGAGCTTGCCAAGGGTTGTGCGCTGAAGTATAAAGAAGTAGTGGATGCAACTGAAGCAAATCTATAATTATTTAGATGAACTTAGTCCTTTTGACTTACAAGAGAGTTGGGATAATAGCGGATTGTTGGTAGGTGATCTCAATGATGAAATACAGCAGATTTACTTAAGCTTAGATGTTGATAGTGATTTTTTGGATGAGGTTGCAAACAACTCCTTGATAATAACTCACCATCCTTTAATCTTCAAAGGGTTAAAAAAGCTTGAGTATTCCCACTATCCATCTCATTTGATAAAAGAGATGATTAAAAAAGATATATCACTTATAGCTATGCANNACAAATTTTGATAAAACACATCTCAATAGATATGTTGCTAGAGAAGTTTTTGGATTTAGTGATATACAAAGTGACGGATATATTTGTTATAGTGATGTAGATTGTAGTTTTGATGCATTAGTTACAAAAACCAAAGAAATCTTACATGTAGATTTTCTAAAAATTGTGGAGTGTAAAAAGCATATAAAAAGATGTGCTATTACAACAGGAAGTGGTGGAGATTTGATAGGTGGGGTTGATGCTGATTGTTACTTGAGTGGTGATTTTAAGTACCATCAAGCACTTGAAGCAAAAGAAAATTCTCTTTCGCTTATAGATATTGGACATTATGAAAGTGAGAGGTATTTTGCTGCGGCTCTTGAGCCACATTTGAAAAATTTACCATTAAAAGTTATAATGTCAAATTCAAAAAATCCATTTACATACAAATAGTAAATGCAGAAGCTTTGCTTCGTGCTTCGCAGATAGAAATTTTAAAGAGAAATTTCTTTAAAACAGAAGACAAAGAGTTTAAACAAATAGAGGATAAAACATAGATGAACAAGTATTTAGAACAATTAATCGAGCTATCAAAAATTGACAAAGAGATTGATGCTTTTGGTCCAAGAGTTGTAGCAATAGAGAAAAAATTGAGAATTGCTTTAGAAAGAGAAGATGAGATTAAAACTCAGATAGAAGTTTTTCAAAGAGAAATCACAGATGCAAAACTAAAAAAGAGTAAAAATGAACTTCATTTGGCTGAACTTTCTGATAAATTGAAAGATTTATCTAAAAAAAGTGCTCTTGTAAAAACAGATAAAGAGATGAAAGCACTCCAACTTGAAGAAGAAATTTCTAAAGAGCAATGTGAATTTGCAAATGAAGAGATAGCACGTTTAGATACGGTAATTGAATCTAAAAATAAAGATATAGAAGAAGCAAATACAAAACTCTCAGAAGTTTTAAATGAAACGCAAGAGATAAGAGCTTCGATAGATTCTCAAATGAAAGAGATAGAAGAGCAAAGAACAAAAGTATATGAGCAAAAACAAAAGTTAGTTTCTGAGATGAGTCAAAAGATACTATCTTTTTATGAAAAAATTAGAAAATGGGCTGGCAATACAACAGTAGTTCCTGTTCAAAAACAAGCTTGTTATGGCTGTTTTATGAGAATCAATGATAAAACATACTCATCAGTTTTAAAGCAAGATGACATAGTAACTTGCCCTCACTGTGGTAGAATTTTATATAAAGAGACAGAGGAAGTTGAGGCTTAATATTGCTTCTTCCTTTTTATTATATTTTAGTAACGCTAGTGTATCTGCTGGCGTTACCACTAATCTTTTTTATAGCTTTTAAAAAAAAGTACAAGTTGTCAATTCCCTCAAGATTTTTTTTACTCAACAATAAGCCTTTTAACACAAAAAATAAGATTTGGTTTCATGCGTGTTCTTTAGGAGAAGTTAATTCTCTTAAGCCGATCATTGAAAGTCTTGAAGAAGAAGTAGATGTTTCTGTTATAACAGCAACAGGGTATAAATCAGCGAATAGTATAAAAAACGTACATGTAAGATTTTTGCCCTTTGAAGTTTTTTTACCATTTTGGATAAGAAAGCATAGGGTGTTAGTTGTATTAGAAGCAGAGCTTTGGCCCTTGCTATTTGTAGCAAGTAAGATAAGAGGAACAAAAACAGTTTTACTCAATGCAAGAGTATCTGATAGGTCATATAGTTCGTATAAAAAATTTGCATGGTTTTACAGGTGGATTTTCTCATATGTAGATAAAGTATTTGCCCAAAGCCAGATAGACAAAGAGAGATTACTTGAACTTGGTGCAAAAGATGTTATAGTAAGTGGCAACATCAAAACAATAGCTACTCCAATACTTACATGTAAGTATGAAAAGCCTCTAAAAGAGGTTATAACACTTGCAAGTTCTCACGAGGGAGAAGAAGAGCTTTTGTTGCAAAACCTACACTTAGCAAAACATCAAATGCTAGTAGTAGTTCCCAGACATCCTGAGAGATTTAAAAAAGTAGAGGATATGCTTATGCGTTATAGTACAAAGCATAATCTTTCATATGCAAAATTGAGTGAAAATGAGAAGTTAGATACAGATATAGTTTTATGTGATAAAATGGGAGAACTTATAAATATATATGCTATTACAGATATAACATATTTGTGTGGTTCGTTTAAAGATGGTATAGGTGGACACAATCCACTAGAATGTGCTTTCTTTAACAATAAAATTATAAGTGGTCCCTTTATCTTTAATCAAAAACCACTCTATAAACTAGTTTCAAATATCAAAATAGCTTCTATTGATGAAGTTAGTAGTTTAAATTATGATTTATTAGAAAAATCAGAAGTTTTATATAAAGGAGAGATAGATTCTCTCTTAAAAGAATTAAAGTAAAAGATGAAAAATTCTGCACAAAGTGCAAGCTTTCTCACAGAGAGTGACAAGCACAAGAGTGAAAGGAATTTTTTTGGAATTACTTCCAAAAAAAGGAAAAATTAAGATGAGTACAGAAAAAGCATATAAACTTTTAGCACTACAAGAGGGCATCTCAAATCGTGCTGCAAAAGATTTGATTGATCGTGGAGTTGTTTATGCTGGTGGTAAAAAAGTAGCCCTAGCTAGAGATGAAGTGAATGCAAAAGCAAACTTTAAAATCCAAGAGATAGCCAAAGCAAAAGTTATCTATGAAGATGAATATATCATCGCTATGGATAAGCCAGCTTATCTCACATCTGAAGAGGTAGTAAAAGAGAAAAATGCAACTTTGCTTCATAGGCTAGATAAGGAGACAAGTGGTGTTTTACTTCTTACAAAAGATGCAGAGTTCCACGAACGTGCTGTAAGAGCTTTTAAAAATCAAGAAGTGAAGAAAGAGTATCTTGCTGTAGTACAAGGCAAGTTTATAGAGGCAGTTACAGTTGATAAACCTCTTATAACGATAAAAAAAGGTAATGTTGCTCAAACAAAAATCGCTAAAAATGGTAAAGAAGCTATCTCACATGTAGAGCCTTTGATGGTAGAGGGTAAATTCTCAAAAGTAAAAGTGACTATCGAAACTGGTAGAACACATCAGATAAGAGTACACTTAAAAAGTATCAATTTTCCTATTTTGGGAGATGTGGTATATGGCGGAAAACCTGCAAAACGTGTTATGCTTCATGCGCATACCATAGCTCTTTTAGGATATGAGTTTGAAGCAAAAGAGCCAAAAGAGTTTTTAAGATTTGGTCAATAAAAAGCTTTTGTTTATCAAAATAAAAGCAAAAATTGAGTAATATGGCATGCCTTTTGATGGGCAATAAAAGTAAAAATTTAGATGATATAAGGATGTATTTTGTTTGAGATTTTAACCGATTCTTTTAGAACTGCTGTCAATAAAATAAGATTTGCTGATGATGAAAAATCACTGAAAAAGGCATTAGATACTTTAAAAAAATCTCTT
>DKEY01000122.1:0-938 GCA_002469305.1 Sulfurospirillum sp. UBA6810
TCCTCCAATGACTACTGCGCCAAGTGGAGCTAAACGCTCTAAGCCGATAGCAAGCCCAAATGCTACAGGAATCATCCCCACACTCACGCTGATAGCGGTCATAAGCACAGGCCTTGTGCGTAGTTTTATACTCTCCAAAATCGCTTCTTTGGCACTGAGTCCATTTTGCATCTCTTGGAGTGCAAAATGGATAAGCAAGATGGCATTGTTAACTACAACACCCGCTAAGAGGATAAATCCTATCATCGCAGACATGGAACTATGATAATCAAAAAGAAGTAAAACCCATGAAGCCCCTGCAATTGTTAAAGGAATAGAAAGGATGATAACAAGAGGGATTTTAAGAGATTCAAACATAGGAATCATCACTAAAAAGATAAGTACTATACCAACACCAACAGCTTTTACGATGCGCCCTGAGGAGTCTTGAAACTGCGCAATGTCTCCGTTGTGAGCCATTTTGATATCTTGAGGCAATAAGATGTGTTTACTTTGTGCATCAAAATTTGCTCCCAAATGGCTTATGGACATCTTCTCTCTAAACCCTAAGATATCTATGGTATAAAATAAGTTTTCGCGCGTGATGGTATCTGGTTGGAGTATGCTTGCTATGGTAGCAAAATTTGAAAGAGGTACAAGTCCTAGTTTCGTCATGATTTTGAGTGCTAAGATATCTTGGACTGAGTCTGTTTTATCCTCATCGATTTTCACTCTCATAGGTATAGGCAGAGCATTTTGTTGTGGCAATGTGCCTACAGTTACCCCTTTTAAAAGAGATTTTAACTGTCTAAAAACCTCCTCTTGTGTAATACCAAAATAGGAAAGCTTAGCGATGTCTAAAGAGATATCATATGCCTTTGTTTGCAAATCCCACGTTTTTGAGACATTGACCACTCCTTTTGTCTTTTGCATCGCTTCTTCATAGAGTTTTGCTGTTT
>DKEY01000122.1:1020-2416 GCA_002469305.1 Sulfurospirillum sp. UBA6810
CGAGATTGGATGCTCCAGATATCTTCATCTCGCTCAAATCTATTGATATAATTTGCAATGATAATTATCTGCGATATGCTACCACCACCGATTCCTAAAACTCCAGCTTCAGATCCTATAGTGGCTGAAGTGGATATAACTTTGGCTTTTGTGTTGATAAGTTTTAAAATCTCTTTTAAAATTTTCTCACTTTCCTCTATCGCTAAATTTTCATCAACACTCACTTTCACACTAATCGTTCCCGTATCCATAGCAGGCATCAGCTCTTGCCCAACAAGAGGCATGACGACACGTATGCTTATAGCTACTAAAAAGAGTAAAACAAGCATGTAACTTAGTGCTACCATTTTTGAGTGCATCGCTTTTTTGAAAGTAGCGATAAAAAACTGCGTTGCATAGAGATTTGCACTATGGCTAAAGCGTTCAAACAAAGCTTCAAGTTTTAAAACAAAAGGATTATCGATAGAGAGGATAAGCAAAGAGACAAGTGGCACAAAAGTGATAGAGACGATGTATGAACAGACAAGCGCTAAGAGTAAAACACTCACCAAAGGCCCAAAAACAGTTTGCGGATAATCTCCCACAAAAAGGATAGGAAAAATCGCAATCATCGTTGTAAGTGTTCCAGAAAAATCTGCAAACATAATCTCTTGTGTCCCTTCATAGACTGCTTGCTTGATGGGTTTACCTAGAGTTTTAAAATGCCGCTCTATGTTTTCAACTACTACTACGGTATCATCTAAGAGCAATCCTAATGCCAAAATGACACCTGTGAGCGTTATGACATTGAACTCAATGGAAAAAATATTCATCATAGCAATAGTAGAGAGATATACTATCGGGATTGTGAAGAGTACAACAAAGATTTGCCTAAAAGAGGCCAAGAAAAAGAAAACGACAATCATAGACATAACAATAGCATCTCGCAAGCTCTCAATCATATTGCTTGTACTTTGTTCTATAATAGTTTTTTGCGTATCAGCAATAGAAAAATCTATATTTTTGTAGTTCGCTTGGAGGGTCTGTATCTGTTTTTCTACATCTTCGATAACTGAGAGAACACCTACATCTAAGTTTCTTTTGATAGCAAGAGCAATGGCAGGTTTTGCATTGCCATAATACAAAGCACTATTTTTAGGGATGTTAAAAGAGACTTTTGCTATATCTTTAAGCTTGATATTTTGCTTTATAACAAGCTCATTAATGGCACTTAGATGATGAGGCGTATTTGTACTTTTGATGATAAACCGCTCTTTTGTATCTTCACTTACACCTATAGCATAATCTTGCAAAGAGCCTTTGAGGATATTTATCACCTCTTCGATACTGATTTCAAAAGTATCGAGCTTTGTTTTATCTATCAAGATACTAAGCTCTTTTGTATTTCCCCCAAATA
>DKEY01000122.1:2521-7063 GCA_002469305.1 Sulfurospirillum sp. UBA6810
TCAGGCAAATCTTTTGGCAATTTAGCACGGACTTTGTCAAAACTATTTTTTACATCACTTGCAGCTTCTGAGATATCTTTTGCATAATCAAACTCAACACGGATAACGGAGACTTCATCATTTGTAGAAGAGTAAACTCGCCTTACATGTTCTATGGTGTAAAGCTCCTTTTCGATGATAAGCGATATCGTAGAGGCTATATCTTTAGCAGACATCGAAGGGGAGAGCACTACAAGAGCGATTTCTGGTCTATTTGAGTTTGGGAAGAGGTCTCTCTTCATGCCAAAGTAACTAAAAATCCCCATAAAAACAAATACCGTTAAAAACGAAAAGACAAAATAGGGACGAGAGAGAATTTTGCTTATAAAACTATTCATACGCTATCTCATGTACTATAAAGGCATCGACAAAAGAGAGATTTGCAAGTCTTGCAGCACTTCCTATGGCTAGAGGATGATTGAGTGGCTCTTTTACAAGAGCTACTTCTTTGTCAAAATGCTCTACTTGGATCTGTTTTTTGAAAAACTTGTTTTCTTTGTATTCAAAAACAAAGCTATTTTTATTTTCGTTATATAAAGCCATCTTTGGAACAAGGGTTCCAGCTATAGGCTCTTTGATAACAAAAATATCTATTAAAATTCCATTTGGTAAGTCTATCTCAAAAGGGCTAGATTTGGCTTCAAGCTGGTAGTTTTTAGCAGAGACTTTAAGCAAGGCTACATGTGAAGTGATATCTTCTATCAAGACTCTATCGCCTTTTTCTATTTTTTGAGAAGCATCATAGGTAAATGTTGCCACTTTTTCATGACTCACAAGCTCTATGAGTGGTTTTGAGATGGAACAGAGATCTCCAACTTCAACAAAAAGTTTTTGCACAATGCCATCCATGGGTGCACGCAGTGTATAGTAGCGCATCGCATCTTCTAATCCATCAAATTCTACTTTGATTTGCTTGTAAGATTTTTCTAGAACTACCTTTTTTGCACTTGTTTTTTGGAACATTACATGTGAATCATCCACTTGTTCTTCACTGATAGCACCTGCAAGAAAAAGTTTTTGATTGCTGGCGTGTTTTTTTGCTATAACTTGCTCTTCCAATGCGACACTTTGAATTTCACTACGCAATGAGTCAAGCTTGTAGTTTAGGCTTTGTATCTTTGTTCTAAGCTCCTTATCATCAAGCTCAACCAAAAGATCACCTTTTTTGACGTTTTGTCCCTCTTTTACATGTAAGCTAGTGATAAAAGAGGCGTATTTTGAAGTTATATGTGTTAAAACAGAGGGTTCAAGTTTTGCGATAAGTGCAATTTTTGGCTCGAGCGTTGCATTTTTAGGCTGTATGATGTCTACATGTAAAGGAAAAATTTCTGGAGTTTTTGCATTTTGCAAATCTTCTTGTTTTGTTTTAACAAGCTTAAAGCCTCCAAATACTAAAAGTGCAAACACGATAAAAGTAACTATTTTTTTCATCTATTTCTCCAATAAATTATCTAATTCAAATCCCGCTATCATGCGGTTATAACGTGCATCAATCAAGGAAAGATGGCTATTTTCTTTATGATTTTTAGCCTCTATAAAATCTAAAATAGTGGCTTTACCCTCTTCATATTTGATTTTTTCTATCTCTAAGATGCTTTGTTTAAGGCTCAATTCTTCTGCATACGTTTTTATGGCTTCATCTAGTTTGAGACATTTCTCTTGAAGTTCTTTTTGTTTTCTTATGATTTCTAAGCGCTTTTTATCGCTTTGTGTTTTTGCTTTTAAAAGTTCAAGTGAAGATTTTTCTAGCAAATTTGATTTTTTTCCAAAATCAAAAATATTCCAGCGAAAAGAGAGACCATATTGGCTAATGAGTGCGTGATCTCCAGCACCATAAACATCTGAATGGCTTGCAAAAAAGTCTACCTTTGGATAGTAAAGTGAGCGTACTTTTGCATGTTCTTGCTCTTTTCTTTGCTCTTCAAGGCTATATATTTGTAAACTTTGTAAATCTTTAAAAGAAGAGGGAGTGCTCACAAAAATCGTTGCAGGCATTATCTCTTCTAAAGTGTATTCGCATTTTTCTTGATGCATGAGTTGCGCTAAGTATGCTTTTAAAATTTCAAGGTCACTTTGGATATTTTTTTGCTTTGCTAGACTTTGCGTATAGTTTACTTTGGCATGTAAAACATCAAGCTTTGAGGCTTTGCCAGAGTTTTCTTTGAGTTGTATCTGTTCTAAAAAGGCTTTTGTGTATTCTACGTATTGTGCATTTATTGTGAGCTGATTTTGTAAAGAAAGAGCTTTGAAAAAAGTTGCTTTTACATTAAATATAAGGTTTTTTTCGAGGATAAATCTCTGCTTTTCTTGCATTTTTGCTCTTAGATCAAGTATCTTGATTTCGCTTGTTTTCTCAAAACCATCAAACAAAGGCAGCGTGTAAGAGAATGTTGCACCTATCAAATCATCAGATGTACTCACGCTTGGGTTTATCGGAGGAGTAAGTGGCATGAGAGTACGAGGCGTGTTGTAGTGGTTATAATCTAGCTTAAAATCAATCTTGCCATAACGCTCTACATGTACACTATTTTTTGAATGCTCCAAAGCCTTTTGGTCATAATCTGAGATAATCAAATCGCTATTGAATTTCAGTGTTGTATCGATTGCACTTTGTAAGCTCAGTGTTTGTGCTTGGAGGCTAAAAGCACAAAGAAAACACAAGAGAAAAATTTTATTATTCAGCGACATTCATATACTCCAAATCTGCTTTTCCAAGCAATCTTTTTTCTATACTTTCATAGTAAGATTCTGCCAAGTTTGGAATCTCTAAGATTTTTTCTAAAGTAGCTCTGTTTTCATGTGGGTTTTTATAAGCTTCATTTGCCTCAAAGATAGAGATTTGATAGAGTCCTTTTTGCAAAATTTCAACATCTTCTCCTTTTTGCAGTATTCCCTCGTGCATCACGCTATAGTACCAACCACTTAACTTTGAGTCATAAATCTCTTTGGTAAAACCTCTATCAAGCCATCTTTGAGATATTTTCCAGCAAGGCTTTCTTGGTTGGGAAACTCTTAGGATGACCTTACCCATAAGATGTACATCTCCTAAACAGACATTTGTTTCGTGTAGTGTTGTGAGTGTGAGATTTTCACTCAAGGCACCAAAAGGGAGATTTTCTTGGTTTAGGTATTTGCTCCAAAGTGAGTAGTTTTCATAACTATTGGCAAAAACTGCCTTATCTATTCCTCCATGATGCTTAGTATCTGCAACTTCATCACCTAAGATACCATTTTTAGTGATATAAACAGGAGTGCTAAGAGGCTCTTTAAAAGCGGCTGTTTGCCAAAATTTATTATCAAAATTTTTTGTATCTTTAGTGCCGTAAGATTTTACATGTCCAATTTGAATTGAGAGAACTTTTGGTTTCACAAGCTTCCTTTTCTCGCTCTAATAAGCTAAAATGAGGTGTTTTTGATTATTCTACTTCTTTGTAGTAAATAAAGTGTTGATATATATCAACATATTAAAATACAAAATAAATTAAATTACAAAAAGTATTTTTTGTTACATTTTTTAATTTACAAAAAGGTATAAATACAAGAGGAGTGCAAAGATGGTACATACAATCAAAAGAAAAAAAAGTGATCTGTTTGATACAAAGATAGGTGCTTTTTTGGGGAAAAACAAACTTTTTCTTTTTCTGCTTAGAGTAGGTGTTCTTGTGATATTTTTTACGGCTTTGTTGTATGGCTTCATCCAGCCAGATATGCAAAAGTATCATCTGAGTGTAGGACTCTTTTGGTCGTTTTTTTGGCCATTTTTTATGGTTGTCTCTTTGGGAACATTTGGGTCTGTTTTTTGTGGCATCTGTCCACATGGATTTTTAGGAAAATATATCTCTCGTTTTGGACTTCAAAAGAGTATGCCTCACTGGATGCAAAACCCCCTTATAGGGCTCTCTTTTTTGGTTCTTGGCTATTGGTTCTTACTCTATCTTTTCCCAGATATTCTCAAATCTCCTCTCATAACGTCGCTTTTTTTTGGACTCTTTACGATAGTCTCTTTTGTAAGTTTTTTTATCTTTAAAGATATGAGTTATTGTAAATATCTCTGTCCTATAGGCTCTATCACGGCTTCATTTTCCAAAGTGAGTGCAACAAAACTCTTTACCTACCAAGAAGCATGTCTTACATGTAAAGGTTTTGAGTGTGCAAAAGCTTGTCCTTATCATTTGAGCCCTTTTAATTTTGAGAAGAAAAATTCGATGCAAGAGTGTAAACTTTGCATGGAGTGTGCCCATGCATGTGCAGCTGTTGGATTTGCTTTGCAAAGACCTTCTAATTCACTATCCAAGATAGATAAAGCTGGAAAAAAAAGTGATGTTTGGACATACATCATCATCGCTTGTGTTGCAAGTGTCGCTATGATATTGCAAAATGCCCTAGGCAATAGCCCGATAGCTTCAAAACTCCCTTGGAAAATCGCTGCTCAAAATTTTGGCGAAAGCTTTGTGAGCGTAGAGGGATTGCTTGTTTTACTCTTAGCAATTTTTCTTACATGTA
>DKEY01000143.1:0-209 GCA_002469305.1 Sulfurospirillum sp. UBA6810
GAAGCTGGTTATGAGCCTGAGATGGCGTATTTTGAGTGTTTACATGAGTTAAAACTTATCGTTGATTTGATGTACCAAGGTGGTATCGCTGATATGAGATACTCTATCTCAAATACAGCTGAGTATGGTGATTATGTCAGTGGTAAGAGAGTTATCAACTGTGAGTCTAAAAAAGCTATGAAAGAGATTTTAAAAGAGATTCAAGACGG
>DKEY01000143.1:269-5700 GCA_002469305.1 Sulfurospirillum sp. UBA6810
TGCCTTGGATTACTTCTAAAAAAATTATCGATAAAGATAAAAACTAAAAATTCTTACATGTAGATGGATTTTTCCATCTACATAATCTTAAAAATGACATTAAAGGCTGTTTTCTGATGGGTATAATTATAACTGTAACCTCTGGCAAAGGTGGCGTTGGTAAATCTACAACAACGGCAAATATTGCTGTTGGTTTAGCAAATCTTGGAAAAAAAGTTGTAGCAATAGACTTTGATATAGGTCTTAGAAACTTAGATATGATTTTGGGTTTAGAAAATCGTATAGTTTACGATGTTGTAGATGTCATGGAAGAGCGATGTAATCTTTCTCAAGCTCTTATCAACGATAAAAAAGCGAAAAATTTATATTTTTTACCTGCAAGCCAAACAAAAGATAAAGATATCCTCAAAAGAGATAAAGTTCAAGCACTTTTAGAGTCATTAAAAGAGAGCTTTGATATTGTTTTAATTGACTCCCCCGCTGGAATTGAGAGTGGATTTGAACACTCCATATTTTTAGCTGATCGTGCGCTTATCGTATCTACTCCTGATGTAAGTTCAGTGAGAGATGCTGATCGTGTTATCGGTATCATAGATGCAAAAAGTGAAAAAGCTAAAAATGGCGAAGAAGTTGAAAAACATATCATCATAAATCGCATAAAGCCAGAGATGGTAGAAGCTGGTAATATGCTAAGTATTGATGATGTTTTAAGTATTTTGGCTCTACCTCTCATAGGCGTAGTACCTGATGATGAAAACATTATAAGTTCAACAAATATGGGTGTGCCAATCATCTATAAAGAAAATTCAAAAGCGGCAGAAAGTTACAGAAGAATTTGTAGAAGAGTTCTTGGTGAAGAAATTGAATTTTTAGATATGAAAGCTAAGAAAGGATTTTTCTCATCTATAAAAGGAATTTTTAAATGAGTTTAATCGAAAAATTATTTGGTAAGAAAAAAAGTACAGCATCAGTGGCAAAAGATAGACTTACTATCATGCTAGCTCATGAGAGAGTAAATTGTAAATTACCTTATCTTGATGATTTAAGAAATGACTTGATTGAAGTGATAAAAAAGTACACTTCAGTAGATGATGTAAAGATAACTTCTCACAATAATCAAACTATTGATATGCTTGAAGTTGAGATTATTTTAGGAAAGAAATAATCTCTTAAATGTTAAAAAAAAGAAAGAGTACACACTCAAAAACACCTAAAAATGTAAATCAAAATAGCTTTTTATCTAAAAAGAAATTAGCTATAACTATCTTAATTTTTATTGTTCCAATTCTTATAGTTTTTGCTACAAAGTATTTAGATGCTATAAAAGTCAAAGAAGAGACAAATCAAATTGATAAATCAACAGAATTTTTGATGGATAAAATGAAAAAAATGTTAGATGATGAAAAAAATCGTTTGACATCTATACCAAAAGCACTTGAAGAACAAGAGAAACAGAAATTTCAAAAACTTCCACCAGTTACTACAAAAGAAGAAGTGAAAGAAAAAGAACAAGAGCATTTTTCTGAAATAAATGATTATAAAAATAGTTTGGATAAAGAGAAAAAAGAGAAAGTAGAAATTGTAGAAAAAAAAGTATATATACCAAAAGGAAAGCCAAAGTTGGCGATAATCATAGATGATGTTGCCTATGAGCATCAAACAAAATTGATTAAGAAAATACCTTTTAAAGTTACACCAAGCTTTTTTCCTCCAACACCTAGACATCCAGATACTGTAAGCTTAGCAAAAGAGTTTAAATTTGCGATGGTTCATCTCCCTATGGAAGCACTAAGTTATACCAGACCAGAGCCTAACACTCTGAATGTTGGAGATTCTCATGAAGTTATACAAGAGAGGATAAAAAACATTAAAGCATGGTTTCCCAATATAAACTACTACAATAATCATACAGGGAGTAAATATACGGCAGATTTTGCATCTATGGATAAACTCATATTTGTATTAAAAAGTGAAAATATCACTTTTGTAGATAGCAGAACAACAGCGCAGACACAAGTTGGAAAAGTATTTCAAAAACACAATCTCAACTTACTTTCAAGAGATGTTTTTTTAGATAATGATATGGATAAAAATGCTATCAAAGAGCAGTTGAAAAAAGCTATTAGTTTTGCAAAAAAGCATGGTATGGCGATAGCTATTGGACATCCACATGTAAATACTTTAGAAGTGCTTAGAAATTCTAAAAGCCTTTTAAAAGATATCGATGTTGTTTATGTAAAAGATTTGTAGGATGATTAAAGAGCTTAAGTTTCATATCTCCGAACTTGACTCTATGAAAAAATATCCAAGCAAACTTTTTTATAATGGAAATTTAGAATTACTAAAAAAACAAAAAATTTCTATCGTTGGAACCAGAAGACCTTCTTTATACACAAAACAGTACAGTGCATATCTTTCAAGAGAACTTTCAAAGCAAGGCATTTGTATAGTCAGCGGTGGTGCTATGGGTGTTGATGCCATAGCTCATAAAAATGCAAAAGAAGAAAATACAATCGCAGTTATGGCAAATGGTCTTGATATTAGATATCCCCAAGTAAATAAATCTCTTATAGAATCTATCGAAAAAAATGGACTTGTACTGAGTCAATTTGAAGCAGGATTTAGGGCAACTCCTTGGAGTTTTGTCGTAAGAAATGAGTTAGTAGTAGCATTGGGCGATATTTTAATAGTCACAGAAGCAGATATAAAAAGTGGTTCTATGCGTAGTGTGGAGTTTGCATTGGAGATGCAAAAACCTATTTATGTTCTTCCACACAGAATAGGAGAAAGTGAGGGAACAAATTATCTTATCAAAAATAATTTGGCAAAAGTAATTTTTGATATGGATGCTTTTGTAGCATCCTTTGGACTAAGTAAAGAGAAGCCAAAAGATGAATTATTAGAATTTTGCAAAAAAAATCCCACTCTTGCTGCCGCACTTTATGCTTTTGGTGATAAAGTGTATGAATATGAGTTAAAAGGCTACATTGACGTTAAAAATAACATTATAACCATCCTTAGATGAATTACTTTTAAGTTTCTCTTAACATATAAGTGATATTGTTTAAGAAACAAGTAAGGAGGTTGTGATGAGTTTTAAAAATAAAATAGCGATTTCCACATCTATTATCATTTTGATTGGTCTGTTCTCTTTTGGTCTTTTTAGTTATATGGATACCAAAAGCAGTAGTGTCACCCAAGTAGAATCTTCCCTTAATTTAAAAGCAAAAAGTTTAACTCAGTACATTGATTTATGGCTTGTAAACAAAAAAACTCAAGTAGCAATAGCAGCAGAAGAGTTGTGGTATGTTGAAGATTCATATGAGGGCGAGATTATACCAAAACTAGCTTGGTATGCAAAAAAGATATCAGCCTTAGATAACTATATCGGATTTGAAGATGGCAGAATGATTTTAGGTTCAGCTAGTAAACTACCTGATGATTATGATCCAAGAGTTAGACCGTGGTATAAACAAGCAAAAGAGGAGAAAAAAGTTGGTATAACAAATGCCTATAAAGATGCAACCACAGGTAAAATGATAGTTTCTATTATGTCTCCAATTTTAAATAAAGAAGGAAAATTTATAGGAGTATATGGCATAGATTTAACTTTAGATGATTTATCAAAAGTCATTAGTGAAACAAAATTTGATGGGGGATACGCTATCTTATATGATACGGAGGGCAGTATAGTTGCGCATCCAAATAAAGAAGTATTGGGAACAAAATCAACTATAGCACAAAAGTTTGAAAATCGAGAAAATGGACTTATAGAGTATGATTATAAAGGCATGGATAAGTTTTTAGCATTTTATAGAACAAAAGAAGCAGGTTGGATTACAGCTATCTCTTTTGACAAAAAAGTCGCATATAGTTTTTTACAAAGACAAGCGATAGGATTATTGATTTTAGGAAGTATCATTTTAGGACTCACTTTGGTTCTCATAGTATTTGGCATAAAAATACTTATGAAACCACTTGATGAGTTAAATGAGTTGGCAAAAGCGATGGGAAGTTCCGAAGCAGATTTAAGGCAACGCTTAGAGGTAAAAAGGGATGATGAATTTGGGGAAGTTTCATCAAATATAAATAAATTTATAGATAAGTTGCATGAGATAGTAAAAGCCTCAAAGCAAATAAGCATAGAAAACTCTGCTATATCAGAAGAGCTATCAAAAACAGCTTCAGCTGTTGGTAGAAATGTTGAGAAAGAAGCGAGTATCGTTTCAACTACAAGAGAAAAAGGACTAGCCTTAAGTACATATTTAGATGAGTCTGTTGAGAAGGCAAAAGTCTCTCAAAAGGAACTTGAAAATACTTACTCTAGCGTTAATGATATGAAAAATAAAGTTGAAGAGTTAGAGAACACTATGCAAAGCACTTCTGCAAAAGAGCAAAATCTCTCAGACAAGCTCAATAGAGTAAGCCAAAATGCAAATGAAGTAAAAGAAGTTCTTAATATCATAAGAGATATAGCAGACCAGACAAACTTACTTGCTCTTAATGCTGCTATAGAAGCAGCAAGGGCTGGCGAGCATGGAAGGGGATTTGCTGTTGTAGCAGATGAGGTAAGACAGCTAGCAGAGAGAACACAAAAAAGTTTGGTTGAGATAGATTCTACTATCAATATAGTTGTTCAATCTATCATGGAAGCCAATACTGAAATTTCTCAAAATGCAAAAGATGTTCATGCTTTGGCAGGTGTTTCAGCAAAACTTCAAGCTCAAATGCTAGAAGTTTCTCAAGTTATCAACAAAACAATTTCAGATGCTAGTAAAACTGTCGATGACTTTGCAGATACTTCAAAAAAAGTACAATCAATAGTTGGTGAAATTGATGAAGTAAGTAATATCTCTTTGAGCAATGTGGAAAGTGTTGACAATGTCTCCGTTGCATCAGACCACTTGCACTCGATGACAGAAAAGCTCAATAATGAGTTAGGTAAATTCAAATCTTAAATCTTTAGGAGAACAAACAAGCTCTCCTAAACTTTTAACTTGATATAATTGCTTATGAAAAAAATAGCTTCAATAGATGTTGGTCTAAAACGTATCGGTACAGCTCTTTGCCTCAATGCAGATATAGTCACCCCTCAAGATGCAATACTACGTAAAAATAGAAATCAAGCTTCCCATGATATTAGTAAATTTTTAAAAGATTGGGAGATAGATATTTTGGTCGTTGGACTTCCAAAAGGTGGCTCAAGTGAAGAAGAGATGCAAAGAAGGATAGAACACTTTGTATCTCTTTTAGATTTTGATAAAGAGGTAGTTTATATTGATGAGTATGGCTCAAGTATGGAAGCAAAAGAGATGATGCAAGGAGTAACTAAGCAAAAAAGAGATGGAAAAGTGGACTCACTTGCAGCAAAAATCATACTTGAGAGATACCTTTTTTCACTTAAAAAGGGACTGTAAAATAAACTGTGTAA
>DKEY01000166.1 GCA_002469305.1 Sulfurospirillum sp. UBA6810
CAGAGTTTTTGTACTTAGTCATTAAAGGAGAAGTGGGAGAGTACCATGAAGAAGAACTTGCTAAAGTATATAGCAAATCTAGTACTTTTGATGCTGATGCTCTTATCTATGAAAAGTCTGAAGAGTCTTTTATAGTCTTGGAAGAGCTTATATGTTTTGAGATGGCAAAAAAAGACTTTAAAGCACTTCTTGATTCCAATAGTGAATTTAAAAATTATTATATAAATGATTTGGCAAATAAAATTCAATCAGCAAAACAAAAAGAGTACACTACACAAATGTCCGGGTTTATGATAGCGAAAGTTACAGATACTTATTTGCATAAACCTTGTATCGTTGAAGCATTTACTCCTATCATGGATGCTTTAGCAAAAATGGAAGAGCTTAAAACAAACTGTATATTGGTTCAAGATGAGCAACAACTTGGTATCGTAACTGATAGCATTTTGAGAAAACATATACTTTATGAAAACTATGACAAATATGCTCCTATCGGTCCTATTGCTCTAAGTCCTATCATCTCCATAGACCATGATGATTTTTTATTTAATGCCCTTCTTGCTTTTACAAAAAATTCGATCAAAAGAATTNNTTGTGAAAAAAGATGATAAAGTCATAGGGATACTTGAACAACTTGACCTTCTAAGTTATTTTGCAAACCACTCTTACTTGGTAGCTGTACAGATAAAAAAAGCTTCTACGATAGAAGAGTTAAAGAGTGCTAGTCAAGATTTTATCAATATCATCAAAAAATTACATGCCAAAGGGACGAAAGTAGAGTATATAGCAAAACTTATCAGTGAACTTAATGAAAAAGTATATGAAAAGCTCTATGAAATGCTTGTGCCTGTATATCTAAGAAACAAAGCTTGTTTGATTGTTATGGGTAGTGAGGGTAGAAAAGAACAGATGATGAAGACAGACCAAGACAATGCCCTGATCATTGATAATGATATAGATGAAAAATTATTTGAAGAGTATATGGAAAAATTCACCAATACACTTATCGACTTTGGATTTCCTAGATGTGAAGGCAACATCATGGTCTCTAATCCTTATTGGAGAAAAACATTAACTTCATATAAAGGGGAGATTGATAGATGGCTTGAAGCACCAAGTGGTGATGATTATATGCATTTGGCTATATTTTTAGACTCCATTTGTGTTTCAGGGAATAAAGAGCTTCTAAGTCAGCTAAAAAATATGATATTTGAGCGAGTCAAAGATAGAAGTGTTTTTATGGCAAACTTTGCAAAAGCTGCCCTTTTGTTTGAAACTCCTATTGGCATGTTTACAAATCTCATTTCTAACAATAATTTGATTGATGTAAAAAAAGGAGGAATTTTTCCTATCGTACAAGGGATAAGAAGCTTAGCACTTGAAAATAGTATAAGTGAAACAACTACTGTTGGAAGGATTAGAGAGTTAAAAAAGATAAAACTATTTGAAAGTGACTTTTCAGGAGCTTTGATAGAAGCTTTTGACACTCTGCTCAATCTAAGACTAAAAGAGAGGCTAAGAACTACAACCAATAAAGAGTCTTTTAACCTAATAGACATAGGTAATTTAAACCAACTAGAGTTAGAACTTTTAAAAGATAGCCTAAAAATTGTAAATAAATTTAAAAGTTTTTTAACGCATCATTTTAAACTAAACATGGTTCAATAAATGTTTGCCAAAATATTAAAATCAATCAATAAAAAAAAGCTAAAAGATGAAAAATATGCTTTTTTATTTGATGATGTGGAAAATGATGAAGTGGTTGTATATGACACAGAAACAACAGGATTAAATCCAAAAACAGATGAAATTCTCTCGATTGGTGCTATCAAAATCAAAGGCAATAAAATCCTTACATCTGAAAAATTTGAAATTTTTCTAAAACCTACATGTGACATAAATGAAGAGAGCATAAAAATACATCAAATACGAAATATCGACTTACAAAATGGCTATGAACCACAAGTTGCACTAGAAAAATTTCTTCATTTTATCGGTTCACGTCCACTTGTAGGTTACTACTTAGAATTTGATGTTGCTATGATAAATAAATACTTGAAATCCTACCTTGGTATCAAACTACCAAACAAACAGATAGAAGTTTCAGGTATTTATCATGATAAAAAAATAAAATTGATTCCTGATGGGATTATAGACCTTCGTTTTGATGTCATCATGAAAGACTTGGGGCTGCCTATATTTGGAAAACATGATGCTATCAATGATGCTATTATGACAGCTATGATGTATGTAAAGTTAAAAAATATAGTAAAATTATAATAAAAAAAAGGGTAATAATGTCAAAAAAATCGATACATGAAATAAAGAGTACTCCTTTAGGTGCAGGAAATGGTGCTAGTATGCAAATGTTAATTTCACCAGAGGTAGCACCAAACTTCGCTATGAGAAAATTTGTAATCAAAAGTGGTGGTTACATGCCACTTCACACAAATGCCGTAGAACATGAGCAGTATGTTTTATCAGGAAGTGCCAAAGTAAAAATAGGAAATGAAGAGTTGATAGCTCAAAAAGATGATATTCTCTACATTCCAGCAAATACTCCTCACTCTTATGTAGTCGAAGGAGATGAAAGTTATGAGTTTCTATGCCTAGTCCCAAATAAAGAGGATAAAATTGAGATGGTTTAAAACCATCTCCTATCTTTTAGTGTAGTAGCAACTACTTCCAAAACCATGTTTATCAAATAGATTGTTTTCTGGAACGATATCAGCATGTCCTAGATAAACTCTTCCACCTGGCTTTAAAATTTCGTGAAATCTTTTCATAGCATTAAGTCTAAATTCTTCATCAAAATATATAAGCATATTTCTTGAAAAAATGATATCAAATTTACCACAGTCCCCGAATCTATTTTCAAATATATTTACTTGCATAAACTTAACATTTTGAAAATATGACTGGTCAACCTTATACATATTATTTTCATGGATAAAATATCTATTTTTAAGTTCAGGTGTTAGTTTGTGAAGAGACCTTTCAGTATATATTCCCTGTTGTGCCTTTGTGATAGCTTCTGTATTTATATCGATACCTTTTATTTCATAATTGTTATGAAAGTTTTTATCCTCTTTAAGAAGCATTGATATAGTATAAACTTCCTCTCCTGTTGCACAAGGGGCACATATGATATTTACCGTACTTTCTCTTGTTTTTGCAAACTCTACGGCTTCAAGTAGTTGTGGCAACTCTCGATAAAAATATGTTTCATTTACAGTAACTAAGTTAATCAATTTTTGTTTTATATCATTGTTATATTGGAGTTCATCAAATAGCTTTTTAAAGCTATTAAAGCCATTTTCTTCACAAAATACTTTTATTCTTGTTTCTATTATATATTTTTTGGGAAATAAATCAACACCAATTTCACGTTTAATAAAATGCAATACATCACTAAACCCATATACATTAAACGGCTCGACTGGTTCAACTACTATCTCTATCTCATTTTTCGGATTTTTTTTTCTAAAAAACACTTATTCTCCAAACTTTTTAATAAATAAAATAATTTCATCCAAATCTAATACTTGAACTTTACTATTTAACTCTGCTGCCCTTTTTGGCATACCAAATACAATAGCACTTTTTTCACTCTCAGCTATACAAGTAGCTCCATGATTCTGTAATTCTGACATAGCATTTGCTCCATCTTGCCCTATACCTGTTAATAATATAGCCAAGATATCATACTTGTCAACTAATTTTACAGCTGATTGAAAAATACAATCTACACTAGGATTATAGTATGATTCTACACAATCAACGCATTTTAAATTCAAATCATACCTATCATCTTGAAACTGACAATGTTTTGAACATATATAGATATGCCCTTTTTCTATACTGTGTACATCGTCGATAATAGATACTTTTTGTGGTAATTCACTATCAAACTGCTTCACAAAACTCTTTATAAATGCCGGATTCATATGCTGAGCAATTACAATAGGTACTTGAAAATCGCCACCGATGGAAGCCAAAATCTTTTTTAGATGACCAGGACCTCCTGTTGAAGCCCCAATTAAAATTAGTTTTTCTTTCATTTATCGCTTCAAGTTCTAAATTCTGAAAGCTTATTATTTAATGTTTCTGTCATCTTGTTTAAATGCTCAGCTGCACTTGCTATCTCTTCGACACTTCTTGCGTTTTGTGTTGAAATTTCATTAATTTTACTAACATCTGTTATCATTATTGCTATATCTTCTCCTGATTTTAGATAATTATTAACTGTTTTATCTGCAACTTTAGTAGCACTTTGCATAACATTAAACATTTCATTTATTTTTCCTTCAACACTATTGGCAGTAAGGGCTAGAGCCTCAACTCTTTTAGAATTTACACTCATCTGCTCACTTGAATCTACAATTGATTGGACGATAACATTGATTGTTGCATTAATTTCTACAAGTGATTTTTGTGTCCGCTCAGCTAGTTTTCGAACTTCATCAGCAACAACAGCAAAACCTCTTCCATGTTCACCAGCACGTGCAGCCTCTATCGCTGCATTAAGAGCTAAGAGATTTGTTTGATCAGCGATGTCTCCTATAACAATTAAAACATCTTTTACTTGCTCTGCATCTGAACTCAACTGTTNNAATTTTATGTGCTAATTCAACTTCTACATGTGCCGTATCTTGTATATCTTCTGTTAATTGTAGGATTGTTTTATTTGCTTCTTGCAGATGGATATTGGCAGATAACATCTCTTGTTTGCTTGCTTTTGCCTCTTCTATACCTGTACTCATCTCTACTCTTACATTATTGGCACTTTTAGTAGTATGATTTACTATGCTTGTTGATTCTTCTACTAATTTACCTACTTCCAAAGAAGTAGTTGAAAGTTCATGTGATATAGATGAGTTTTCATTTGATAAATTTTTTGCATCAGATATGAGAATTCTCACTTTTTCGATAAATTTATTTATACCTTTACTTGCTTCTGCAATTTCATCATTACCAACTATTGCTAATTTTCTCGTCAAATCCCCATCACCACTTGAAAGATTATTTGTTCTATCTATCAAATTAGTCAATGGATTTGTTATATAAAATCTAACAATAATATAATTAGCAATTATATTAACTACTATTAACAGGAGTGCTATCATAGTAAAAAAAACAATTTGAGAATTGATCTCTTTATTTGTTTTTTCTTTCAGTATGGCAATATCTTGTTCAACATTGTCAACATATACTCCTGTACCTATCATCCAGTTATAGGGCTCAAAACTGAGCGCATAGCTAAATTTTTTCTGAGGTTCACCATTTGCAACTTTTGGCCATAGATATTCTACTATACCACCACCCTCTTTTGCTCTTTTAATTAAATCTTGTATAACATAGACTCCATTTTTATCTTTTAAGTGATTTAGATTTTTACCTTCTAATGCAGGAGAGATAGGAAAGAGGACATTTGTCCCATCATATTCATAGATAAATATATATCCACTTTTATCATCAAAAAAACGTACATCCCTCAATTCACTTTTTATAGCTTCTTTTATTTCATCTTCACTTGATTCTTTTTCTTTAAGACTTTTATACAATCCATAAATACTTCCTTGAACTATAAGCATTTCATTTTTTAGCTCTTCTTTTTTTGAGTCATATTTAACACTTTCAAGTTGTCCTAAAAAAATAGCCGATTCTTTTTGCATACTATTATATGCTAAACTTATAAGTGCTCCACCTACTATCACCAGTGAGATTACCAATGATATTATTATCCTAGTTGATATTTTCAATTCACATCCTTTTTACATAAATCCACATTTATATAATATATATTATTTTCTAAAAAACACCTATAAATCTATTGTTACTCTATTTTTACCAAGTCTTTTTGAAGTATATAAAGCTTTATCTGCCCTATCAAATAATTCATCAATATGCTCATTTTCTTGAATTTGAGCTACTCCAAAACTTGCTGACTTATTCCCTATAAAAGTAAAATTATGCTCATTTATTTTATCTTTTAATTTTTGTGCCAGTTTTTGAGCACCTTCTATATCTGAAAGTGGTGATATGATGAGGAACTCTTCACCTCCCCATCTTCCTAGTGTATCAGAAGCCCGCATATTTGTTTTAATTACATGTGAAAATTCTTTTAAAAAATTATCACCAATATGATGTCCAAACTTGTCATTTATCTCTTTAAAATCATCTATATCTATTAAAATAATTGAAAATTCTTTTTTATATCTATCAAAATTACTTTTTTCGTAATTCAATATTTCATCAAGTTTCATTCTATTCACTACACCTGTTAAAGTATCAGTAGTAGATAATATTTTTAATTGCTTATTATATTTTTTAAGTTCGTATTGTCTGTAAACAATAAATAATCCAACAATACATAAAACACCTAATAGTTTATAAAATAAACTATAATCTTTGCCTCTTTCATAATTAACAGAAATCCATTTATTTAAAATTTCTTGATGTGCTTGTGCTGGTATTGAAGATATAGCTTTTTCAAATACAGAGTGCAACAAAGGTTCATCATTTCTTGTTCCTACGCCTAATTCCCAACTCTCTTCAAATTTTCC
>DKEY01000044.1 GCA_002469305.1 Sulfurospirillum sp. UBA6810
GATATGATTTTAAAAGGAGCTCAACCTCAGAAGATACCTATCTTGATGGAGAGTCCAAATAGATATATCTTTGATTATGATGAGCTTAAAAGATTTAAACTTGAAATTCCCAAAAATATCTTGAAATATGAGGTTATCAATAAACCTTTTTCTTTTTATGAGCGCTATAAAGAGTTTGTATGGCTAGGCTCAGCTTTTGTTTTAGCTGTTATTATGATATTGGTTTTGCTTGCGACTAATATAGCAAAAAGAGTAAAAAGTGAGATAGCTCTTACGAATCAACTGCAATTTATAAGAGTTTTACTCGATACTATTCCAAATCCTATCAACTATAAAAATCTTAAAGGACAGTATCTAGGGTGCAATAAAGCCTTTGCTGATTTGTTTGATTTGGATAGAAAGGATATCATAGGAAAGAGTGCGTATGATTTTTTCTCAAGAGAGTGGGCTGAAAAATCAAGTTTAAAAGATAAAGAGCTTATCAAATATGGAGGCACTGATAATTTTGAGCAAACCCTGCATCTTCCAAATGGTACAAAAAGAGTCATGACATATAGTAAAACAGTCTATAACAATATTGATGGAAGTATTGGTGGTATCGTAAGTGTTATGGATGATATAACAGATAGAAATCAGCAAAAACAGTTTTTAATCCAACAAGCAAAACTTGCAGAGATGGGAGAAATGATATCAGCTGTGGCACATCAATGGAATGAACCATTGGTCGAGTTATCAGCTATCTTGCAAGATTTGGAATTTAGCTATAAAAATGAAAACTTAGATGAAGAGAGTATGAAAGAGTTTGTGCATGATTCTATGATACAGATACAGTATATGTCAAAGACATTAAAAGATTTTCGAAACTTTTTAAAGCCTTCGGTGAAAAAGGTTATTTTTAGCGCTCAAAGTGCCGTAGATGAGGTTTTGGAGATTATAGGAAAGCATATATTTTATTCTTATATAACCTTACATGTAGAAAATAAAGATGGCAGTATTTTAGTCTATGGATATGAAAATGAATTTAAACAAGTTCTATTAAATATAATCAATAATGCAAAACAAAAGATAATAGCACAGAAGAAAAAAGGTACTATATATATAAACGTAAAAAATAAGGGTGGAAGAACAAGGTTTCAAATCATCGATGATGCAGGGCCAATCCCTGATAATATAAAAAATTTTATATTTGATCCATATTTTACAACCAATAAAAATGGAACAGGTCTTGGGCTATATATGGCAAAAATCATTATCGAAGATAAGATGGGGGGAAAGATATGGGCTCGTAACTTTGCCAATAAAGTTATGTTTAACATAGATGTTCCAAGTGGACGTGAATAAAAATTCACTAAAATTTAAGTGTGTGGTATCATGAAAATATTACTGTTAGAAGACAATGAGAGACTAAACAAAACAATCGTCAAAAGACTTGAAGCTAAGGGATATAAAGTAGATAGTTTTATTGATGGAGAAAAGGCATGTGAAGCAGTTGACAATGGTTATACCTGTTTTATCTTGGATATTAATGTTCCCTCAATTGATGGGATAGAGATACTCAAGAGGATAAGAGAGTTTAATATGGATACTCCAGTCATCATCATAAGCTCAACGGTAGAATTAGATGTTATAAGAAGTTCATATAACTTTGGATGTAATGACTATCTTAAGAAACCATTTTTTATTGATGAGCTAGAGATAAAGATAGAAAAACTGTGTCATTTTGATAAGGAAGTAGTAGATATAAGTCCTACATGTAAGTTTTTCTTTAAAGAGAGCATTTTAAATGTTGATGGCAAAGCAGAACATCTTTCTAGGAAAGAGAGACTACTGTTAAATATACTTTTAAGTCACAGAGGAAAGGTTGTTTCGTTTGATACTATACAAGCTTTGGTTTGGGAGGGGAATTTTGCAAGTATAGATTCTATACGTTCTTTAGTGAGAAGATTGAGAAAGAAAATTCCACTAGATTGTATAGAAACAGCAGTTGATGTAGGATATTTATTTCGGAACAAAGAATACTGTTTCGAATCGTAACTAAATAAACTATCTTATATCTATAATTTTATGAAAGCTTAAATGTCATATAGATATTATGTGGCGTAATTAAGAACGAATAAACTTCGAGGGAGGGTAAGATATGAAGATTTCAAAGGTACTCGGTACATTGGGTCTAGTTGCGGCTTTAGCTATCTCAGCTAGTGCAGCAGAGCAAAAAGTCAAGTGGAAGCTTGCTATGACATGGGGAGCTACTCTGTCTCCATTTACTGATGCTGTACAAAGTATGGCAAGTATGGTAGAAAAGATGAGTGGAGGTAACTTTGTTATCCAAGTAGATGCTGCTAACAAACACAAAGCTCCATTTGGTGTTTTAGATATGGTTANNATCATATTATTGGAAAGGTAAAGATGTCAATTTAATGCCTTTAACTACAATGCCATTTGGTATGACTGCACCTGAGCAGTATGCATGGTTTTATCACGGTGGCGGAATGGAACTTATGCAAAAAGCATATGCTCCACACAACATGTACTCATTCCCTGGTGGAAATACAGGTATGCAAATGGGTGGATGGTTTAGAAAAG
>DKEY01000041.1 GCA_002469305.1 Sulfurospirillum sp. UBA6810
TAGTGTCTTTTACGAAAGACCTGAAGCACTGCGCCATCAACTCATCTTTTACTTTGGACATACTGCTACTTTTTATATAAATAAGATGATTTTTGGCAAATACATAAACGAACGCATCAATCCCTCTTATGAGTCGATGTTTGCCATAGGTGTTGATGAGATGAGTTGGGATGACCTTAACACACAGCACTACAACTGGCCAAGTGTCGATGAAGTGCGTGAGTATAGAGCCAAAGTCAAAGAGGTCGTTTTACACTACATAGACACGGTAAACTTTTCACTGCCTATCACTTGGGAAAACCCTATGTGGGTCGTGATGATGGGTATCGAGCATGAGCGTATCCACGTAGAAACCTCGTCTGTTTTGCATAGGCAACTAGACATCTCAAAAGTAAAAGAACATCCTGATTTTAATATCTGTGATGATATAAAAAGCAGCTATCCACAAAATGAACTCTTGGAAGTAAAAGGCTTACATGTAAGCTTGGCAAAATGCGATGATAAGTACTATGGCTGGGACAATGAATATGGAAAATGCGAAAAAGAGGTGCAAGACTTTAAAGCTTCAAAGTATCTCGTGAGCAATGGTGAGTTTTTGGAGTTTGTCCAAGATGGAGGCTACGAAAAAAACGAGTACTGGAGCGATGAGGGAAGAAGATGGAAAAGCTACACAAAAGCTACTCATCCCACTTTTTGGGTACAACAAAAAGAGGGTTACATGTACAGAGCCATCACTAAGCTTTTGCCTTTGCCACTCAACTGGCCTGTGGATGTAAACTACCTAGAAGCAGAGGCTTTTTGTAACTACAAAAGTAAAAAACTCTCACTCGATATAACTCTGCCAAGTGAAGCGATGTATAGATGCTTAAGAGAGCGTTGTGGCATAGAAAATGAGATAAATGTAGAAGCAAATATCAACTTTGCCTACGCCTCTTCTACTCCTGTGGATATGTTTAAGCATGGTGATTTTTTCGATGTGGTAGGCAATGTCTGGCAGTGGACAAGTACTGCCATAGATGGTTTTGAGGGCTTTAAAGTACATCCACTTTATGATGACTTTAGTGTTCCTACTTTTGACACTAGACACAACATCTTCAAAGGTGGCTCTTGGGCATCAACAGGCAATGAAGTCTTGGCAGATAGCCGTTATGCTTTTAGAAGACACTTCTTCCAACATGCAGGTTTTAGATATGTCCAAAGCACACGCCAAAACAAAGAAGAAAGCGAATACTACGAAAAAGATGAAATCATCTCCCAGTACTGCGAGTTTCACTATGGGGATGAGTACCTTGGAGTGCCAAACTTTTTAAAACAAGTCTCTCTCATAGCCAACAAATACGCCATCAACACCACAAGCATCTTAGATATAGGATGTAGTGTCGGACGAGCTTCGTTTGAGTTGGCAAAAACATTTGACAAAGTCGTAGGTATAGACTTTAGCGCTAGATTTATCAGTGTGGCTCAAGCACTCAAAGACAAAGGCATTTTGCGATATGAGAAAAAAGTAGAGGGTGAGATAACAGAGCCAAAAGAAGTTACACTCCAAACTCTTGGACTTGATGGGGTAGATGTCAGCAAGCTGGAGTTTTGGCAAGGAGATGCGTGCAATCTCAAAGCGCACTTTAGTGGATATGACACCATACTCGCTGTAAACTTGCTCGATAGACTCTATGAGCCTGAACTGTTTTTAAGAGATATAGCAAAAAGACTCAATCCTGAGGGTATCTTTATCGTAGGAAGTCCTTTTACTTGGTCAAGTGAATACGTAGCCAAAGAGAACTGGCTCGGTGGAAAAGTAGAAGATGGCATCAAAATCTACTCCCAAGAGAGACTCATAGAGATACTCTCAGATGAGTTTGAACTCATAGAAAAGCCCTTTGATGTGGAGTTTGTTATCCAAGAACATGTCAGAAAGTACCAACACAGCTTTTCAAAGTTTTCTATCTGGAAGAAAAAGTAGTGCTACAAAGTAAACTGTACTCTTATGCTTTGGTAAGTGTACAGTTTAGCTCCATAGCTTTGCTTATCTTTTTAAATCCTACTATGTTTTTCAAGCCCCTTTCTCTAGGACTCTTTGTCTTGGGTGTAGGGGTGTTTTTATATATCCTTTATGATGTTAAAACACTCAACTTTAACATCATCCCAGAAATTAAACGAAACGCCACACTCATCACCACTGGTGTTTACAAACATATCCGTCACCCTATGTACTTTGCAGTTCTCATCACGATGCTCTCGCCTCTTAGTGTAAGCTTTAACGTGAGCAATCTTTTCATCTGCACCGCTTTAGTTTTAGCGCTGTTTTTGAAAGCCAAAAAAGAGGAGATGCTTTGGGCTGAAAAATCTCTAACGTATCAAGAGTATATGCAAAAGACTAAGATGTTTTTGCCTTTTGTGCTGTGAGTTTTTTTCTTACATGTAAGTTTTAAAATAAACCAACACGATGTACATTTAATGCTTTTTTTCTACAATTAACCAACACTTTGTTCAAATAACGCCAAAAACATTTTTAAATACACATCGAATTTTTAAAGATTTTGATGCTTTTGGTAAAAAAAGAGTCAAAATATTGCATTTTGAAACATTTTTATCAAATAAAAGAACATTTTTTATGTTCGTTTATTTGATAATATCAGACTATTTTATATATAATGTTCGTTGAATAAATAGTTATCTTACAAAAAAGGAGTATTATGCACTGGATTTACTTAGCACTTGCTATCATATTTGAGGTATCAGCAACTTTATCTATAAAACAAGCAACACTTGGTAATACATACTTATGGAGTGTCATCATTGCAGTTTTATATATAATCTCATTTAGTTTTGTTTACTATGCAACAAAGTCTCTTGAGATTGGAACTGTATATGCGATATGGGCAGGAATGGGAACAGCTTTAATTGTAATATTTGGTTGGCTTATATTTAAAGAAGATATGAACTGGTATAAAGTAGTAGGTGTATTATCAATTATTTTTGGTGTTGTTTTACTAAAACTACAAGCAACTGTATAGAAAAGATAACAACTACTTGGAGAGAGTTATCCAAAAACACCATTAAAGTATTTACTATAATTAACTTTGATACAATATTATAAACAAAGAAAAAGCAATTTAAAAGTTTTAGAATTAATAAGTTGATAAAGGAGTTATGATAATGCATAAACAAGATATTTTAAACTATTTAAAATCAAATCAAGAATACTATCATAATCAATTTGGAATACAATTTATAGGATTATTTGGCTCATTTGCCAGAGATGAAGCGAATGATAATAGCGACATAGATATTTTATATAAAATTGAAAAAAATAAAAAATTATCAATGTTTAAATATCTTAAACTTACCAAACAACTTGAAGATTTTTTTCATAAAAAAATTGATTTAGTGAGAGATGAAACATTAAAACCTCAAATAAAAGAATATATCCAAAAGGATATTAGCTATGTTTAAAAGCAATAGGGATTATAAACTTTATATTGAAGATATAGCTTATGAGTGTAAAAATATTAAAAAATTTGTTGAAAATATAACTTATGAAGAATTTACAGAAAATCTTGAAAAAGTTTATGCTGTTGCAAAAGCTTTTGAAAACATTGGAGAAGCTGTTAAAAATATACCAAAAGAGTTTACGAAAGAATACCCTGAAATTCCATGGAGTGAAATAGCAAAAATGAGAGATGTTTTAACTCATCATTATTTTGGGGTAGATGATAAAGTTTTATGGGATACTTTAGGTGAAGATTTTAATGAATTTGAAAAAGCTATTAAGGATATGTTAAGTACATTGAAGATATAAAAGGGGTCAGGTCTAAACTCTAAACTTTTTTTACCTCTTATTTTAAAAAAATTTTCTTACATGTAAGAATTTACAAAACGAGTTTTTATGTGTAAAGGAAGACATGATTTCGTCCATTTGCTTTTACATGGATAGACATTATCAAAAAGAAAATAGCAATGAAACTTAAATATTTTTTAACACATGTCTAAATAAGCTTAATCCATTTCCCCCTGCTTTTTACCACTTATGTTTTGGTGGCATATACTCTTTTATAGCTTTGAGTAGTTTTTCTTGATTGTCAGTTTTTATGAGCATATCAAAGTGCTCTTGTTTTAAAAACTTTGATGCACACATATGTTCTATCATCTCAAACAACTTATCGTAAAATCCATTTATATTGAAAAAAGCACAAGGTTTGTTGTGAAAGCCAAGCTGCGCCCAAGTCCAAACTTCAAAAGTCTCTTCCAGTGTTCCAACGCCTCCAGGAAGTACCACAAAAGCATCAGCCATAGAAGCCATGAGAGCTTTGCGTTCATGCATGTTTGAAACTACCATAAGCTCTGTTATACCAGCATGTGCCAACTCTTTTTCTTGTAGTTTTTCAGGGATGACGCCGTAAACTTTCCCGCCATTTGCCATCACAGCATCTGCGATAGTTCCCATAAGCCCAACATTGCCACCACCATACACTACATCTATCTCATTTTGTGCAAAAAATTTGCCCAGCTCTTTCGTAGCATTTATATACTCTATTTTATCTCCTGTACTTGAGCCACAAAAAACTGCGATTTTCATTATGTTATTTCCTTTTATCTATGTGATTGAGATGAGATTGTAACTAAAGTTTACCCATGTAAAAGTTAAAAATATCGTATATATTTTCTTACATGTAAAGATTATAAAGTCCTTTTCAAAAAGCTTCACTCTAAACTTTTGCTTGTTGTTCATCCACCCACTCTTGGTCTTGGCGTGGGTCAAACTCTGGCATCACAACACCTGAAGTAACAGGAACATATACAAAAACACTCATATCATCATCTGCTACACGTTTTTTTGATAGAGAGTATAAGGCAAGATAGATACCCAAGACAAAAAAGAGTATAAAAAGTATCTGGTCGCTAAGATAACTAAATCCAAAACCGATGACAATAGGCGCTAAAAAAGAACCAATCCCATAAGCAAAAAGCAAAGCTCGGCTTATCTCAACTATATCTTTGTTTTCATCGATTACGTCATTGGCTCTTGAGAGACTCAAAGGATAGATACAAAAGATACTCACACCCAAAAGCACCCCTAAGATATATATAACTGTTTCGCTTGGAGGGAGTATAAAAAAGGCCAAAGAGACAAGTGCGACAAAAAGTCCCATAAGTGCTATGAGCTTTCGTCTTCCGTAGATATCTGAGAGTTTGCCTATGGGCCACTGAGAAATCAAACCTCCAAGAATAGAAAAAGTCATAAACAGTGACAAGACTTCTTTTGAATCAAAAATTTTTAAGATATACAAAGGCAACATCGTAAAAAAACCACCAATTAAAAAACCGCTGATAAAACTTCCTGTGAGTGCTAGGGGTACGATGTTGTAAAGCTTTGGAAAACTGTATCTCTCAAAGGGTTTCAAGATAGGCTCTTGGATTTTGGTCATAGCTATAAAAATTACAGAAAAAAGAACTAAAACAGCCCCGATAGAGAAAATCATATGTCTTAAATCGCCTTGAAGATTTAAAAGCAACTGCCCAAGTGCGGTTGAGAGATAAAAAACGGTGGTATAGATAGCTAGGATTTGTCCTCGCTGTTCGTTTGTACTTTTTTCATTGAGCCAACTCTCTAGTATAATCAACAAACCATAGTATGCAAATCCAGAGATAAGACGTAAAACTGCCCAAAAAAACTCATCTACCAAAAGTGAATGCAGTAAAAATGTAATCACCATCAAAGAAGCAAAAGTAGCAAAACTTCTTATATGCCCCACTGAAGAGATGATCTTTTGACTAAAGATAGAAGATGCGATAGCTCCTAAGAAAAATGCCGCATTGATAAGCCCTATAACTATGTCTGATGTTCCATTTTCTTGAAGATAAACACCGATAAAAGTCATAATCATCCCATACCCTATGGCTAAGAATCCTATGGAAAAAAACAGAGACGAGATGGCTAGAAAAACAGATTTTGTTGCTTGCATTACATTCCTTAGTATTATTATGATAGTAAAGATATGGTTAAAAAGGGGTAAAGGATAAAAAATGATTCTTACATGTAAAGATTATAAAACGCTCTTTAACAAAAAGAAACCCTCACAGGTTCTGGGATATTTTTTTCTATATTTATCTTTGTTATCAAAACAAATATGTCATAAAGGTCTTTATCATTTTGTTGTGCTATCTGTTTTATAGTATGGCTTGTATCTTCGATTTTGATGTGGTGCAAAAGGAGTTCGTTTTCTATCTGTGTCATATCCCAATAAAAAAAAGAAGCTAACTCTTTGATGGGTTTATTTTTGATATTTTGAATGATAAAAGATTTATTGTCAGCATTTTTTATCTGCTTTTTAGCCAAGATATCTTTAAACTCCTGTATCAGTTTTCTGAGACTACATCTTCTTAGCCAAGTGTGTAGCACAAAAAGAAAGACGATGATAGCAGCTGCTAGATGGTGTAAAATCGTATTGGTTTTTGTATGGATATCAAGTGCAAAAGCAGTACCTGTTACATACAAAACAACCAAAGATACAACGATACAAACAAGTGTAAAAACTTTGATGAGTGTTTCATTTTTTTTGTTATTCATTATCCCCTCCTCAAAACGCAACTCTTAAACAAAGTATATATAAAGTTTGTAGCATGAGTATAGCTAAAAAGAAGAGATTAAAATCCCTCTCAATTTTTCTTACATGTAAGTATTTCAAATTGCAATAAAATCAAAAGTTTTTTACATGTAAGAGTAAAATCTCCTCATGAAAATCTCTATATTTGACACCAAACCATACACATAAACCTTGACAATAAAAGTATAGTTAAAGTATAATTTTTATACCCTAAAGGGAGTTGCATGAAATTTGAATACGATGAAATCAAAAGCCAAACCAATAAAGACAAACATGGTGTTGATTTTGTAGATGCACAAAATCTATGGCTAGATGAGGATGCTCTTATCGTTCCTGCAAATATCGTAGATGAAGAGATAAGATATGCTTTAATTTCAAAATTCAAAGACAAATGCTATGTCGCTATCTTTACACTCAGAGATGATATATATCGCATCATCAGTGTAAGAAGATGCAGAAAAAATGAGGAAAAACATTATGAAAAAGATAACAGCTGACGAGTTTGAGAAAAAGTTTGATAACGGTGAAGATATCACCGAATATTTGGATTTTTCATCTGCACTTAAACTTAAAGATATAAAAAAATTGAAAACAGCAACTAAAAAAGTCAATGTTGATTTTCCTGAATGGATAGTGGACTCACTAGATGAAGAAGCAAAAAAAATCGGCGTAACAAGACAATCTATCATCAAAGTTTGGATTGCCGAGAGACTTAAAGAAGAAACTAAAAACATACAAAAGATAAGCTAACAAACCATAAAAGCAAATCCTATACTACCTTGTATAGGATTTAAACTGCCCTCTTACATGTAAGTATTTCAAATTGCAATAAAATCAAAAATTTCTTACATGTAAGAGTAAAATCTCCTCATGAAAATCTCTATATTTGATAAGTTATCCATACTATCTGACTCTGCCAAGTACGATGTCTCTTGCTCTTCTAGTGGCGTTGAGGAGCAAAAAAAGTACGGTGGCATCGGAGCAACCCAAAACAGTGGCATCTGCCATACTTTTACGAGTGATGGGCGGTGTGTGTCACTGTTGAAAGTGCTTTTTACCAACTTTTGTATCTACGACTGTGCGTACTGTGTAAACAGGGTGAGTAACGACACCAAAAGAGTAGCTTTCAGCCCACGTGAACTAGCAGAACTCACGATAAACTTTTACAAAAGAAACTATATCGAGGGGCTTTTTTTAAGCTCAGGCATCAT
>DKEY01000091.1:0-2000 GCA_002469305.1 Sulfurospirillum sp. UBA6810
GAGGATTTGTTTGATCCATAAACTGTGAAAGCTGTCCACTTGAAAAGAATTCCATGATTGAACTTGTTATCATCTTTGAGTTTATCAAATCATGAGGCATAAGTTCTTCTGTACTACCGCTTAATCCAGTAAATTTATCTCTTATTGCTTTTTGCATCTTAATCAAACCAGTGTGTAACTCATTTGCAAGTAACTCACCGATAGATCTGATACGTCTATTTCCTAAGTGATCTCTATCATCTATATGACCTTGACCATTTTTTACATTGATAAGGTATTTAACAGTTTTGATGATATCTTCACTTGTCATGATTGTTACATATTCAGGTACATCAAGACCAAGTTTGTGATTCATCTTCATACGACCAACTTTTGTTAAGTCATATCTTTCAGAATTGAAGAAAAGATCTGTAAAGAATGAACGTGCTGCCTCTTTTGTTACAGGCTCACCCGGTCTCATAACTTTATAGATTCTGATTGTAGCTAAATCATTTTCATCTTCTATACCTTCAGTTTGACGTAAAAGCTTCAAAGTTTCATTATCAGCGATAAATGAGTTAATAATAGCATCATCAACACCTGTTGCCAAGTCATTTGCTATCTCAACTACTTTACAACCTTGTTCAATTATCTTAGCTAATTTACCTTCATCAAGTTGTGTTAGAGTGTCATATAAAACTTCTCCACTCTCACTATCAATAATAGGTGAAGACAAAAATCTATTTACCAATATTTCAACTGGATACTCTATAAGTTTTACACCATCTTCAGCAAACTTATCAGCTTTTTTCTTTGTAAGTCTTTTGCCAGCACTGATGAGTACATTACCCTTTTCATCTTTCAAATCAAAATCTATACGACCAATAAAATCATCTGGATTATAATCCATAAAGAATTTATTGTCTTTGATTTGGATATTTAAAACAGGATAAAATAGCTTTAATATATCTTGTTTGCTATATCCAAGGGCTCTAAATAAAATTGTTATTGGTACTTTTCTACGTTTATTAATTCTCACAAATAAAGTATCTTTTGCATCATATTCAAAATATAACCATGAACCACGGTCAGGTATGATTTGTGCAGTATATATTAGTTTATTAACAACAGTTGCACTCTCTTCTTCTTTAAATATAACACCAGGACTTCTGTGAAGTTGATTTACGACAACTCTTTCAACACCGTTGATGATAAAAGATGTTCTATCAGTCATCAAAGGTATTTCACGTATAAATATTGCTTGTTCTTTTATATCTTTTACACCGGCTTTTTCGCCAGTTTTTTCATCTTTATCCCATAAAATAAGGCGAATGTTCATCTTTAGGTTTACACTATATGTTAAACCTCTTTCCATACATTCACGTACATTGTACTTAGGCTTTCCAATTTCAGCACTTACATACTCTAAAGTGAGTCTGCCTTGTGGGTCATGTATTGGAAATATTGATTTGAAAACTTTTTCGATGCCACTCTCTTCTTTTTTATTTTCAACGTTTAAAAAATAATCATAACTTTTTTGTTGTAATTGTAGAAGATTTGGAACATCTATCTTTCTTGGTACTTTTGAAAAATCNNAGTCTACCTCGTGTAGTTGTTTATAAGGAAAGTAGTTATACAGCCATACTTAGCTGCAATTGTCACGACTAGTCTATTTTGACAAAAGGGAAGAATACTCTTCCCTTTATTTGATTTACTTAATTTCAGCTTTTGCGCCAGCTTCTTCAAGTTTTTTAACGATTTCAGCAGCTTCTTCTTTAGAAACTCCCTCTTTAAGTGTTGTTGGAGCACCTTCNNCAGCTTTTGCGCCAGCTTCTTCAAGCTTCTTAGCGATTGCAGTTGCTTCGTCTTTAGAAACACCTTCTTTAAGAGTTGTTGGACAACCCTCAACAGCGTCTTTAGCTTCTTTTAGACCAAGACCTGTGATTTCTCTAACAGCTTTAATAGCGTTGATTTTCTTGTCACCTGCGTCTACAAGAACAACATCAAATTCTGTTTTTTCT
>DKEY01000091.1:2090-3339 GCA_002469305.1 Sulfurospirillum sp. UBA6810
GTCTTCTTTTGAAATTGCCATTTCATTTTCCTATTTTTATATCTTCTTACCTAGATTGTCTCTAGGTTCTTTTATAATCCAAAGCTAAGGATAATCCAAAGCTTAAGCCTAAAATTACTCAATCTGTTTTTCTTACATGTAAAGAAAATTATGCAGATTCTTCTTTCTTAGCTCTAAGAGCATCCAAGCCAATTGTGAAGTTCGTAATTGGTGCATTCCAAACTTGTAGAAGCATACCAATAAGTTCATCACGTGAAGGCATTTTAGAAAGAGCTTCAACTTTTGCCGCATCTGCAATAGAACCTTCAATAAATGCGCTTTTAATCACAAATAAATCAGTTTTTTCAGCAAACTTAGCAGCAACTTTTGTTACAGCAAGCTGATCAGCACCCCATACAAATATATTTGTATCTTTTAGTGTTAAACCAGACATTTCTGCATTGTTAAGTGCTATCGAAGCCAATGTATTTTTTATTACTCTTACTTTTACGTCTGCATCTTTTGCACTTAATCTTAAAGCTTCTAAAGCTTTAACATTCAAGCCTTTATAATCACAAACTACTACAGCCTCTGAAGATTTAAACTCTTCAGTCAAAGAAGTAACAATTTCAACTTTTTCTTGTCTTGTCAATTTTTTCTCCTTTCCGACTGGTGATTTCAAGTAGAGCTAGGAAAATCCTAAATTAAGCATTCACCTCTACTGTCTCCAATCAAAGATATATACTAGATTTTATACGGATATTAAATCCACATATTAGGGATCTCGCTAAATTTAGCGAGATATATTGTTTAAATTATCTTAAGTCAATTAACTCTTGATTATCAAGGTTAATAGATGGGCTCATCGTCAATGACAATGCAGCACTTTTAATATACTTACCTTTTGAAGCTGATGGCTTATGCTTGTTGATTGCTTTAACAAATGCTTCAAAATTTTCTGTTAGTTTTTCTTCTGAGAAACTCACTTTACCAATACCAGCATGAATATTTCCTTGCTTATCAACACGGAAATTTACTTGACCACCCTTAGCGTTTTCAACAGCCTTAGCTACGTCCATTGTTACTGTACCAGTTTTTGGGTTAGGCATGATACCTTTTGGTCCAAGTATTCTACCTACTTGACCCACTAGACCCATCATGTTTGGAGTTGCTATTAAAACATCAAAATCAATCTTACCAGCTTTAATATCATCTATAAGTTCTTCTGCACCTACGATATCAGCGCCTGCTGCTTTTGCTTCATCTGCTT
>DKEY01000091.1:3361-3822 GCA_002469305.1 Sulfurospirillum sp. UBA6810
TCAGCATGTCTTGGATCAACATTTAGTTTTAGAGCAATTTCAACAGTTTCATCAAACTTAGCAGACGCTAAAGTTTTTACTGTGCTTATTGCTTCATTTGCTGAATAAATTTTTGTATTATCAATTTTTTTTAAGAGCTCTTGAAGTCTCTTTGTTACTTTTGCCATATCTTCTATTCTCCGCATATTTTTGCTTCCGCTTATTGCCCTAAGCGGTTAAGGGAAAGTATTAATCTACTACTTCTATACCTATACTTCTTGCACTACCCGCAATAATTTTTGCTGCTTGATCTTTATCATTAGTATTTAAGTCAACAATTTTTCTCTCAACTATTTCCATAACTTGAGCTTTAGTTAACTTACCAACTTTTTTCTTTAGTGGATTATCTGAACCACTTGTGATACCAGCCGCTTTTTTAATTAAGTCAGTTGCAGGTGGCTGTTTTGTGATAAATGTAAAAC
>DKEY01000181.1 GCA_002469305.1 Sulfurospirillum sp. UBA6810
TATATCAAGTATGAAAACGATCGTTATTCAAGAGATATTGATGAGATAAAAAGAAAATTTCTCAAAGAGACAAAAATAAAAGCCAGAGAACGTATAGACACTATTGCCTCATTTTTACAGTCAAATGAATCTGCTTTAAAAGAAGAGGCTAAACTCGAAGTAAAACACTTAGTTTTGCTAGCTGTTGAAATGATGGAAAATATCTATTATGAAAACAAAACCCTCTCCAAAAAACAGATAATAGAAAAGATAAAAGAGAAATTACGACCGATTCGTTTTTTTGAAAATTTGAGTGGATACTTTTTTATCTACGATTTAAATGGTTATAACCTTTTACTTCCAACCCAGCCTTATATGGAAAACACTTACATGTACAACCATCAAGATGTCAAGGGAACTTATATTATTCAAGATTTTATAAATATTGCAAAAAATACACAGGAAGATTTTTATGAGTGGTTTTGGTATAAACCAGATGCTTTAGACTCTCCTATGAAAAAAAAGATAGGATATATCCGTCTCTTTGCACCTCTGGGGATTTTAGTTGGAACTGCAAGATATGAAGAAGATGTTTTAGACAAAGTGAAAAAAGAAGCCAAAGTTTTCTTAGATGAGATAAGTTACAGTGATGGGGCTTATATATTTGCTTATGATAGTGATGGTAATTTGATTACAACTAAAAAAGAACAACAACAGTTTTCACAAGGAAGTTCAGAGGTAAATCAGATTATAAGAGGTTCAAAAATCTCCCCAGAGGGGTTTTTTATCTCTCACACTACCTCAATGCAGTTTGATACAAATGAAGCTAAAAGATATAACTCCTCTTTTGTGAGATATCTTGAAAATTTAGATTGGGTTATAGGGACAAATACCTATGGGGCGAGTGTGTTACAAGAGATTAACCTAAAAGAAGAGGAGTTAGAAAAGCAACTGTATCAGTCTATTGTAGAAATTCTTGCTGTTTCTTTTGCAATTGTTGTTATTGTTTTATTTATTATGCTTGATTTTTCAAGTAGATTAAGACGTATACTTCGCTATTATGAGAGTCGTTTGATGTTAAAACATGCAAAAGCAATTGAGCAAAAAAAACTTTTACAATATCAAGTAAAACACGATACATTAACCTCTTTACCAAATAGAATTTTACTCACTGATAGATTAGAACAGCTACTCAAAAGAGCTAAGCGAGAAGGTTATAAAGTCGCAGTTTTGTTTGTGGATCTTGATAAATTTAAACATATTAATGACTCTTATGGTCATCATCTTGGTGATGCTCTTTTAAAACAAGTTGCAAAAAGGCTTAAAAGTGGTATTCGTGAGTCTGATATCGTTGGAAGACTTAGTGGAGATGAATTTATCATTGTGCTTGATAATTGTAAAGATGTTCATGACGTTGTAAATGTTTTACATAAACTCAAAGATAGTTTTCAAGAAGAGTTTATTTTAGAAGAAGTAAGACAATCTGTTAAACTTAGTATCGGCATTAGTATGTACCCTGATGATGGAATAAATGTAAATGAACTCCTTAAAAATGCTGATACAGCGATGTTAAAAGCTAAAGAAGAGGGAAGAGATAATTATAAATTCTACACAAATAAGATGAATGAAGAGGTAGAACATCAAATCAAAGTTGAAAGTGAGTTAAGAGAAGCACTTTTTCACAATCAATTTATACTTCATTATCAACCTATTGTTAGTGCCAAAGATGGTTTTATCGAAGGAGTAGAAGCACTTATACGCTGGAATCATCCAGAAAAAGGTTTGGTTTATCCAAACTATTTTATAGAGATTGCTGAAGAGAGTAATTTGATTATAGAGATTGGAAAATGGGTAAGCCAAGAAGCTATGAAACAGATTAGTCAGTGGTATAAGATGGGTTTAAATCCAGGAAGAGTTTCTATCAACTTTGCAGGACGTCAACTTGAACAAGATGGGCTTTATGAGTTTATTTTAAAGACGCTAAGACAAACAGGATGTAAACCAGAGTGGTTAGGTGTTGAGGTGATTGAGCGTTATATCATGAAAAATCCAAAAAAATCTATTGAGCTTCTTAAAAAACTAAGAGATATCAATATCGGGATATCGATAGATGATTTTGGTACAGGTTACTCCTCTTTATCTTACTTAAAACAGCTTCCTATCACCAAACTAAAAATCGATAGAGTTTTTGTAGAAAATCTCTCTAAAAGTTTTGAAGATAGAGCTATTGCTAGAACGATAATGGCACTTGGTAGTGGTCTTTATCTAAAAGTTTTAGCAGAAGGTGTGGAAACCGAGCTACAACGTAAATTCTTATTAGAACATGGTTGTACGCAGATGCAAGGCTTTCTTTTCTCTAAACCAGTAGAGGCAAAAGAGATTGAAGTTCTTTTAAGGAAACAAAAAGATGCACTCAGTATTTGAACTCTTTAAAGTAGGGATTGGTCCTTCAAGTTCGCACACACTAGGACCTATGAAAATAGCAAAGAATTTTTTAAAACAAGCTTCACATTTAAATTTATTGAGTGAGTGTTTTCATATACGAGTTGAGCTTTTTGGCTCTTTAGGTGCGACTGGAAAAGGGCATGGAAGCGATCGAGCTATTGTGTGGGGTTTGATGGGATTTGATGCTGAAAATATAGATATAAAAGTTGCAAAAATGCGCTTTGAAAATATGCTTGAAAAACAAAAAATCAACCTTTTAGAGATAAAGCGAATACCATTTGATTTTCAAAATGATATTGTACTGTATCATGATAAATTTTTATCTTATCACTCTAACGCAATCAAGCTTTACATGTACGATAAAAAAGAGAATTTATTGCTTGCAAAAACCTACTATTCTATCGGTGGAGGCGATATCTTAGATGAAGAGGATATAGATAAGCCAAAAGAGATGATAAAAGTTCCTTTTGAGTTTTCAAGTGCAAAAGAGCTTTTGTCTCTTTGCTCTGAAAATTCGCTTTGCATAAGTGCGTTGATGATGGAAAACGAAAAAGCTTTTAGACCGCTCAAACAGATACGCAAAGAGCTACTTTACATCTGGAGTGTGATGCAAGAGTGTGTTGAAAATGGTTGTAAAAATGAGGGAGAATTACCCAATAGCAAAGTAAAAAGAAGAGCAAAAGGTATCTATGAGAGACTCC
>DKEY01000032.1:0-532 GCA_002469305.1 Sulfurospirillum sp. UBA6810
AAGAGCTTGGAAGTATCTTTAAAGAAGCGATGAAGTTACTACATCCTTATATGCCATTTATCTCAGAGTTTTTATACCAAGAACTCAGTGATAAAAAACTTGAAGAAACGCAATCTATCATGGTAAAATCTTATCCAAGTGACATCTCTCGTGATATGGAGATAGAAAAAGTTTTTGAACTTGTTATCGAAGCGATAGTAAGTATAAGACGTGCAAAGGCTACGATAGATATGCCAAGCCAAAAGATAGAGAGTTGTTCAATCAAACTCAATGATAAGATTGATTTAAGTAAAGCCTTGCCTTTTATCAAACTCTTAGGTAAAAGTAGTGAAATCAACTTTGTAACTGAAAAGCTTGAAAATGCGGTAAGAGATGTAAGTGATAACTTAGAAGTTTTTATCCCTTTAAGTGGGGTTGATTTAACTCCTATTATCGAGCGTCTTAACAATCAAAAAGTAAAACTTGAAAAAGAAATAGCAAAATTAGACGGAATGCTCTCAAATGAAAGATTTGTAGCAAATGCCCCTGTTGA
>DKEY01000032.1:651-5578 GCA_002469305.1 Sulfurospirillum sp. UBA6810
TAGAGAGCTCTTTTTTCCCTTTTCCAAGCGAAGTGGTGATGATACCTGCTGGATATTTGGCTTATAAGGGAGAAATGAACCTTTATATAGCTATTGCTATGGGGAGTTTTGGTTCACTAGCAGGTGCACTTTTTAACTTCTATCTCTCAAAAACTTTAGGCAGAAAACTGCTACTGCGCTATGGTCACTATGTTTGGTTTGATGAAGAGAAACTTTTAAAGATGGAAACATTTTTTAAAGCGCATGGTGAAATCTCCACTTTCAACGGAAGGCTTATCCCAGTAGTTCGTCAGTATATCTCGCTTCCAGCTGGACTTTCCAATATGAATGTTTTTAAATTTTCACTCTATACAACACTTGGTGCAAGCATTTGGGTGAGTATCCTCAGTATCCTTGGCTATATCCTTGGTAACAACCAAGAACTTATACAAGCATATCTCCATCAAATAACACTTATCACACTTGTATCTCTTGCACTCATCACGCTCATCTATGTAAAAAAGAAGAAATAAATTCTATTTGTTACTTTCGAGTTATCTACACATTATAAACTTCCTTAATCATTTAAGGAGGATAAAATGAAAAATCTTATTGTAGGTTTAGGAGTTACACTTCTACTCTTAACAAACGCAGTTGCATTTGATGGTAAAGAGCTGGCTAAACGCTCTTACAGAGGGCATAAGGTAGAGAAGATTGCATGGAGTGTTCCAGATATGAAGGATGTTCCAAACAACCAGTATGGAGAACTTGTAAAGTACGGTCGTGAGTTGATTGTCAATACTTCAAAATACATAGGTCCAGAGGTTGATGACATCTCTATGAGATATGCTGGCAATAACAACCAATGCCAAAACTGTCACTTAGAAGCAGGTACAAAAGCTTACTCTGCTCCATTTGTCGGTACATATGGTGAGTTTCCACAGTATAGACCAAGAGAAGATGGTATCGGTACACTCACAGCTAGAATCAACGGCTGTATGCTTAGAAGTATGAATGGCTACCCACTTCCAGCTGAGGGAAAAGAGATGAAGGCGATGCAAGCGTATATGCACTGGTTAAGCCAAGGTATCCCAGTAGGTGGTGCATCTAAAATACCAGGGCGTGGTTTGGCGAAGATAGATAGAAAGATGATAAAAGCACAAGCAGCAGACCCAGTAAAAGGAAAAGTTGTTTATGATTTGCAGTGTGCTTCATGTCATGGTATAAATGGCGAGGGCGTAAAAAAAGCAGGCAAGGCAAATGGATATGAGTTTCCAGCACTTTGGGGAAGTGATGATACTTATAACAAAGGTGCTGGTATGTACAGAGTTTTAAAAGCTGCTGATTTTATCAAAAACAATATGCCACTAGGTGCAACACATGAAGCACCAATACTAAGTGATGAAGAAGCATACAATGTTGCAGCCTATATGAATGATGATGCTCATTATAGACCTGAAAAAATCAATAGAAATTCAGACTTTCCAGATGCAACAGTAAAAGCACCTGATGTTTACAGAGTTGGTGTTGAGGGCAAAGAGCATAAATTTGGCCCTTATGGTAAAATTATAAAATAATTTGTGGTGTGTCTGACACACCACCCCCAATAGGTTGATAGATGCTAAAACCATATAGAACTTTTTTAGTGATTTTTGTACTGATTATGTCTGTACTTCTTTTTTTCCTAAAAAAGTACAATGATATCATCCAACAAGATCAAGTAGATATACTTGTGGCAAAGAACATAGATATAATCAACTATGAAATAACCTATCAAAAAAAACATGCCCTCTCTTTGGCGATCCTCTTTTCTAAAAATCACAATATCATGCAAGCTTTAAAAGAGAGTGACAGAGTAAAAATGAAAAAAGAAGTCGCTTCTTTGTTATCCAACATAAAAACCTACACCGATATGAAAAATATACAAGTCCAAGTACACACAAAAAACTTGGAAGTTTTTTTTAGAAGTTGGGAAGAGAAAGATATAGGGATGAGTTTAAAAGAGTTTAGAAAAGGCTTGGTGAAAGTGCAAAAAACACAAGAGCCATTTGTCTCCAATGAACTTGGAAAAAGACTCAATATAAAAGCCATCGCACCTATTTTTGATGAAAAAGAGCATTATATAGGCTCTCTTGAAATTATCATCTCTTATAGTGATTTACAAAAAAAGCTTCACTCTTTTGGCATGGAAATCCTACCTTTACTAGATGAAAAATACTTACATGTAGCCAAATATCATGCTTCAAACATAAAACTACACAACTATGTGATTATCACAAATCAATATGACCAAAAACTCTTTGACTTACTCAAAGAAAATGTAACCTTACTAGATAAAGCGAAACATTATAGTATCTACAACGATACTATAATCACTATGATTCCTATAAATGACATGAATGGAAGTGCCATAGGCTATATCGTTGCCTCTTTTAAAAACAGTAGCAGATACTTCAGCTATCTACCACAGTATCAATACGATGGCTACATCATCAGCAATCATGAAAACTTGAGCATAGCAAATAAAGAAAAAACAGAGATTATCATAAAATGAAAATTTTACTTTTAGAAGATGACTATCTTTATAAAATCAGTATCAAAGAATTTTTAGAAGACCTCTCTTATGAGGTAAGTGACTTTGAAGATGGGCAAGAAGCGTTAGATGCTATCTATGAAAAAAGTTTTGACTTACTTATCCTAGATGTGAGAGTTCCTAGTATAGATGGCTTTGAGATTTTAGATACGATAAGAGCTTCAAATATAGCAACTCCAACTATCATCTTAACCTCTCTTACAGATATAAAAAGTCTCTCAAAAGGGTATGAACTTGGTTGCAATGACTACTTGAAAAAACCATTTGATATGCTTGAATTAAAATACAGAATAGAACAACTCATAAAAAACAAATGCTTCAATACAAGAGATGATTTACTAAAGATTTGTGATATTTACTCTTTTGATATAAAAAAAGAGCTCTTATACAAAGAGGATAAGATAGTAGATTTGACACAAAAAGAGACGGAGCTTGTCTCATGCTTGATTCAAAACAGAGGGATATATCTATCTCTTAGCTCTTTACATGATAGGATTTGTGACAACAAAGAGATTTCATATGCAGATATCAGGATGTGCGTAAAAAGAATCAGAGATAAAACAGACCAAAATTTTATCAAAAATAAAAGATTTATCGGATATAAAATTGATAAGTAAAAACAGCGATAATAAATTTATCATACTCCAAGTTATCCTTAGCTTTCTTATCGCTACTATCCCTATTTTCTTTTATATAGTAGCTTCTGTCGAAAATCAAAATATAAAAGATAAGGCAAAACTCAAAAACTTTGCCGCATCGATAATTTTAAAGATGGAAATGTTTGCCAGTGAAGATAGCAATGTCTTTGAATATCCTCGCTCAAACATCTATACTTCAGGCATTTTTGATAGCAATGACAAAGCAATATTTAGCCTTTTAACTTCACATGTAAACTTTAATGATGAATATCTCATAAGCCAAGATAAAATCTGCACCAAAATGTACATAAAAGAGAATATTTTAGGAGCAAAGTATGTTGTTGTGTGTAAAAATACAAATTACTCACAAGTGATTTACAATGTCATCATACTTATCATCAGTGTCATTTCTCTCATCTTTTTATCTTCGTTTATCACAATCAAACAAAGCATAGAACCTTATAAAAAACTCAATACTTATCTTGACAACTTTATCAAAGATGCTATGCATGAACTGAAAACACCTCTTGGAGTTGCAAGACTCAATGTAGATATGCTAGCAACAAAAGTTGAAAAAGAAAAGTACATACTCCGAATCAAATCAGCTCTTAAAAATATGAGTGTTATATATGAGGACTTAGAGTATTATATGCGCCAACACATCATTAAAAATGAAATCATCAAAATCAATTTTTCTGAATTTTTAGAAAATAGAATTGAGTTTTTTAAAGACTTGGCAAATGCAAAAGGGATCAAGTTTGTCAATACTATTGAGCCAAATATCTTTATAGAGTTTGATACAAATGAGTTAAATAGAATCATAGACAACAATCTCTCAAATGCAATCAAATACTCAAAACACTCTTGCAATGTCTTTGTGAGTATGCACCAAGATACAGATGGTATAGTTTTACGATTTAGAGATGAGGGCGTTGGTATAAAAGATACTTCAAAGATATTTGAGCGTTACTACAGAGGAGATAAAATCAGTGGAGGTTTTGGCATAGGGCTTAGTATCGTAAAAAAGATATGTGAGAGAAATCATATCAAGATAGATGTTACTTCTAAACTACAACAAGGCACAACTTTTAGCTATATATTTCTTAAATAGAAAAAAACTAATATTTATATTTAAGTTTTCTCCTTTTTTTGTTACAGAAATTCTCAATTTAACCTTAATTTATTTTCTTCAAAACAACATAAATAAGCTACTTTTAATGTTAAAATTCTTTTTTGTAACACTTTTTATCTTGTTTTTCAATTTGACGTTGAAAATAGCTATTTAATTGACTTAAATCGTCAAATTTTATAAACTTCCCCTCACATACTTAAAGAAAGGAACAATTATGACAATCGCATTTCCAACGAGTGAAGAGAAAGGTCTTCAAGCAAGTAGAGTGAAAGAGTGTGAAAATGCTGCCTTTTTTACAGTAGTATCCGTAAATGATAAAGGTGGTGTTACCTCTGTGAAGTCTGTCTCTTGTGAAGAGATAAAAGAGCTTGATATAGATGTTGTTGTTTTAGCACAAGAAAGTTCACATATAGCTTGTACAAATGTATTTATTGATACACAATCACAAAATGTAGATAAAGCGCTTGTCAAAGTTTTACAAGAGCAACTCTTTAAAAAATCTGCTTAGAAATTCTTACATGTAAGAGTTTTATCTCTTACATGTAAAAAACTATTTTTTTGGTCTAAAAGCTTTTATAACTTCTT